>NZ_CP114901.1:6000000-6300000 GCF_027497175.1 Verrucosispora sp. WMMD573 | reverse complement strand
GCGGCCGGCACCCCGCTGGCCGAGATCCTCGAACTGTGCGAGGTGCCGGACGGTCCCGGCATCCTCATGGGCGGCTACCACGGCAAGTGGATCACGAGGGAGGCGGCGGAGCAGGCCGAGGTCTCCCGCAAGGGGCTCGCCGCGGTCGGCGGCACGCTCGGCGCCGGCATCATCGTCCCGCTGGCCAACGACACCTGCCCACTCGGCGAGGCGGCGCAGGTGGTCCGTTACCTGGCCGGCGAGTCGGCCGGGCAGTGCGGCCCGTGCAAGCGGGGTCTGCCCGACCTGGCCCGCGCCGTCGATCTGGCGGTTTCCGGCAGCGCGCCGGTCGAGGTCGTCCGGGCCGCCGCCGGCGACGTCAAGGGGCGCGGCGCGTGCAGCCACCCCGACGGTACGTCCCGCTTCGCGCTCTCGGCGATGGAGGTCTTCGCCGACGACCTGAAGAAGCACACCACCGGCGAGGGCTGCGGACGGCGGGTCAAGGGCATGATGGGTCTGCCCGGCGCTCCCGACCCCGACCCGCAGAAGCTGGTCCTGGACTGGTCCCGCTGCGACGGGCACGGTCTCTGCGCCCACGTGGTGCCGGACTTCATCCGGCTGGACCAGAACGGATACCCCGCCTTCCCGCCCACCCCCGTACCGACCTGGCTGCGGGAGGGCGCGGTGAAGGCGGTGAAGGTCTGCCCCGCGCTGGCGCTGCGGTTGACCGAGGCCTGAGCCGCCGACCGGGGCGGTGCGGCCGCCCGGGCGGGGGCGCGCGAACCGAAGGAGACGCGGATGGGATCGCTTTCGACGACGAGAGGGTCCGCCGGGGCGGTCACCGCCGCTCTGCTCGCAGCCGTGCTGGCCACCGCCGGATGCGGCACCGGTCCGGACGCCGAGGCGGCCCCGCAGGCGGGTGGCTCGGCGTCCGCCTCGTCCCCGTCGACCGGGTCGGTCAGCCCGGTGCCGGACACCTTGCGGTTCACCGGCACCACCCTGGACGGCGTGGCCTTCGACGCCGCCACCCTGGCCGGCCGACCGGTGGTGCTCTGGTTCTGGGCGCCGTGGTGTGCCACCTGCGCCAGCCAGGCGTGGACGATCGCCGAGATCGAGCCCGGCTTCCGGGAGACCGTGCCGATCATCGGCGTCGCCGGGCTCGGTGAACGCAAGGCGATGACCGACTTCGTCACCGAGTTCGAGCTGGGCCCGATGCCGCAGATCGAGGACCACGCGGGGGCGATCTGGCGGCGCTTCGAGGTCGTCGAGCAGAGCACCTTCGTCATCATCGACCGCGACGGCCGGATCATCCACCAGGGTTGGCTCGACGGCGAGGACCTCACCCGCCGAGTAACCGCCCTGGCCGCCTGACGCCCCGCCCCCTTGCCTGCCCCCCTTGCCCCGTCCCGTTGATCATGAGGTTAGCGGCATTATTGATCTCTGAAACTGCCGCTAACCTCATGATCAACACGAGTGGGTTAAGGGGTTAGGCGGTCGGTGTTGAGGCGGGGGCGGAGGACTTCGGGGACCAGGACCGAGCCGTCGGGCTGCTGGAACTGTTCCAGGATGGCCGGGAGGAGGCGGCTGGTGGCCAGGGCGGAGCCGTTGAGGGTGTGTACGAAGCGGGTCTGCTTGCCGCCCGGCTCACGATAGCGGATCGCCGCCCGGCGGGCCTGGTAGTCACCGCCCCAGGAGACCGACGAGACCTCCTTGTACTTGCCCGTGCTGGGCATCCACACCTCGATGTCGAGGGTCTTGCGCATCGACGCGCTGGAGTCACCGGCCGCGAGCAGGCTGCGCTGGTAGTGCAGACCCAACCCCTCGACCAGGCTCTCCGCGTGGCTGACCATCTGCTCCAGCGCCGCGGCGGCCTGCTCTGGCAGGGTGAACTGGAAGATCTCCACCTTGTTGAACTGGTGACCCCGCACGGTGCCTCGCTCGTCGGAGTGCGAGCCGGCCGCCTCGCGCCGGTAGCACGGGGTGTACGCGAACACCTTGAGCGGCAGCTTCGCGGTCTCCAGGATCTCGTCCTGGTACGCGCCGAGGATCGCCGTCTCCGCCGTGGGCAGCAGGAACTGCCCGCGCGGCGCGGACTGCTTGTCCAGGTGATAGACGTCGTCGTAGAACTTGGGGAACTGGCCGGCGGCGAAGCCGGCGCTGTCCAGCAGCAGGTGCGGCGGCAGGAGGAACTCGTACCCGGCCTCGATGTTCCGCTCGATCAGCCAGTTGATCAGCGCCCACTCCAGCCGGGCGCCCAGCCCGGTGTACATCCAGAAGCCGGAGCCGCCGAGCTTGACGCCGCGTTCGTGGTCGACCAGACCCAGCATCCGGCTCAGCTCGACATGGTCGCGGACCTTCTCGATGGCGGGTGGCGCACCGAAGGTCTTCACCACCCGGTTGGCCTCCTTGCCGCCGGGCAGCACGTCCTCGGCGGGTAGGTTGGGCAACTCGCTCATGGTGGTACGCAGCCGCGTCTGCACCTCGTCGAGTTCCGCTTCCAGCTCGGCGACCTGCTTCCGGCCGTCGTCGGAGGTGACCTGCGGTTCGACACCGGCCCGCTTCGCCTGCGCGTACGCCCGCGCCTCGGCCTTGCGGCGCTGACGCTCCCCGTCGATCTCACTGATCAGCCGGCGGCGCTCCCGGTCGAGCTGCTGGATATCGTCCAGCGCCCGGTCGACCTCGGCGGCGTCGAGCCGCTTCGCCAGCGCGGCCGCCACCGCGTCGCGATCCTTCCGGATCAACTCCATGTCGAGCATGCTGCTCCGTACGCCTCCGTCCGGGCTCGGGTGGACCTCCAGATGCTACCGTCGCGCCCGAATCGCCCCGCCTCCCGCACCCGAACCACCCCGGACCGGCGGTCTCCGACGTCCGAGCCGGACGGACGGTCGCCCCGGTCAGAGCCGGATCGGCATCAGGATGGAGAAGGCCGCCGGATCGTCGGGCCGGCGAATCGCGAGCGGGGTGACCGGGCCGTCCAGCTCCAGCACCAGGCGCCCATCGCCCGCCGCGCGCAGTGCGTCGAGCAGGTATCCCCCGTTGACGCCGACCCGCAGTTCGGCGTCGGCCCGACCGGCCGGGTCGTCGGCCAGTTCGTCCGGGCCGAGCAGACGTAGTGCGTCCCCACCGCCCAGCCCCAGCACGGTCACCGGCAGAGGGCCACCCGCATGTTCTCGGGTCACCGTCGGGGTTCCCGACCGTAGCGCGGCGACCAGCCACGGCGCGTCCACCGGCACCCGGCGGGCCGGCCCGCCGGTCGCTGCCGGCAGCAGGGGGCGGTAGTCCGGAAAGTCGTACGGCAGGGTCGTCACCCGCAGCCGACGCCCGGCTACGTCGGCGACGGCCTGTCGTCCGACCAGGGTCAGCCGCACCTCGCCGGTGGCCGCCGCGCCGGACAACCGACGCAGCCGGTCGACCGCGGCCACCGGCAGCAGCGCACGCACCGCCGGACCGCGCACCGTCGCACCGGCCGTCGCCACCGCCAGCCGGTGCCGGTCGGTCGCCACCAGCCGCACGCCCTCGTCGGTCACGTCGAGCAGCACGCCCGCCAACCCCGGCAGCGTCGGGTCGGAGCCGACCGCGAACCGGACGGCGTCCACGGCGGCGGACAGCTCATGCCCGGTCAGAGCGAGTCGAGTGGCCGACGGGGGTTGGTCGGCGGCGAGCAGGCGGCGGATCCGGTCCGCCTCGCGGCGCGCCTCGGCCAGTCCGTCGGCCAGCCGCCCCAGGTGCGCGTCGAGCAGCCGGTGCACCATCGGGGGTTCCGCGCGTACCGCTCGGGCGATCTCGGCGACCGGCAGGCCGATCCGACGTAGCCCGGCCACCAGCCGGGCCGACGCCACCTGATCCTCGGCGTACCACCGGTATCCGGTGACCGGGTCGACCAGGGCCGGGACCAGCACCCCGGCGGCGTCGTAGAACCGCAGCGCGCTCACCGTCAGCCCGCTGGCCCGAGCCAGCTCGCCGATGCTGCGCAGGTCACTGTTCACGACCCGATCCTGCCCCCTCGACCTGGTCGAGGGTCAAGCCACCGGCTCCTCCTTCAGCACCCGGAAGGTGATGCCGGCAGCGGTGAGTCGGTGCAGCAGCGCGTCGCCCATCGCGGTGACCGGCGTGACCTGACCGGCGGTGGCCGGCAGGTCGTCGCAGGCCAGACAGAGCGCCGACTCGGCGAGCATCTTCGCGGTCTCGTCGTAGCCGGGGTCGCCACCGGCCACCTCCGTCACCACGCGACGGCCGTCGCCGACGCCGACGAAACGAACCGTGAACCACGACTTCGTCCGCTGCTCGGCGCTGGGGCCCTGCCCGGAGGCGAGCCGGCCGAGCAGCCAGCGCCGGGTCGGCGGCAGCTTCACCAGCCCGACCACGGCACCGAGCCCCGCACCGGCGGCCAGCACCGTCGGCAGCCGCCGTACGGCCGCAAAGTGCCGGTACCGGAAATCCGGACCATACTCGGGGCGGGCCGCCGCCGAGCGGCGGACCACCTGCGGGTCGATGGTCGGCAGCGGCACCGCCCAGACCGGCAGGTCCCGCGATCGGGCCAGCCTGCCCGGCACGGCCCGGACCCGCCGGTCGGTCGGGCGAGGCTCGGCGGCGCGGCGTTCGCGGGCCGCCCGCGACGCCTCGGCGGTACGCGAGAAGGCGGTCAGCGCCGAGTGGTACGTGCCGGCGGAGAACCGGCCGCCCGCCCGCACGTACCCGTCCACGGTGATCGCGGCGTCGGCGGGCAGTTGCTTGATCGTGAACCAGACACCGAGGTCGTGCGGGATCGAGTCGAAGCCGCAGGCGTGCACGAGCCGGGCGCCGGTGCGCACCGCCTCGGCGTGATGGCGCAGATACATCCGGTCGACGAACTCCGGTTCGCCGGTGATGTCGAGGTAGTCGGTGCCGGCGGCGGCGCAGGCGGCCACCAGCGGTTCGCCGTGGTGCACGTACGGACCCACGGTGCTGGCCACCACCCGGGCGTCGGCGGCCACCGCACGCAACGAGGCAGGGTCGGTGACGTCGGCGGTGAGCAGCGGCAACCCGGCCAGCGCCGGATCGATGGTGGCCACCTGGTCGCGGACCGCGGCCAGCTTGTCGGGGTTGCGGCCGGCGATCGCCCAGCTCAGCCCCGGCGGCGCGTGCCGGGCCAGGTAGCGGGCGGTGAGCCCACCGGTGAACCCGGTCGCCCCGAACAACACCACGTCGTACGACCGTTGGGCAGCCATCCCGCGATCATGCCACCGCCACCGCCGATCCGCCCGTTGCCGGTCAGTGCGGAGTGAACACGGCGCGGAGGCACTCCTCGGGCCGGTCCCGGAACAGGGCGTAACCCTCTGCGGCCCGCTCCAGCGGGAAGTGGTGCGTGGCCAGGTGCTCGGTACGCAGCTCGTCGCGGGCCATCCGGTCCAGCAGCATCGGGATGTGCCGCTGGCCGTGCTGGCGTCCCCCGCGCACGGTCAGTCCCTTGTGCACGACGACGCCGGCCGGAAAGGCGTCGACATGCCGGACGCCGCCGTTGAGGACGAAGACGCTGCCACCCTTGCGGCAGGCGTACACTGCCTCCCGGACCGCCTCCGGCACCCGAGCGCGGCCGGTGAACCGGTCGGCGAGTGAGCGGTGTTCCCCCGCCGGGCCGCCGACCGCCTCGACGCACACGTCGGGTCCCCGCCCACCACTGAACTCCCGCAACTGCTCCGCGACATCGGTGTCCCGCCGGTCGATGGTCTCTGCGCCGACGTGCTGGCGCGCCAGCAGCAGCCGCGTGGGGTGCCGGTCGACGATGACCACCCGCTCGGCGCCGAGCAGCCAGGCGGCCCGGGCGGCCAGCTGACCGACCGCACCCGCGCCCCACACCGCCACCACGTCACCGGGCTGCACCTCGCCTCCCTCGGCACCCAGCCAGCCGGCCGGTGCGGCGTCCGAGGCGAACACGGCCCGGTCGTCGCCGACGGACTCCGGCACCGGAAACGCCCCGACGTCGGCGTACGGCACCCGGACGTACTCGGCGTGGCTGCCGGCGAAACCACCTGCGGCCCGGGGCTGGCCGAAGCAACCCGCCACCGGGTGCCCCCACTCCGCCTCGCTCGCGGTCGGGTCGCTGCTGCCGTTGTCGCAGCACGAGGGGAGCCCGTGCCGGCAGTACCAGCAGGCGCCGCAGGCCACCGACGCGCCTACCACCACCCGGTCGCCGATCCGGTGCCGGCGTACGCCGGGGCCGGCCTCGACCACGTCGCCGAGGAACTCGTGGCCGAGCACGTCACCTGCGGCCAGGCCCGGCGCCTGCCCGGTGAGCAGCGGCAGGTCGGCACCGCAGGTGGCGCTGCGCCGCACCCGGACGATCACGTCGTGGTCGTTACGCAGCTCCGGATCGGGCACCTGGCGGACGGCCAACTCGCCACCGGTGGTCCAGCACAGCGCTCTCACCGTGGCGGCCCGTCCGTTCGCGACGGGAAGCTGTGGGTCGACGCCACCGGCCCGCGCTCGCCGGGTGTCCGGTCGACGCGCAGCACCTCGCCGGTCTCGGCGAGCTGTTTGACCTGCCACAACGCCTGCCGTACCAGCAGGCCGGGATCGTCGCCGAGCAGGTGCGCGGCGAGCCCGGGCCAGGCCGCGTGCGGCCGTGGCCGGGCCGCCAGTTCGGTACCCCGGCCACCCGGCGCGCGCGCCACCGCGACCTCGACGGCACCGTCGAGGCGGCGGAGCGGCACCGGCCAGGCCCCGGTGGGCAGCACCTGCTCCGGCGGCCGGTCGACCGTCACCACCTGCCAACCTCCCGGGTATCGAGCGTGCCGGGTCCGCCGCCGGGTGACAGCGGTGCGTGCGGCCCTGGCAACCGTCACGCCGAGGGCGCCGGCCACCGCGACAACAGTCCCGACCTGTCCCACTCGTACCTCCGCTCCCGCTTGCGCACCGGGTGTTCCGTCCCGCCGAACGGCGTCGGTGGGTGCGGATTCGCGACGCGTCTGCCCAGCTCATCGCCAGCCTCGCCGCGGGCCGGGTGAACCCGGTTCCCCCAGAAGGGGTGAACCGGCGAGGGCCGGGTAACCGCCCGCCGCAGGACCGGGGGAGGGAGCACGCGTCCGTGGGGGTGGGCCGGATGCCGGATGACCGCAGCACCGTCCGGGCCGACGTGGCGGTCCGCGCACCGGGCGGCCCACCCCTGCTGGCTTCCCGCCTCGCGCCCGCCGCGCCGGGAGAAGCGATGGTGCTGCGGCCCCGGCTGGCCCGGTTGCTCGACGAGGCGGTGACCCGCCCGGTCACTCTGCTGCGGGCCCCCGCCGGCTGGGGTAAGACCACGCTGTTGGCCACCTGGCGACGGACGCGGCAGGAGGCCGAACCGCAGGCCCCGGCGCCGGCCTGGGTGTCGGTCGAGGCGGGTGACGACCCGGACCGCCTCTGGTCGTATCTGGGTGCCGCGTTGCGCGCGGTCGTGGATCCGGCGCAGACACCGCTGCCCGACCGGGCACCGCGACCGGACGAGTTGGAGATCGTCGCCGCCGCCCTCGCCGCCCGGGAACGGCCGGTGGTGCTGATCGTGGACGACCTGCACCGGATCACCGAACCGGCGGCGCTGGCCGGTCTGGAGTTCCTGCTGCGCCACAGCGAGCAGCGGCTACGGCTGGTGGCGGCCGGACGGACCGGTCCGCCGCTGGCGGTGCACCGGCTGCGACTGGCCGGGGAGTTGACCGACATCGGCCCGGACGACCTGGCGTTCACCGGCGACGAGACCGCCGACCTGCTCACCGCGCACGGGGTGGCGGTGCCGGCCGCCGCGGTGGCCCGGCTGCGGCAGCTGACCGGGGGATGGGCGGCCGTGCTGCGGATCGCCGCCCTCGCCCTGCGCGACCAGCCGGATCCGGAACGCTGGATCGGCGAACTCGGCGCCGACCAGCCGGAGATCGCCGGCTACCTGCGAGCGGAGCCGCTGGCCGGGCTGGAGTCGACGGACCGTGAGTTGCTGCGCCGTGCGGCGGTCGTCGATGCCGTCTGCGCCGGCCTGGCCGCCGCGCTCAGTGGGGACGCGGACGCCGAGGAGCGCCTGCGCGCTATCGCCCACGACAACGGTCTGCTCCACCACGACGGCAGCCGGCCGGTGTGGTATCGGTGCCATCCGCTGCTGGCCGACCTGCTGCACCGCGAACTGGTCCGGCTGCCCCCGGCGGAGCTGCGCGACCTGCACCTGCGGGCGGCCGGATGGTACGCCGGCAACGGCCGACCGGCGGCCGCGTTGCGTCACGCGCTCGCCGCCGGTGACTGGACCTCCGCCACCGATCTGTTCGTGGTCCGGTGGCCGGAACTGGTGCCCTACGAGCGACCGGCCGGCGGCGGGCCGGTGCCCGCGCCACCCCCGCCGGAGGCGGTGGAACGCGACCCGGAACTCGCGCTGGCCTGCGCCGCCGAACGGGCCCTCGGCGGCGACACCGGGGCGGCCGAGGCTTTCCTGCGGCTGGCCGGCGGGCACACCCGCCGGCTGCCGCAACCGCGTCGGTCCCGGTTCGACCGGCTGGTCGCCGCGGTCGAACTCACCCTGGCCCGACTGGCCGGCGACCCGCAGCCCGTACGCGACGCCGCCGCCCGCCTGCTCGCCACGGACGGTGGACACCCGACCGGCGACCCACGGGCCGCCCACGCCGGTGAGGACGCCGACGTGCGGGCCGTGGCCGGCACCGCGCTCGCCCTACTGGTGTTCGACGACGGCGACCTGACCGGGGCGGCGAGCGGCTTCGCCGAAGCGCTGGCGGCCGCCCGGGAGGCGGCACGTCCGCGCACCGAACTGGTCTGCGCCAGCCGGTGGTCCCTGGTGGCGGCGCTGCGTGGACAGCTGCGCGCCGCCGAGGAAATGGCCCGGGCGGCGTTGGCTCTGCCGTCCGGTCAGGGCTGGGCGGCGTTGCTCGACTGCGGGTACGCGCATCTGGCGCTGGCCGTCGTGGCGCTGCACCGGAACCAGCCGGCGGAGGCCGAGGCGCACCTGGGCCTGGCCGCGCCGGCTGGAGCGGAACCGGTGCCCGTCGCGGTGGCCGGTTGGTGCCGCGCCTACCTGCGCCTCGACGAAGGGGAGCCGAGTGTCGGCCACCGGCTGCTGGTGGAGGCCCGCACCGGGTGGGGTACACGCGGCGGTGAGCTGGGTTCGTGGCTGCGCGCCGCCGAACTGGATCTGCACAGCGCGCGGGGCGATGTGCAGACCGCCCGGGAACTGGCCGGTGAGCCGTCGTCCGGTCCGACGACAGGTGCGGCGGCGGCGGCGCTGGCCGTCGCGGCGGCCCGGACCGAACTGCGGGCCGGTGACCCACCTGCCGCCGACCGTCTGCTGCCGGACTGGACCGCCGCACCGGCGGCCGACTGGCCGCTGCCGGTACGCCTCGACGCCGCGCTGCTGGCCACGGTGCTGGCCATCCGCGCCGGTGACGACCGTCGGGCGGGCCGGCTGCTGGAGCAGGCGCTCGACCTGGCCGCACCGGAGGATTACCGTCGCCCGTTCCGGCAGGCCGAGCCGGGACTGCGGGAACTGCTCACCGCCCACCTCGACTCCGGCACTGCCCACTGGCCACTGGTGAGTGACCTGGTACGCGCGGTCGACGCACCGCCCGGTGCGGTCGCCACGGGCACTCCCGACGCGGCGGTGCCGCCGTTGGACGAGCCGCTCACCGAGCGGGAGCTGACGATCCTGCGCTACCTCCAGAGCATCCTGTCCAACGTGGAGATCGCCGCCGAACTGTCGGTCTCCGTCAACACGGTCAAGACCCATGTCCGCAACATCTACCGCAAGCTCGACGCCACCCGCCGTCGCGACGCCGTCCGCCGCGCCCGCCAACTCCACCTAATCTGACCAGCCCACCCCCACCCGCCCTCCTTCGCGTTGATCATGAAGTTGTTGTCGCGCCACCCCGCGGCGGGGCACAACAACTTCATGATCAACGAGGGCTCAGGGGTTGGCGGTGTCGATGGCGGTGAGGAGGGTGGGTGGGGCGAAGTCGCCGTTGTGGCGGATGTCGTTGATGAAGAGGGTCGGGGTGGCGTCGACCCCGCTGCGGATGGCGCCGACGAAGTCGTGTCGGATCCGGTCGCCGTGGGCGTGCCGTCCGATCTCCGCCTCCACCTCGTGGACCGGCAGGCCGAGCTGTTCGACACCGAGCGTCAGGTGCACCGGATCCAACTGGTCCTGGTGCTCGTAGAGCCAGTCGTGCATCTCCCAGAACTGACCCCGCCGCCCGGCGGCCTCCGCGGCCTCGGCGGCCCGTTCGGCGTACGGGTGGATGTTGGTGATTGGGAAGTGACGGTAGACGTGGCGGACGGTGTCGGCGCGCTGCCGCAGCGCCTCCGTCAGATTGGCGTGGGCGAGGCCGCAGAAGGGGCACTGGAAGTCGCCGTACTCGACGATCGTCACCGGCGCGTCCAGCGGACCACGGATGTGGTCGTGCTCGGTGACGGGTGTACGGAGTCGCGCAGTGACCTGTAGGGGTGTGGTCAGCTGATCGGTCATACCCCCCAGCCTCGGACCGGGTCGGGTGAGCGCGACTCACCCGACCCGGGTGGTTCCGGCGACTCAGCGGAGCACCGGGGCGACCGCGATGTGGTTCTGCACCTCACGGATGCCGGGGGCGGACCAGACGACCCGCTCCACCTCGGCGCGTTCGGGCATCGAGTGCACCAGTCCGCCGAGCAGCACCGTGTCGCCGTGTACGCGTACCGTCACCTGTTCCGCGTCGGTGGCCCGGTTTCGGGCCAGCGCGTCGACGATGCGCCGGGCCAGCAGGGCGCCGTCCGGGCGTACCGACGGCCGGACGCTCATGCCGTTGCTGACCCCGAGTACGCCCTTCAGTTGGCCGACGGCCTGTTCGGCGGCGCGGCGCTGGTACTCCCACTCGACCTCGCCGTGCAGGGTGACCCAGCCCTGGGAAACCGTGACGTCGAGCGCGTCGACCGGCACGAACGCCTGCCACTGGAGGGCGTGCTGGACCGCGGCGGCGATCTCCGGGTCGGTGCGTTCGGCGCCGGTCACCAGTCGCACCGCCAGGTCGTTGGCCACCGCCCGCACCTGAGCGACCCGGTGCGCGGCGCGCTCGGCCGCCCACTTCTTGGCGTAGCTGTCCACCCGCCCGGTCAGCGTGACCACGCCCTCGGTGACGGTCACCCCGATCTCGTGCGGCCGGACCCGGGGCTCCCAGTCGAGTTCGTCCAGCACCGCGGACTGGATGTCCTGGTCGGTGCGGTTGATCGTCGAGATGCTGGCCATCGGTCGCTCCCTTCTCACCGTGCTGGCGCGGACCGGCGAGCCGGCACGCTAGGTGCCGGTCGGCGGGTCCGGCACGCCAGGTCCGCCGCGACCGAGCCTGGTGACCATCCGGGTGAATTGGCCTCACCCGGATCGGACGAGGTCGGCAGCCCTGACCGGCGCTGCTCGGAAGGTGCCGGCGGGTGCAAGGGTGACCGCGACGACGGGCCCCGCCCGACCGCCTCGGTCGGTGGGGCCCGTCGTCGCGGAGACCGTCAGCTGACGGGATCGGTCGGGTCGGCGGGGGAGTCGGGTCGGTTCACGTCGACGAACTCGATGTCCTCCAGTGCCCGGTCACGGCTGCCGGCGGCGCGTGCGGCGGTACCGGCGGCCCAACCGACCGCGGCACCGACCAGGGCGGCGCCGATCAGCAACGTCCACGGCAGCGCCGGGCGGCGTCCGGCGAGTGCGTCGAAGGCGCGGCTGGCCCGGTGACGCGCCTCCTCGGCGGCCGACTCGACCAGGTCACCGGCGTCGCCGGCGAAACCGGCGGAGCTGTGGCGGGCGGTACGGGCGGAGTCGCGGATGCTGTCGCCGGCGTTGTTCACCGCCGAGACGAGGTGTTGCCACGCCTGGTCCGCGATCCGCTCCGGCTTGCTGCGGCGCTCCAGCAGATGTGTTCCGAACATGTGGTTCCCTCCTCGACAGTGCCGGAGCCGGTGCACGCATCAGCTGTCGGCGGCGTTGTCCGGCCGGTGGCGGTTCGCATCGAGAGGCTGTGCCCACACCGACCCGGACGCAAACCATCGAACCACCCGCCCCGACCGGAAGGGCAGGTGCGTCCCCGGGCGTGGTTCAGGCCGCGCCCGGTTCGCCGCACCGGGTGGGGTCAGCGGACGACGACCGCCACCACCGCGGCGCGGGCGAAGTCGTCGTCATCGTCATCGTCGTCGTCACCGTCACCGCCGCCGAACCCGCAGGCCAGTACGAGGGCTAGTAGGGCACTGACACCGGCGAGCGCGGCGAGTCTGCGGAGCATGATGTCGTCCTCCCGTCATAGGGGTCACCCGTGATGCTAGGCACACCGTGCCACCGTCGCGCGTCCAGCGCAGGTCAGGGCCGGTGCTCGTGGGCACGCCGGCAGTGCTGGAAAACGACGGGGATGGCGTCGGCCCGCTACGCTGGTTCGGCGGCGTCGGCGGCAGCCGAACGCTGAGTGATAAGGCCAATAAAGTTCGGATGTGGGTGATTTGTCGTGCCCGGATCCGTGAATTGCTCATCCCGAGGGGTGGCGACCGAGGTGCTTGAAGGAATACTGTCGGTCGCGGCCCGCGTACTGATGAGGCGCCCGTCGTACGGGCGAGTGGAGGTGCTCGCGTGAGCCTGTCGATCCTGCAGACGGTTCGGCCCGGTGGTGTCATCGAGATCGTCCCTCGGGGCGAGATCGACGTCGACACCGCGTACGAGGTGAAAGAGGCAATCGCCGAGGTGCTGGCCAAGGGGCGGCCGGCCCGGATCGAGCTCAACATGCGGCTGGTCACCTTCATCGACTCGGTGGGCATCAGCGCGATGGTCGCCGGATTCCAGACCGCCGAGGTCAGCGGGGTGAAGCTGGTCGTCACCGAGCCGAGCCGGTTCGTGCACCGGCAACTCTGGGTGACCGGCCTGCTCGGTCTCTTCGGCGCGCCCGAGCCCTACTACGCCGGGGCGGCCACGGCGCCCGAAGTGCTCCCGGGCGCCTGACCGCCGCGACGACCGCAGGGCCCTGGTCACTCCCCGTCGAGGCCGGACAGATCCACGTCGGCCGCCTCGGTGACCGCCCGCACCGCGGTCACCGAGGCATAGCCGTCGGCGAGCAGAGCCAGATCTGTGCCGGGCTGTACCGCCTGTCCCGGCTCCTCCAACGAGGTGCGCACGAAGCCGTGCCCGGACTCGGCCACGGTCATCTGCACCTGGCCGAAAGTCGCCAGGGTGGCCTGGCGTACCCCGCGCAGCCGACCCAGCGGTAGATCCGGCGCGTTGACGTTGAGCACGCTCTCCGTCGGTGCGGCGGTCAGCCGGGGCAGCAGATCCAGGGCGACGCGGGCGGCGGTGGCCCAGTTCCGTTCGGCGTCGCGTACCCGGGCGGCAGCCGCCACCGCGGCACCTCCGCTGGCCGCGGTGGCCTCACCGGCCGAGAGCACGTCCAGCGACACCGCCATCGCCCGGCAGCCGTTCGCCGCGGCGGTGAAGGCGGCCCCGACCGTGCCGGAGTGCAGCACCGCGCGCCCC
This sequence comes from Verrucosispora sp. WMMD573, assembly GCF_027497175.1. NCBI lineage: Bacteria > Bacillati > Actinomycetota > Actinomycetes > Micromonosporales > Micromonosporaceae > Micromonospora > Verrucosispora sp. WMMD573. The sequence goes on along the minus strand of NZ_CP114901.1, from coordinate 6,286,556 downwards.
GCGTTGGCGCCCCGGTTGATTCCCGACAGCAGCACCGACGGCGGCGGTCCGAAAGCGCCGTGTACGGCGATGAGCGCGATGAACCCGGGCGAGCCACCGACGCCGAACGCCGGCACCCCGTCGAGTTCCGGCAACGGATGCTCGCGGACCACCACGTGCCCGTCCTGCTCCACGGCGCTCATCGCGGCGCTGGTGCCGCTCGCCTCCTCCAGCGGGGCAGCCACCACCACATCCAGGCCCCGGTCGACGGCGGCCCGGGCCAGCGCCTGGATGCCCGGCGCGGCGATCCCGTCGTCGTTGGTGATCAGCACCCGTAGCGTCATCAGCCACCCGCCCGTTGTGCCAGTTCGTCGGGGGTGGTCCGCTCCTGGGGACGGCCGCCCGCCGGTTCCAACCGGACCCGGTCGACGAGGCCGTTGATCGAGTCGAGGCGGCCGGTGCCGAGGCCGTGTCGGGTGACGTTGAGCGCGCCGGCCGCCGCGCCGGTTCGGATCGCCGTGCGGACATCGCCGCCCTGGGCCACCACGGCGGCCACCCCGGCGGTCATCGAGTCGCCCGCCCCGCGCGGATCGGCGGCCTCCAGTCGTGGCATCCGCACCTCGAACACCTCGCCGTCTACCAGCGCCAACGCGGGCTTGTCGGCCCGGCTGACCACCACGTTCTCGGCACCGGAGGCGTGCAGGTCGTACATCGCGCGGGTGAGTTGTTCCTCGTCGTCGCCGTCGGCCCGCCGGTCGGCGATCAGCTCCTCGTGGCTCACCTTGAGGAAGAAGACGCCGCTCTCCAGGACGGCCGCGAGGTGCTCGCCGCAGAGGTCCACCACCACCCGGCCACCGTTGGCGCCGAGATCGGCGGCGAAGCGCCGGTAGAGGTCCGCGGGGACCAGGGACGGATGGTTCGGCCCGCTCAACACGCTCACCGGCGCGCGGAGGCCCTCACCGAGCGCGAGGTTGTACAACTCGTCCAGCTCGTGCCGGCTCAACGGCTGGCCGATGACGTCTACGATCTCCCGACGGGTCCCCTCGCGGCGGTCGTGCACGTACCCGCCGGTGCCGCCGGAGTCGCGGGCCACCACCTTGAGGTCGACTCCCTCGCTGACCAGCAACGGTTCCAGGACCTGCCCGACCTCGCCGCCGAGCGCCGCGCAGAGCACCACGTCCACGCCGAGGGACAGCACCATCCTGGCCTGCCACACACCCTGCCCGCCCGGGTGCAGGTGCAGTTCAGGCGCGTCGCTCGGCTGGTCGATGGTCACGGTCAGCAGCGGGGTCGGTGCGAAAATCATGACGCGGCCGGTCACGACCGCACCCCGTTGTCCGTACCGCCGCCGGGTCTGGCGATTCGCTCGTTCATGGCGTTCCTCCCGTTAGCGGACAAATACCGCTTCCTGGTACGACGGTAACCAAGGAGACGCGTCGATGCGCGCCGAAGGGACGGTGCCCCGCCGGCCGACGGGAAAACGCAATGCCGGGTGAACCGCTCGTGAAGAGCGGTTCACCCGGCGCGACGAGGAGGTCAGTACACCGACAGGTGCACGTGGTTGGTGTGGTCGCTGGACGGGTCACCCCGGGCGCCGCTGTAGGATTTCCAACCGCTGCTGGGCAGCCAGATCTGCCGGTACCAGATCACGTAGAGCACCGCGAGCCGGTCGGCGTTCTTGACGAAGTACGCCGCCAGGTTGTTGCCGTAGGTCCGGTCGCCGCCGGTCGCGTCCCCGCCGAAGCCGTTCTTCTGGGCCGCGAAGTCGCAGGCTCGGCCCTTCGGGTGCTCGCCTGAGCCGCCGGAGCGGTAGCAGGAGACGTACCGGGTGAAGCCGGCCGACTTGGCCTGCTTCAGCGCGTGCAGGGTGCGTGGGGTGATGCAGCCGTTGGCCGGGGTCGGGTCGTTGACGCTGCACGACTCCGAGGGCCACGATCCGTCGGAGTTGCGGGGGGCGGGCTCGGCGGTGGGGCTCGACCCGCTGCTGCGCGACGGTGACCGGGCGGCCCGCTCGGCGGCCCTGGCCCGTTCGGCCGCCTCGTCCCGCTCGATGGCCACGGTCAACGCCCGCTCGGCCTGATCCTTGCGCTTGGCCATCACGGCCACCTGCTTGCGTTGCTCCTGGATCTCGACGTCCAGGGCCTGCTTGGTGGCGCTGACCTCGTCCCGGGCCGCCTGGAGCTCGCGCAGCGCGCGGTCGGAGTTGGCGGCCACCGCGTCCAGGGCCGCCGCCCGGTCCATGAAGCCGGCCGGTGACCCGCTGTTGAGCAGCGCCGACGCGGCGCCCAGCCGCCCGTTGCGGTACGCCTGCGCGGCGATCTCGGCGACCTTGGTACCCCGCTCGGCGACCTGGCTCTCGGTCGTCTTGAGTTGCTCGGCGAGCGTCTTCTGGCGTTTCACCGAGCGGTCGAGCGCGGTCCTGGCGTCGAGGTAGCCCTTGCTGGCGGCCTCCAGTTGGGCCCGCAGTGCCGGGGTGCCGCCCTCGTCGTCCACGTCGCCCGGTGCTGCCGCCCGCAACGGCTGCGGTGCCGCGGCGGCGGGGGTGAAGGGGGCCAGCGCGACGCCGAGGGTGAGGGCGAGCGCGGCGGCGATCAGGGCCGCCGTACGGGCGGCCGGTCTTACCGTTGCCACTGCTGGCATGCACATGTCCTTCCGTCAGCCGCCGACCGGGTTAGCTGACGGGTTCGGGACGGAAGATCCCTACCGCTGGCGCGGATACACCCCAGGAACATGGTTCCCCGGTTCGCCCCTGGCGGGCGATTAGGCGGCGGTCGCCGCCGGCACCGGTGGGTGCCGCCTGGCGGAGGCCGGGTCCGAGCCTACCGGTGCCCAGGTGACCGGTGCAGCTGCTGTTACTGCTGGTGTTCGGTTGTTGACTAGTAGAACAGAACAAAAGCGGACAAAAGGCCCTTTTTCGATTCTTCCGGTCACCACTCTGCCGCCCCGCAGTGCCCCGGATCCGATCGCGGCTCGATCTGGAGGGTCGCGTGCTCGATCTGGAAGTCCTCGTGCAGCGCCGCGCGGGCCGCCGCCAGCACGGCGCCGACGTCGGCGCCCGGTCGCACGGTCAGGTGCGCCGAGGCGACCTCCATGCCGGAGGTCAACGTCCAGACGTGCAGGTCGTGGACGCCGGCCACGCCCGGGACCGCGGCCAGCCGGTCGTACACCGCGGTGACCTGAAGGTGTTCCGGAGCGGCCTGGACCAGGATGCGTACCGCGGCCCGGCCCAGGCGCCAGGTCCTGGGCAGGATGAACGTGGCGATCGCGACGGCCACCAGCGGATCGGCCCACCACCAGTCGGTGACGGCGATCAGCGCGGCGGCCGTGATCACGCCGAGCGACCCGAGCAGGTCCCCCAGCACCTCCAGGTACGCCCCGCGCAGGTTGATGCTCTCCCGTGCCCCGGGACGCAGGAGGGCGAACGCGGCGACGTTGGCGAGCAGGCCGAGTGCCGCCACCACCAGGACCGGGCCGGCGAGCACCTCGGGCGGATCGCCGAATCGGCGTACCGCCTCGACCAGCACGTACACCGCCACGCCGGAGAGCAGGACGGCGTTGCCCAGGGCCGCGAGCACCTCCAGTCGGTAGAGCCCGAAGGTGCGTTGTGGGTCCGTGTCGGCCCGCCGGGTGGCGGCTACGGCCGCGAGGGCCATCCCGATGCCCAGCACGTCGGTGAACATGTGCCCGGCGTCGGAGAGCAGGGCCAGCGAGCCGGTCCGCAAGGCGGTGACCGCCTCAACCACCATCAGCGTGCTGAGCAGGGCGAACGCCGCCCACAGTCGGCCGGAGTGGCGATGCGCGGCGTTCGACACCGCAGCATGATGGTGGTCTTGGCCGGCGCCCACCCGAACACCTTGCGTGGTCCGGCGGGCCGGGGACGCAACTATGCCAACATCGCTATAAGTGCAATCGTCGGGCTCGCGATCTCAACCGGTCGGGTCGACGGTGGTCAACCGCTGGGTGGCCCGGGACAGCGCGACGTAGAGGGTACGGACACCGGAGCCGGGCTCCGCGCGGATCTCCGTCGGGGCGACCAGCACCACACCGTCGTACTCCATGCCCTTGGCCTCCAGGCTGGTCACCACCTGCAACCGCTGCCCGCCCAGCGCCCCCAACCAGGCCGCGACCTGGTTCCGCCGGGGCACCGGAGTGATCACGCCGACGGTCCCCTCGACCTCGCCGAGCAGGGCGCTGCTGGCCGTCACGACGGTGGTCTCCAGCTCGGATGCCGGCACCTTGAGCTGGAGCGGGTCGATCCCGGTGGAACGGACCGCGGTGGGCAACGCGAGATCCGGGTACGCCCGCCGGATCTCGGCCGCCGCCACCGCGAAGATCTCCGCCGAGTTGCGGTAGTTCGTGGTGAGCGTGAACCGGTGCCGGCGGCGGCGTCCCAGCGCCTGGTCGCGGGCCCGGGCCAACTCCTGTGGATCTCCCGTCCACGCGGTCTGCGCCGGGTCACCCACCACCGTCCAGGACGCCAGCCGCCCGCGTCGGCCCACCATCCGCCACTGCATCGGTGAGACGTCCTGGGACTCGTCGACCACCAGATGGGCGTAGTCGCGGTAGTCCTCGGGACGTTCCCGGGCGGCCTGCCGGGCGGCCCGCTGCCGGTCGGCGTGGGTGCTCAGCTCACGTACCCCACCGGCCAGCTGGAACGGGTCGCGCTTCGGGCGGGCGGGACGCATCGGCTTGCCGAGCAGCGCGTCCAACTCGTCCAGCAGCGCGACGTCGGCGACGGTCGGGCCGGCCGTGTCCAGCCCCCGGTACGCCGTACCGAGCAGCCGGATCTCGGCACCGGAGAGCAGGCCGCCGGTGTAGCGACGCAGTCGCTGCGGATCGGCCAGCCAGGCGAGCACGTGCCGTGGGTGCAGCCGGGGCCACCACGCCTTGAGGAACTCGCGGAAGTCCGTCCGGTCGATCAGCTCGTCCTCGAAGGCACGCTGTTCCGGCAACCCGGCGATGCCCAGCCGGCGAGCCTGCGCCCAGAGCGCGGCGAGCACGCCGTCGAAGCCGGCCCGACGCACCTCGTTGCGCCGGGCGCCGCGAGGCAGCGCGCGGTCCCGGATGGCGTTCAGCTCGGTCCGCTCCAACCGCAGCAGCGCGCCCCGGTACAGCAGGCGCAGCTCGGTCGGCGAGTCGGGGACCGCGTCCCGGGCCGCCCGTTCCAGCACCCGGCGCATTCGCAGCGAACCCTTGATCGCCGCCACCTCCGGCGGGTCGGTGCGGGTGGCCGCCAGCCCGGGGAACAGGCTGCCCAGGGAGCGCAGGGTGGCGGTGTCCTCGCCCAGCGACGGCAGCACCGAGGCGATGTACTCGACGAAGACCGAGGAGGGGCCGATCACCAGGATGCCGCCGCCGGCGTACCGGCTGCGGTCGGCGTAGAGCAGGTACGCCGCGCGGTGCAGCGCCACCGCCGTCTTGCCGGTGCCCGGACCACCGGAGACGAGGGTCACTCCCGAGCCGGGGGAGCGGATCGCCTCGTCCTGCTCGCGCTGGATGGTGGCCACGATGTCCCGCATGCCCCGACCGGTGGTCCGGGACAGGGTGGCCAGCAGCGCACCGTCGCCGACCACCGGCATGTCCGGTGGGGCCGCGTCCGGGTCCAGCAGGTCGTCCTCGATCCGGGTGACCCGCTCACCGCTGGACTGGATGGTGCGGCGCCGGACGACGCCCAGCGGCTCGGCCGGGGTCGCCCGGTAGAAGGCGGCGGCGGCCGGGGCCCGCCAGTCCACCACGAGTGTGGTGGCGTCCTCGTCGCGGATACCGAGTCGCCCGACGTACAGGGTCTGCCCGTCACGCAGGTCTAGTCGGCCGAAGACCAGCCCCTCGTACTCGGCGTCGAGCAGGTGACGTCGCTGCGCGGCGTGGAAGACCATGGCGTCCCGCTCGACCAGCGCACCGAAGTTGCCGACCCGGGCCAGTCGGTAGCCCTCCCGTTCCGCGCGGACCGCGGATCGGCGCAGCTCGGCCAGTCGCGCGTACACCCGGTCGAGATGCCGTTGCTCGGCGGCGATCTCCTGATCCAGGGTGCTCTGGTCCACCGCTCGCTCTCCTCGTGACGCCGCCCGGCCAACCGCACGAGATTACGCCCCGCGCCCGACCTGGCCGGAACGGCACTGGGCGGGGCACCGTCAGGGGCGGACGTGCTGTCGGGCCGGGAGGTCATCCAGGACCCGGCGCAACACGCCGGCCAGGGCGGCGTTGACCTCCTCGGGCCGCTCCATCATCAGCATGTGCCCGGCACCGGGACAGACGGTCAGCTCGGTGGCGGGCAACGCGGCGGCGATCGACTCCGCGCACGGCGGCGGGGTGAGCCGGTCCCGGTCGCCGACCAGCGCCGCCGCCGGCAGGTGAGCCAGCGCGGTGAGCGTGGCCAGCCGGTGCTGGGTGCCGATGGAGGCGCGGAACCCGCCGATCGACCGCAGCGAGGCCCGGGCCACCGCCGAGGTGACCAGCCGGATGTCCGTGGCGTCGCAACGGTCCCCGAACAGCATCCACCGGATGCTCGGGCGGAGCGCGCGCAGCAGGGCTCGGGGCGGTCGCCAGGCGCCACAGCGGGCGAGAACCCCGGCGCCGGTGGTTTCCGCAAGTCGGATGATCCGGGCGATTCGGGGAGAGAGGCCGTAGACGGTGTGGGTGTGCCCCTCGGCCGTGGTGGAGACGAAGACCAGACCGGCGGTGCGTCGGGAGAAGTGGTCCGGGTGGCGGTGCGCGTACTCCATGATCGTCATGCCGCCCATCGAGTGACCGACCAACACCACCGGACCGGTGGGCGCCACCGCGTCCAGCACCGCGGCCAGGTCGTCGCCCAACTGGGCCAGCGTGGCCGTGGGCAGCGCCATGCAGCTGGACCGGCCGTGTCCACGCGCGTCGTAGGTGACCACCCGGACCGAACCGAACGTCTCGCGGAGGGCGGTCAGCTGCCGGTGCCAACTGCGCCCGTCCAGGGTCCAGCCGTGCAGCAGCACGGCGGTCACCTCGGCGTCGGTCGGGCCGGCGGTCTCCACGTGCAGGCGTACGTCGTCGCCCAGCCGTACCTCGGTCGGCTCCGGCATCGCCACCTCCCCACGGCGCACGGATGCGTAACACCGGGGATACCCGGTGGTAACACCGGCTACCCGTCATGACAACACGCCAACCGGGGTGTTGAGAAGATCTCGTCGATCGGCTCCGCCCGGGCGACGGCCCGGCCAGGCTGAGGACATGGCAACCACGGAGGGCGTACCCGCCGGCTCCGCGCTGGCCGGTCAGGCCCGTGCGGGCACGCCACGCGCGGCTCTGGCCGAGTTGCTCGCCGGCAACCGGCGCTTCGTCAGCGGACAGCCGGTGCACGGTCACGACGTGACCGCGGCGGCCGCGACCGCCTCCGGCGACCAGCAGCCGTACGCCGTGGTGCTGGGCTGCATCGACTCGCGGGTGCCGTTGGAGGCGATCTTCGACCAGACCTTCGGCTCGATCTGTGTCATCCGCACGGCAGGGCAGGTGCTGGACCGGGCGGTGCTGGGCTCGATCGAGTACGTGGTCGAGGTGTTGGGCGTGCCGCTGGTGATGGTGCTGGGCCACGAGCGGTGTGGCGCGGTGCAGGCGACCGCGGAGTCGCTGCGTACCGGCCGGCGTCCGGGTGGCGCGTTGGCCCATCTGGTCGACCGGATCGCGCCGGCGGTCACCGAGGCGGGGCTGGACGAACCGAACCTGCTGCCCCTCGCGGTCCGCCGGCACGTGGTCCGTACCGTGGCCGCGCTGCGCGCCGACCCGAGGCTGGCGCCGCCGGTCGCCACCGGCCGGGTCGCCGTCACCGGCGCCGTCTACGACCTTGGCACCGGCGAGGTCGCCCTGCTGGACCCGCCGGAACGGGCGTGAGACGGCGAACGCCCGCCGGGCGAGACCCGACGGGCGTTCACAGGTGGTACGGAGAGGGCACCGTGGCCCTCGGCCGATCAGGCCTCGAAGACGCCGGCCTCGACCAGGCGCTTCTCGGTGGCGTCCCAGCCGTCGCCCGGGTGGGCGGCGTTGAGACCGTTGAGCTCGGCGCGGATCTTGGCGGCGTGACCGGCGGCGGCCAGCACCCGGATCTCCTCGACGAAAGCCTCGGAGTCGGTGCGCAGGTGCGCCGTCTTGCCGTTGGTGAGGTTCCGCACGTAGGCGTGCTTGCCGCCGTTGAGCGGGATGACGTACTTGAACTCGCCCAGCACGCTGAGGGCGCCACCCTGGCCAGCCTGGCCGGCCCGGACTGACGCGCGCGCGGTCTTAGAGGTGTTGCTCGCCACGGAGGTACTCCTTGCAAGACGTACGGAGGACGGAACGTCCGGGGGCTGTTGCGGGCGCCGTGGAAGGCGAGACCCGCGGAGGCTTACGCGGCACAGGCCGCCGATGGAACTGTACACGACCCACGATGCCGGCTGGTCATCGCGGCGTCACGAGGTGGAACCCCGATCACCTGTCCGGGTATTCCGGGCGGCGGATTTTCCGATTCCCTGGCGTACCATCCGTCACAGCAGTCATCATGTGTTCCACAAGCCCGGATCGGGCGAGGTCGTAGGGGAAGACGCACCTCGCACTCCGGGAGGTCACCGTGCCAACGCGTGGCGTCGTATACGTCCACTCGACCCCGCTCGCCGTGTGCTCGCACGTCGAGTGGGCGATCGCGCGCGTCCTCGCCGCGCCGGTCAACCTGCAGTGGACGGCTCAGCCCGTCGATCCCGGCGCCCGCCGGGCCGAGTGCGGGTGGTCCGGTAGCCCGGGAACGGGCGCCGAGTTGGCCGCTGCCCTCCGGCAGTGGCCCATGATCCGTTTCGAGGTCACCGAGGAGCCCAGTCCCGGGGTCGACGGCGAGCGCTTCATGCACGTGCCGGGCCGGGGCCTGTTCCGGGCGACCGTGGGCGCCGCCGGGGACATTCAGCTCGGCGAGGATCGGCTGCGCAGCATCATGGCCGGCGCACGGGCGCCGGAGGCCCTGGCGCACGCCCTCGACAAGGCGCTCGGCACCGCGTGGGACGCCGAACTGGAGCCGTACCGCCACGCCGGGGACGGCGCACCGGTGACCCTGCTCACCCGGGTCGGCTGACCGGGCGCGTGGGCAGAGGTCAAGTTGCCCGGTACGCGGTGAACTGGTGGGATGGTCCGCGTGTCGACTACCCCTCGGCGCGTCGCCACCGCGCTCGTCCTGGTGACCGCGCTGCTAGTCGCCGGCTGTTCCGAGGCCGGCCAACGCCCCTCGGCGGGCCCCGCCTCGACCCCGGTCACGGAGCCCGCGCCGCCGTCGAGCGCCCCACCCGAGGACCCGGCCACCCGGGCCGCCGCCCTCGTCGCCGAACTCGCCGACGAGGACCTGGTCGGCCAGGTGCTGATGCCGTACGCGTACGGCGACCACGCGACGAAGGTGTCGACCGGTTCGGCGGCCGGTAACCGGGCGCTGGCCGGAGTGGACACACCCGCCGACATGGTCGAGAAGTACCGCCTGGGCGGGCTGATCCTGGTGGGCTTCAGCGCGGACGATCCCACCCAGGGCAACCAGGAGACCACGAACGTCGACAACCCGAAGCAGGTCCGCAGGCTCACCACCGGGCTGCGCGAGGCCGCCGGGCGGCTGCCTGCCGGCGCGGCACCCTTCCTGATCGGCACCGACCAGGAGTACGGAGTGGTCACCCGGATCACCGACGGGGTCACCATGTTGCCGAGCGCGCTCGGCGCCGGCGCCGCCGGTGACCCGGACCTGACCGAGGCCGCGTGGCGGGCCGCCGGCACCGAGCTGACCGCCATGGGCATCAACGTCGACTTCGCGCCGGTGGCCGACGTGCTGGTGACCCGCAGCACCGTGATCGGGTCCCGCTCGTTCGGCGCGGATCCCCAGCAGGCGGCCGACCAGGTCGGCGGCGCGGTACGCGGGTTGCAGAGCGCCGGAGTGGCCGCGACCCTCAAGCACTTTCCGGGCCACGGCCACAGCGCCGTCGACTCGCACAAGGATCTGCCCCAACTGGCCCAGTCCCGCAGCAAGCTGGCAGCCGAGGCGTGGCCGCCGTTCACCGCCGGCATCGAGGCCGGCGCGCTCGCCGTGATGTCCGCCCACCTCGACGTGCGCTCGATCGACCCGGGGGTGGCCGCCACGTTCTCGTACAAGCTGCTCACCGAGGTGCTGCGTGGGGAACTCGGCTTCCAGGGTGTGGTGATCACCGATGGGATGAACATGCCGCCGGCCCGGCGCTTTCCGCCCGGTGAGGCGGCGGTGCGGGCGCTGAAGGCCGGCAACGACCTGATCCTCATGCCGCCGCACGTCGGCCAGGCGTACGAGGGGCTGCTGACCGCGTTGCGCGACGGCACGCTGCCCCGCAGCCGGCTGGTCGAGGCGGCCACCCGCGTGCTGACCATGAAGTTCACCCTGGGCGACCGATCCGCACCGGAGTTGTCCGTGCTGAGCGCACCGGCGCACCGCGAGGCGGTCGACGCGCTGGCCGCCGGCGCGGTGTCCGTGCTGCGCGGCCGGTGCGACACCACCGGCGTCGGTGGTCCGGTGACCGTCACCTCGTCGGGCGGGCGGGCGCACACCCGGGCGGTGTTGACCGAGGCGCTGACCTCGGCCGGCGTGAAGGTGGTGCCCAGCGGTGGCACCGTCGTGCATCTGGTCGGCTACGGCGACGGCTCGCAGGACCTGCGGGCCGACGCGGCGGTCACGGTCGCTATGGACACCCCGTACGTGCTGGCCAAGGCGAAGTCGGCCACGCTGCTGGCCACCTACTCGTCGAGCCGAGCCTCGATGACCGCGCTGGCCGAGGTGCTTGCCGGCAAGGCCCGCCCGACGGGCCGCTCCCCGGTCAAGGTCCCCGGCCTACCCCCCACCACCTGCCCAGCCTGACCCCACCCGCGCTCCTGCACAGTTGATCATGAGGTTAGCGGCAATAGTTGATCTTCAAACTGCCGCTAACCTCATGATCAGCAAGGGCTGAGGGGGGTGAGGGGGGCGGCTCAGGGGCGGGTGAAGACGAGTGCCACGTTGTGACCGCCGAAGCCGAACGAGTTGTTCAGCGCGGCGGGCACGTCCATGTGCCGTGCCTTGTTGGCCGCCACCTCCAGGGTGAGACCGTCGTCCGGGTCGTCCAGGTTGATCGTCGGCGGCACCACGCTGTCGCGGATCGTCAGGATGGTGGCGATCGACTCCAGCGCGCCGGCCGCGCCGAGCAGGTGACCGGACATGGACTTGGTGGCGGTGAGCACCGGGTGGTCGCCCAACGCGGTCCGCAACGCGGTGATTTCCGCCAGGTCGCCCACCGGGGTCGAGGTGGCGTGCGCGTTGACGTGGACGATGTCGGACTTCGCCACGTCCGCGTCGGAGATCGCCTTCGCGATCGCCCGGATCGCGCCGGCACCCTCCGGGTGCGGCTGGACGATGTCGAAGCCGTCGGAGGTGATGCCAGCCCCGGCGAGCCTCGCGTACACCCGGGCACCCCGGGCGGCGGCGTGGTCGGCGCGCTCCAGCACGACGACGCCCGCGCCCTCGCCGAGCACGAAGCCGTCGCGGCCCTTGTCCCACGGTCGGGAGGCCCGCTCCGGCTCGTCGTTGCGGGTCGACATCGCCCGCATCGAGGAGAAGCCGGCGATCGGCAGCGGGTGGATGACCGCCTCGGTGCCGCCGGCCACCACCACGTCGGCGCGGCCGGCACGGATCATGTCCAGGCCGAGCGCGATCGCCTCCGCGCCGGTGGCGCAGGCGCTGGCCACCGAGTGCACGCCCGCACGGGCGCCCAACTCCAGGCCGACCCAGGCGGCCGGGCCGTTCGGCATCAGCATCGGGATGGTGTGCGGGGAGACCCGCCGTGGACCGGACGCCTCCAGGATGTCGTCCTGGGCGAGCAGGGTCAGCGCCCCACCGATGCCCGAGCCGACGCTCACCCCGAGCCGCTCCGGGTCGAGCCCGGAGTCGGCCAGGCCGGAGTCCGACCATGCCTGATGGGCGGCGATCAGCGCGATCGCCTCGGAACGGTCCAACCGGCGCAGCTTCACCCGGTCCAACAGGCCGGCCGGATCGACCGCGAGTTGGGCGGCGATCCGGACCGGCAGTTGCGCGGCCCACTCCTGGGCGAGCGGACTCACCCCGGAGCGGCCGGCGAGCATGGCGTCCCAGGTCGACGCGACGTCCCCGCCCAGCGGGGTGGTCGCGCCGAGCCCGGTGACGACGACGTCGATGCGACTCATGATCAGGACTGCGCCTCGATGTAGCTCACGGCGTCCCCGACGGTCTTGAGGTTCTGCACCTCGTTGTCAGGGATCTTGACGCCGAACTTCTCCTCGGCGGCGACCACGACCTCCACCATGGAGAGCGAGTCGACGTCCAGGTCGTCGGTGAAGGACTTCCCCTCGGCCACGTCGTCCGGGTTCACCCCGGCAACCTCTTCGAGGATCTCGGCGAGGCCGGCGGTGATCTCGTCACGGGTCATTGCGGTTGGTTCCTCTCATCGGGTTCTCTCGACGGGGCGGCGACGCCACCCGTCGCTCCTCGGCGCCGCGCGCCGTGGGGGTATCAGGGGCAGCGGACAACCTGACCGGCGTAGGTCAGGCCGCCACCGAAGCCGAACAGCAGCACCGGTGCGCCCGAGGGCACCTCGCGACGCTCCACCAGCTTGGACAGGGCCAGCGGAATGCTGGCCGCGGAGGTGTTGCCGGATTCGACGATGTCCTTCGCGATGATCGCCTGGCCGATGTTCAGCCGCTTCGCGATGCCGTCGATGATCCGTGCGTTGGCCTGATGCGGGACGAAGGCGGCCAGCTCCGACGGGTCGACACCGGCCCGTTCGCACGCCTGTAGGGCGAGCGGTGCCAGCGCCGTGGTGGCCCAGCGGAAGACCGTCTGACCCTCCTGGGCGACGTACGGCCGCCAACCCTCGATGCGTACCGCGTCGCCGCGCTCCGGCACCGAGCCCCACACCACCGGGCCGACCCCCGCCGGCTCGTCCTCGGGGGCGGCGGTGACCACGGCCGCGCCCGCGCCGTCGCCGAAGATGATGCAGGTGGATCGGTCGGTCCAGTCGGTGAAGTCGGACAGCTTCTCCGCGCCGATCACCAGGGCGTTGCGGGACGCGCCCGCGCGGATCGCGTGGTCGACCGTGCCCAGCGCGTACGCGAAGCCGGAGCAGGCGGTGTTCACGTCGTACGCCCCGGGAACGTTGATCCCCAGTTTGGCGGCCACCCGACAGGCCACGTTCGGGCTGCGGTCGATCGAGGTGCAGGTGGCGACCACGATTAGGTCGATGTCGGCGGCGGTCAGGCCGGAGTTCGCCAGGGCCTTGTCCGCCGCGGCGGCGGCCATGTCGGCGACCGTCTCGTCACCGGCGATCCGGCGGGTCGCGATGCCGACCCGGTCCCGGATCCACTCGTCGCTGGTCTCCACCAGTTGGGCGATCTCGTCGTTGGTCACCACCCGGGACGGCTGGTAGTGCCCGAGGGACAGGATCCGGCTGCCCGTCATGACGAGGCCTCCCCAGCGTCGGTGTTGTCGCGAGACGTGTGCGGACTGGTTCCGTTGACCGTGCCGTGCCGGGCGATGAGCTCCTGGGCGGCGGGCAGGTCGTCCGGGGTCTTCAAGGTGACGATCTCCGGCGCGCCGGCACCGGCAAGCTCGCGCTTGACCAGGCCGGCGAGCGTGCCGGCGGGCGGCAGCTCGATCACGCCGGTCACGCCGAGACCGGCGAGAGTGGCCATGCACAGGTCCCAGCGGACCGGGGCGGTGACCTGGCGGACCAGCCGTTCGAGCAGCTCGCGGCCGTTGTCGACAGCTGTCCCGTCGAGGTTGGACAGCAGGATGCGGTCCGGATCGCTCGGGGTGATCCCGGCGGCGACGGTGGCCAGCGCCGCCTCCGCCGGAGCCATGTACGGGGTGTGGAACGCGCCGGCCACCTGCAACCGGACGACCCGGACCCGCTCCGGTGGCTCCGCGGCCAGCTTCTCCAGCCCGTCGAGCGCGCCGGCGGCGACGACCTGGCCCTTGCCGTTGCGGTTGGCGGGGTGCAGCCCGTGCGCGCTGATCGCGGCGGTCACCTCGTCGGCGTCGCCACCGAGCACGGCGACCATGCCGGTCGGCTCCAGCGCGCAGGCGGCGGCCATCTCCCGGCCGCGTACGCCGGCGAGGGTGATCGCCGCCTCCGCCGGTAGCGCCCCGGCCAGCGCAGCCGCGCCGAGTTCACCGACGCTGTGCCCGGCGGTCACCGCGACCTGGCGCATCGGCAGCTGCGCGGCGGCGAGTAGCGCGGCGGCGACCAGCAGCGGCTGGGTGCGCGCGGTGTCCCGGATCTCGTCGGCGTCGGCGGTGGTGCCGAGGTGCACCAGATCGACGCCGGCCAGCTCGGACCAGGAGCGCAGTCGAGCCTCGGCGTCGGGCAGGTCGAGCCAGGGGGTCAGAAAGCCGGGTTTCTGGGAACCCTGGCCGGGGCAGAGTACGGCGAGCACGTCTATGACTCTCCTGGATACCCATGGGTTGCGCTGTGCCGGCTGGCACCAAACCGCACTAGGTCAGTTGGAGGGATCCTACAAAGACTGACGCTGGTCATCACCATGCTGTGATCTTTTACTGACTGGTGGGGCCAATGTCTGGGTCGGTACCACCGGATCGAGCCGGCCGACCGTCAGCGCGACCCGCAACGCGAAGGCGTCCCGGGGCGCCAGGGGGCTGAAACCGGTCACCTCGGAGATCCGCCGCAGCCGGTAGCGCACCGTGTTCGGGTGCACGTACAGCGCCCGGGCAGCGCTCTCCAGCGTGCCACCGGCGGCGAAGAAGGCGTCCAACGTCTCCAGCAGCTCACCGCCCGCGCGGACCAGCACCGCGTACACGTCGTGGCGCAGCCGCCGACGGGCCTCGGCGTCGCCCGCCAGGGCCCGCTCGGGCAGCAAATCACCGGCGTGCACCGGGCGCGGCGCCGCCGGCCAGGCCGGGGCGGCCCGGTATCCGGCCAACGCCGCCCGGGCCGACTCGGTCGCCTCGTCCAGGCTCGGCACCGCCGGACCGACCACCACCGGTCCGTCGCCGAAGGCGGTGAGCAGCTTGCCGGTCGCCGCGACCGGGTCCGCCGCCCCGCCGAGCACGATCACCAGGCGGTCGCCGTGCACGCCGCCGATCACCTCGACCCCGATCCGTCGAGCCTGCCGATAGACGGTGTGCAGAACCGCGGCGACCTCGCCGCCGGGGGAGGGACCGACCGCGACCGCCACCGGTGGCGCGTCGGTCCAGCCGAGCGCGGCGGCGCGGCTGGCCAGCACGTCCGGCGAGTCGCCGCGCAGCAGCGCGTCCACCAACAGGGCCTGCAACCGGGCGTCCCAGGAACCGCGCGACTCGGCGGCCCGGGCGTAGACCCGGGCGGCGGCGAAGGCGATCTCCCGGGAATACCGCAGCACCGCCTCCCGTAACTGCGGCTCCTCGCCCGGGGCGGCGAGGTCGCTGACCTGCTCCTCGACCACGTCGATGGTCACCTTGATCAGGGCGACGGTCTGCTGGAGGGTGATCGAGCGGGCCAGCGCCTGCGGCGCGGTGGCGAACACCTCGTCGGAAACCTCCTGGGTGCCCTCGGCGGCCCCGCCGCCGGAGCGCAACCACTGGACCAGTGAGCGGGCGCCGGCCTGGGCCACCAGCATCACCCAGGAGCGCTGATCGGCCGGTAGTTCCCGGAACCAGGGCAGGGTCTCGTCCATCCGGACCACGCTCGCGGTGGCCAGCGCACCGGCCGCCCGCTCGATCCGGCGCAGCGTGGCTGACAGGTCCGTGCCCCCCGACTCGCTCACCCGCCTAGCCTGACATGCGCTGACCTGGCCCTCGACGGCAGGCGTCGGCAACGGCACCGCCGGCGGGTCAACCGGTACGCGCTGCGCGGCCGGTCAGAACCGGCCAGTACGGTGACAGGGCACGTCGGGTGGGCGCCGGCGGGTGAGGGCGAGCGTGAGGAGACGCCGATGGCGTACGGGGAGGCCGACCACGGCTGTGCCCAGGGGGAGCCGTGCCGACCGGGCCCGCACGAGCAGCCGGCCCTCGCCAAGCACCACCGTCGGCAGCCCGGCCTGGCGCATCCGGTCGAGCCGGGCACCGGTCGGATGGCGGAACGTCCCGAGGACGATCCGGCCGCCGGCCGGCGCGGTGGCGAGCCACCGGTGCCCCGCCAGCGCGCCATCGAGCCGTCCACGGCCGCGCAGAGTGACCCGACCGCTGGCGGGTGCCGCAGTGACCTGCCCGGCTGGGCCGGTGCGCACCGGCACGGTCCGGTTCGCCCAGCCCACCGCAGCCTGCGGCGGGAACGCCCGCCGGGTCGTTGGTGCTGAGCGGCCGGGTAGGCAAGCCAGGCTGCTGCGGCGCGTCCGCCCGGCGGACCACGAGCCCGCGCCGGGAGGTGGCGTCAGCGGGTGCGGCGACGGATCAGTAGGGCGATCCCGGCGAGCCCGAGGGTGATCACCAGCACCACCGCGACGTTGAGCAGGAGCAGGCGGCGCAGCTCGCTGAACGCCTCGTTGATGTCCTGCGCGGGGTTGAGCGCGTCCTCCGGAATGATGCGCTCACCCCCGCCGGCACCCCCGCTGACCGCCTCGTAGGTCCGTTCCAGCGGCACACCGGCGGTGCGCAACGTCTCGGACATGCTGACCCGTCCGAGGTACCAGGCCGCGCTGACCTTCCGGTCGGGCTGCTTCGCCGGGCGGTACACGCGCGGCCCGCCGACCGCCTTCGGGTACAGGTCGTAGGTCTGCTTCGGAGCGTCACCGGCCAGCACCAGGACCGTGTACTTCGGACCGAGGTCGTCCTTCTTCGGGCCGCCGGACTGGCGGACCAGGCCCTTGTGGTTGACCTGCTCGATGACGGCGACGACATGGCTGGGGTGGGTGTCGGCGCGCAGGCGCAACGGCTCGGCCAGCCCGTGCCCGGTGATGTCCACCCCGGCCGGTGGCGTCTTCGGTGCCGCCCCGGCCGCCTCGGCAGAGGTGAGCGACAGCAGCAGCGCCGCCACCGCACCTGCCGTCGCCCCGGCCAGTCGCCTCATCCGTCGGACCATGCCGCCTCCTCGCCCCGTTCGATGGGTGGCCGTGCTGCAGGGGTCACACACGTTGGAAGGCCGACGGTGGTGACCGTGCCCACAGGACAGGTACCCACTCAAAGACTCCGCGGAACGCCGATCGGTTGCAGCTGATGGAACACTAATTGGAACTATCTGCGATTGCGACTCGATGAACGACCAGCCGCGACGCAGTGGGCGGATTTTAGCTTTGCGGAGGCCATGATGGGGGGCAGGGTAGCGCGTTCGACACGTTCCTGGGCAGTGGTGTTGGGCGTGGCGTTCGGCGTGTCTGAGCGCGGACGGCCCGGCGGGTCCGCCGCGAGTCAGACCAGGCGGACCCGGGCCGCGCGCATCCGGGTCAGGGCGCGCTCGCGCCCGAGCACCTCCAACGACTCGAACAGCGGCAAGCCGACGGTACGGCCGGTGACCGCGACGCGCACCGGCGCCTGGGCCTTGCCGAGCTTGAGGCCGCGCTCCGCGCCGACCGCCTCCAGCGTCGCCTTGAGCGTCTCCGCGTCCCACGAATCGACCGCCTCGAAGGCGGCGATGGCCGCGTCGAGCAGCTCCGCCGACCCCTCCTTCATCGCCTTCGTCCAGGCCGCCTCGTCGATCAACGGGGACTCGACGAAGAGGAAGTCGACGTTCGGCACGATCTCGCTGAGCACCGCGATGCGGGTCTGCGCCAACGGGGCGACCGCGGCGAACACAGCCGGGTCGAACTCGGCCGGCTGCCAGGGCGGCGGCGCGATGGTGCCGGTGCCGGTCAGCCAGGGCTGGCACGCCTCGACGAACTCCGCCACGGGCAGCGCCCGGATGTACTCGCCGTTGAACGCGCGCAGCTTCTTCTCGTCGAAGAACGCGGGAGACGGGTTGACCTCCGTCAGCCGGAACTCGTCCTCGATGACCGACCAGGGCACGATCTCCCGGTCACCGGAGGGTGCCCAACCGAGCAGCATCAGGTAGTTGCGCATGGCCTCGGCGAGGTACCCCTCGTCGCGGTACGCCTCCAGGGCGACCTTGTCACGGCGCTTGGAGAGCTTCTGCCGCTTCTCGTTGACCACCACCGGCACGTGCGCCCAGATCGGTGGCTTCACCCCGAGCGCGTCCCAGAGCAACTGCTGTTTCGGGGTGTTCGGCAGGTGCTCCTCGGCCCGGATCACGTGCGTGATCCCCATCGTCATGTCGTCCACGACGTTGGCCAGCAGGAAGACCGGAGAGCCGTCCCCCCGGGCGATGACGAAGTCCTCGATGAGCTTGTTCTCGAAGGTCGGCTCGCCCCGGATCAGGTCGGTCACCACCGTGGCGCCCTCGTCGGGGGTGCGGAAGCGCAGCGCCCGGCCCTCACCGGGCGACAGCGCCCGGTCGCGGCAGTAGCCGTCGTAACCGGTGTACTGGTTGCCGGTGCGGGCCTGCACGGCCTCGCGGGTGCAGTCGCAGTAGTACGCCCGACCCGCCTCGTACAGCCGCCGCGCGGCGGCCCGGTGCTCACCGGCGTACGACGACTGGAAGTAGGGCCCCTCGTAGCTGCCCCGTTCGATGCCGATCCAGTCCAGCGCGGAGAGGATGCCCTCGGTCCACTCCGGCTTGTTGCGGGCTGCGTCGGTGTCCTCGATGCGCAGCACGAACACCCCGCCCTGCTGCCTGGCGTAGATCCAGTTCTGGAGTGCCGAACGGGCACCGCCGACATGGAACATACCGGTCGGGGAAGGGGCGAAGCGCACACGTACCGTCACGACCTCCAGCCTACGGCGACGCGCTACCGCATTCGGCCAAGGGGTACGCCTCAGGGCACCGAGCGGATCCTCAGGACCAGGACGCTGCCGAGCAGGGTCACCGCGGCGGTGGTCGCGTAGAGCGCCGGATATCCGCCCAGGTGCACCACGATCGGGGCGGAGACGGCCGGACCGAGCACCTGGGGCGCGGAGTTGGCAATGTTGATCACACCGAGATCCTTGGCCCGGTCGGTGGCCCTCGGTAGCACCTGGGTGATCAGCGCGGCGTCGACCGACAGGTACACCCCGTAGCCGGCGCCGAGGACCAGCGCGGCGACCACCGCCACCGGCCAGGTGGGGGCGGCGGCCAGCAGCAGCGCCGCCGCGGCCATCACCACGCCCGCGGCGATCACGAAGACCTTCCGCCGGCCGGAGCGGTCCGAAAGCCGTCCGGCGATGACGGTGGTGGTCATCAACCCGGCGGTGTAGAGCAGGATCAGCACCAGCAACCCGCCCTCGGGGTCGGCGATGCGGACCTCGTCGGTGAGGAAGTAGAGCAGGTAGAGGGTGCCGAAGGCGTTGCCGAGCTGGACCAGGAACCGGGTGATCCAGGCCCAGCCGAAGTCCGGGTACCGGCGCGGTGAGACCCACATCCCGGCGAGCAGGCCGCGCAGCGCCGGCCGGTGCGTGCGGGGCAGCGGGTCGTCGGTGGTGCGCAGCGCGAACGGCAGGGCGAGCAGCAGGACGGCGGCGGCGACGGCCAGGTAGCCGGCGGTGTTGCCGGTGACCAGGACGGTGACCAGGACGACGCCGAGGACCAGCCCCAGCGCCTGCGGGATGCCGACCCAGCCGGAGACGCCGCCCCGCTGCGCGACCGGAACCCGGTCCGGCACCGCGGCGGTCAGGCTGGCCAGCATCGCGTTGAAGCAGACCTGCGCGGCCACCCAGCCGACGGTCACCCCGAGCACGGTGCGGGCCTGAGCCAGCAGGGCCAGCGCCAGCGCGCCGAGCACCGCCCCGCCGAGGGTCCAGACGTGCCGACGGCCGAACTCCCACCGGCCCAGTCGCAGGCAGGTGCGGTCCGACAGGGCACCGGCGAGCGGATTGGCTAGCACCGCCGCGAGGGCGCCGAAGCCGGTGACCACGGCCAGCATGGTCTCCTTCTCCGTCGGTGCGATCTGCCCGATCTGCTGCGGCAGCAGCACCTGGATCGGGGTGAAAAAGGCCATCCAGACGCCGAGGTTGGCGGCGAACAGTAACGCGATCCATCCGCGTCGGACCGGCACGGTCGGCTCGGCGAGCGCGGCCGGCAGCGAGGCCGGCGTGGGGTCGACGGTGGTCACCGAGGTTCCCGCCGGGCGGTCGCGATGACCTCGCGCAGCCAGGCGTACGAGGATTTGGGCGTGCGCTGCCCGGTGTCGAAGTCCACGTGCACCAGGCCGAATCGCTTGGTGAAGCCCTCGGCCCACTCCCAGTTGTCCAGCAGCGACCAGACGAAGTAGCCGGTCACGTCGACCCCGTCGTCGATGGCGGCTCGGACGGCCCGCAGGTGGCCGTCCAGGTAGGTGATCCGGTCCGGGTCGGGCACCTGCCCGTCGGCGTCGGGCGCGTCGTCGTAGGCGCAGCCACTCTCGGTGACCTGGATCGGCGGCAGCGCCAGGCCGTAGCGGTCACGCAGCCAGCCGAGCAGCTCACGCAGTCCCTCCGGGACCACCGGCCAGTCGAAGGCGGTACGCGGATAGCCGGTGAGCGGCACCAGCTCGAAGGGCAGCGGCGATCCCTCCTCGGGGGCGCGTACCGCGGTGGGGTTGTAGTAGTTGACGCCGAGCACGTCGATCGGCGCGGCGATCACGTCCAGGTCGCCGTCACGGACCACGGCGGTGTCGAAGTCCAGTTCCGCCGGGTACCCGCGACCGAGCAGCGGGTCGGTGAAGAGCCGGTTGTGCAGGGCGTCGTAGGTCGCTGCCGCGGCGGCGTCGGCGCGGCTGCCCCCGACGACGCGCACCGGGGAGTAGTTGTTGGCGATGGCCACCGGGCTGGTGCTGCGGGCACGCAACGCGGCGACCGCGAGCCCGTGGCCGAGCAACTGGTGGTGGGCGACCGGGAAGGCGTCGAAGAGCAGCATCCGACCGGGGGCGTGGACGCCGGTGGCGTGCCCGAGGCTCATGTGGATGAAGGGTTCGTTGAGGGTGATCCAGAGTCGGACCCGGTCGCCGAGGCGGGCGGCCACCACGTCCGCGTACTCGGCGAACCGGTGCGCGGTGTCCCGGTTCAGCCAACCCCCGGCGTCCTCCAACGGCTGGGGCAGGTCCCAGTGGAACAGGGTGGCGACCGGATCGATGCCGTGCGCGAGCAACTCGTCGACCAGCCGCTCGTAGAAGTCCAGCCCCGCGGGATTGACCGGGCCGGTGCCGCTGGGCAGCACCCGGGGCCAGGCGATCGAGAAGCGGTACGCGCCGACCCCCAGCCCGGCCATCAGGGCGACATCCTCGGCGTACCGGTGGTAGTGGTCGCAGGCCACGTCGCCGCTGCTGCCGTCGATGATCCGGCCGGCGGTGTGGGCGAAGGAGTCCCAGATGGACGGTCCACGTCCGTCGGTGCCGGTGGCGCCCTCGATCTGGTACGCGGAGGTGGAGACGCCCCAGCGGAAGCCGGCGGGGAACTCGGGAATCGGTGCGGTCAGCATGCGCCCTCCCGGTAAATGCGAGATGTGCTCGGAACTCTAGGGGGCGGCCGGACCGGACGCCATAGGTCTCCGGGCGGCGAAGAGCAATACCTTTCGGCGTGTCTTTTACGAACCCGTCCATATACGTCCGTTTTTGCGCATAGAGTGCCGAATATTGTGGGATGTCCTCACTGGAGGAAGACGGAAATGATCCTCGTGGAACGCAGCGCGCACGTGGCGGCGCCGGTGGAAGCGGTCTGGGACGTGGTGCAGCGGGCCGAGCAGTTGCCGGCCTGGCTGGCCGGGGTCCGTGCGGCCGAGGTCCTCTCGGGGGAGGGCTTCGGTCGGCGGCAGCTGGTCCAGGCCGGACGCGGTGCCGCGCATGAGGCCGAGGTGATCGCCTATCAGGAGCCGACCCTGATCGGCTGGCGCGAACGCGCCAAGGGCGCCGGTGCCCGAGCGGAGGCGCGCACCGAGATATACGTCCAGCTCACACCCGACGAACAGGAGGGCGGCACGGTCGTGCGGCTCATCGTCGTACGCTGGCCGGCCGGCCCGGTCAAGGCCGCCCTGCTCCGGCTCGGCCTGCGTCGGGTCGGCGCCGACCTGGAGGACTCGCTGGCCCGGCTGACCGATCTGGCCGCCGTCGGCTGACGGGCCGCGTCCCGGCGTCACCCGCGAAGGTGGCGGCCCCGGTGTCCCCTCCAGGGGCACCCGGGCCGCCACCGCTCGTCGGTGCCGAGCGCGACTCACACGGTGACGGTGAACGCGGCGACGCGTACCTCGTCGAGGTGCCGGAACTCGAAGAACAGCCGATAGGTGCCGGCCGACGGCACGGTGACGCCGAACGCCACCACCGAGCTGGGCTGGCTGGCCGCCGCCGGATGCACGTGCAGGTAGGCCAGATCGCCCTGGCGTAGCGCCACCAGGTGCCCGTACGCGCCCAGGTGCCGTTGCAGGTCGTCGACCGGCCGCCCGTCGTGCCCGAGCCACACGAGCACCTGGTTGGACTCGCCCGCCCGCAGCCCACCGTCGAGGGTGACCGTGTAGCCGTCCACCAGGATCGTCTCCTCGGGTGGGGCCAGCGGACCGGCGGCGTACCGGCCGGGAACCGGCACGTCGACACCGAGCGTGACGCCCGCCGGTGCCCCCTGCGGCCAGAAGTCCGCGATGGCCCGCAGCGGGCCGGGCGCGGTCGGGGTGACCGTGACCCGCCAGGTGCCGTCGGCCGACATCTCCGGGTGTACGTGCTGGTAGCCGGAGAGGTCCCGACCGACCAGGATCAGGTGCATGCGGCGCTCGTGGTTCTCCTGAAAGGCAGTGAGCGCCGCGCTGGCCGCATCGGTGATCCGAAAGGCCAGCTCGCCCGGCCGGCCGGCGGTCAGGCTCGGCGTGTCCAGGGTCAGGGTCCAGCCGTCGCGGGACACCTCCAGCCCGCCCGGGCCGTGACCGAGGTGCGCGGTGGACGCTGTCTGCGGTGCCGGACCGGTGGCCGGCGCACCGGCGCGACCGGCGAAGAATCCGACGGCCAGAGTCAGGCTGAGCACCAGCGCGGCGGCGGCGTACCGCCACGCCGTGCCGCCCGGCGGCACCGGGTCGGGGCGGGGGCGCCCCGGCTGGGACGCCCCCTCGACCTGGCCGGCGGCCGTCGCCGGCCGATGGTCGGTGGTGGTCATGACAAGCGGGGCCGGAGCACGAACAGCCCCTGCTCGATGCCGCTGACCACCACGATGCCGCTCGGGTAGTACGGATAGGTGCTCCACGCCCCGTTCATCGAGGCGCTGTTGCTCGACGGGTAGATGTCGAAGAATCCCGCCTCGGTGGCCGAGCCGCTGGCTACGTTACGCAGGTCCAGGATGCGCAACCCGGCCCGGTAGTTGGCCTGGTAGCTGTAGCTGCCCTTGACGTACTGGTTGTGATCGGTGGCCTGCACCCCGGACGGGGCGCTGTAGGTGCCGATGTGCCGAGGTGCGTCCAGGTCGGCCAGGTCCCAGATGTAGGTCTGCGTCCGCACCCCCCGCCGGGTCTCGTCCAACTCGTCGTCGAGCAGGAAGTACCGCTGGTTGTCGGTGAACCAGCCCTGGTGGGTGTACGCCCGACCGGTGTAGCCGATGCGGGACAGCTGACGGGGCGCGGACTTGGTGGTCACGTCGACCACGGTCACCGTGTCCTCGTTGGAGCTGACGCAGATCTCCCGTCCGGTGTAGGTGGTGTCCGGACCCCGGTAGACCACGCACTGGGTGTCGTGGGTGTAGCCGTCGTTGCTGACGCAGCCGGCGTACACCGGTGACTTCGGGGTGCGGATGTCGACCATGTGCAGGCCGCCGCTGCAGGTGTTCGTGCCGACCGCGTACGCGTACCCGGTCTGCTCGTTGATGGCGATGTTGTGCGAGTTGCCGAACTGGCTGTAGTGCGTGTTGGCCGTCCAGGTCTGCGGCGTGGTGACGCCACGGAGCCGGGTCAGGTCGAACACCTGCATGCCGTGCCCGGAGACGTCCGCCACCACGTACGCGTGGTCCCGGTAGACCTTGATGTCCCGCCAGATCGCGGTGCGGTTCTGGTACGCGGGCAGGTTGCCCAGGTAGACCGGGGCGGTCGGGTTGGACACGTCCACGAACGAGGTGCCGTTGCGGCGACCGACCAGGGCGTACTCCTTGCCGGTCTGCGGGTCGGTCCAGCCCCAGATGTCGTTGGCCTGGCTGCCGCCGATGCTGGACAGTGGCATGAACGACAGCAGGTCCACGTTGCGGCAGGGGTAGCCCGCCGCCTGGCCGTTGGTGCAGGTCGCGGCAGCGGCCGCGACGAGTTGCTGAGTGGGTTCGCGCTGGGCCATGAACTCCTGGGCCGACGCGCGCCCGGCCGGGGTGGCCGGGTCGTGGGCCACCGAGGGTGAGCTCCCCGGGAGCATCGACACCACCAGGGCGCCGACGGCCAGGGCCAGACCGATCCGAACAGGTCGCATGTGCACTCCCTCCCGTCGCGCCGAAGCGTCGATAGCGTCCGGGCCGGCGGTGGGACGGCGCGACGGGATGGTCCACCGATTCGACCCAGTGCCCGCAAGGGCCGAACGCCTATCGACCATTCTGGATTAATACTGTTACAGGCGATAGCGCCATCCAATACCACCTGCGTCATACCACCCCCCACCCTGACCCCCACCCCAGCCCCTGTTGATCATGAGGTTGACGGTAGATGTTGATCTTCAAAGCGCCGCTAACCTCATGATCAACGAGGCTGGGGGGGAGGGGGTGGGAGGGGAAGGGAAGGGAAGGGCCCGGCGTGGGGTGCGCGCCGGGCCCTTCGGGATGGAACTGTTTAGCTGTCGCCGCCGGTCTCGCCGACCGGGGCGGCGTTGACGTCGTCGATCGCGTACTTCTTGGCCGCCTCGGCCGGCACGTGGGCCGGCACCGCCCCGCGCAGCGCGAGCTGCCGCAGCGTCGCGACCGCCACCGACTCGGCGTCGACGTGGAAGTGCCGCCGCAGCGCGTGCCGGGTGTCGGACAGCCCGAAGCCGTCGGTGCCCAGCGAGGTCCAGTCGCCCGGCACCCACCGGGAGATCAGGTCCGGCACCGCGCGCATCCAGTCGCTGACCGCGACCTTCGGGCCGTCGGCGTCGGCCAGCTTGCGCTGGATGTACGGCACCCGCTGTTCGGCGCCCGGGTGCAGGAGGTTGTACTCCTCGCACTCCACCGCGTCGCGGCGCAGCTCGGTCCACGAGGTGACCGACCAGACGTCGGCGGCCACCCCCCAGTCCTGCGCCAGCAACTGCTGCGCCTTGAGCGCCCACTGCATGCCGGTGCCGGAGGCCAGCAGGTTCGCCCGGGGGCCGTCCCCGTCCAGCGACGGGGCGGGGGAGTAGCGGTGGATGCCCTTGACGATGCCCTCGACGTCCACGCCGTCGGGTTCCGCCGGCTGGTGGATCGGCTCGTTGTAGACGGTGAGGTAGTAGAAGACGTTCTCCGGCTCCGCGCCGTACATCCGGTGCAGGCCGTTCTCCATGATGTGCGCGATCTCGAACGCGAACGCCGGATCGTACGCGACCACCGCCGGGTTGGTGGCGGCCAGCAGCAGGGAGTGCCCGTCCTCGTGTTGGAGCCCTTCACCGTTGAGCGTGGTGCGTCCGGCGGTGGCGCCGAGCACGAAGCCCCGGGCCATCTGGTCGGCGGCGGCCCAGAAGCCGTCACCGGTGCGCTGGAACCCGAACATCGAGTAGAAGATGTACATCGGGATCATCGGCTCGTCGTGGGTGGCGTACGACGTGCCGGCCGCGGTGAACGAGGCGACCGAGCCGGCCTCGTTGATCCCCTCGTGCAGAATCTGCCCGGCGGTCGACTCCTTGTACGACAGGAACAGCTCCCGGTCGACCGAGGTGTACCGCTGGCCGTGCGGCGAGTAGATCTTGGCGGTCGGGAAGATCGAGTCCAGGCCGAAGGTGCGTGCCTCGTCCGGGATGATCGGCACCCAGCGCCTGCCGAACTCCTTGTCCTTCATCAGGTCCTTGAGCAGGCGTACGAAGGCCATCGTGGTGGCCACCTTCTGCTTGCCCGAGCCGCGCTTGACGTCGGCGAAGCGTTCTGCGGCGGGAATGCCCAGCTTCTTGGTGCTGGTCCGCCGGGTGGGCAGGTAACCGCCGAGTTGCTTGCGCCGCTCGTGCAGGTACTGCATCTCGTCGGACTTGTCGTCTGGCCGCAGGTACGGCGGCAGGTAGGGGTTCTCCTCCAGCGCCGAGTCCGGGATGTCGAGATAGAGCCGGTCGCGGAAGGTCTTCAGGTCCTCCAGCGTCAGCTTCTTCATCTGGTGGGTGGCGTTGCGGCCCTCGAAGTGCGAGCCGAGCGTCCAGCCCTTGATCGTCTTGGCCAGGATCACGGTCGGCTGGCCGGTGTGCTCGGTCGCCGCCTTGTAGGCCGCGTAGAGCTTGCGGTAGTCGTGCCCGCCCCGTTTGAGGTTCCAGATCTCGTCGTCGGTCAGCCCCTCGACCATCTTGCGGGTGCGCGGGTCACGGCCGAAGAAGTGCTCCCGCACGTACGCCCCGGACTCCGCCTTGTAGGTCTGGTAGTCACCGTCGGGCGTGGTGTTCATCAGGTTGACCAGCGCGCCGTCGGTGTCGGCGGCGAGCAGCGGATCCCACTCCCGCCCCCAGACGACCTTGATCACGTTCCAGCCGGCGCCCCGGAAGAACGCCTCCAGCTCCTGCATGACCTTGCCGTTGCCGCGTACCGGCCCGTCCAGGCGTTGCAGGTTGCAGTTGATCACGAAGGTGAGGTTGTCCAGCTCCTCGCGGGCGGCCACCCCGATCGCGCCCAGGGTCTCCGGCTCGTCCATCTCGCCGTCGCCGAGGAAGGCCCAGACGTGCTGGTCGGAGGTGTCCTTGATGCCCCGGTGGTGCAGGTAGCGGTTGAACCGGGCCTGGTAGATGGCGTTCAGACCGCCCAGACCCATGGAGACCGTGGGGAACTCCCAGAAGTCCGGCATCAGCCGGGGGTGCGGGTACGAGGGCAGGCCGCCACCGGGGTGGGACAGCTCCTGCCGGAAGCCGTCCAGCTGGTTCTCGCTGAGCCGGCCCTCCAGGTACGCCCGCGCGTACATGCCGGGGGAGGCGTGCCCCTGGTAGAAGATGTGGTCGCCGCCACCCGGGTGGTCCTTGCCCCGGAAGAAGTGGTTGAAGCCGACCTCGTAGAGCGAGGCCGAGCTGGCGTAGGTCGAGATGTGGCCACCGACGCCGATCTCCGGTCGCTGCGCGCGGTGCACCAGCATCGCCGCGTTCCACCGCACGTACGCCCGGATCCGGCGCTCGACGTGCTCGTCGCCGGGGAACCACGGTTCGCGCTCCGGCGGAATGGTGTTGAGGTAGTCGGTGGTGGTCAGCGACGGCACGCCGACCTGACGCTCCCGGGCGCGCTCCAGCAGCCGCAGCATCACGTAGCGGGCTCGCTTGGTGCCACGGTCGTCGATGACACCGTCGAGCGACTCGACCCACTCGCTGGTTTCTTCGGGGTCGATGTCCGGAAGCTGGCTCGGCAGGCCGGCCGTGATCACCGGGCGCTTGCGTTCCGTAGCCACAGGCGTTCCCTCGGTTGTGTGTGGGATAGGTCTCTAGCGCCATCCTGCCCCGTCGTGGCACTCGGCGTCACGTCCACCCGGCCTAAGGGCGACGCTCGACACAGGTACCCACCAGTAACTTTGGCCGTCGACGGCGGTCCCGGCAGGCGCGCCGGTGGGTACCGGCGGGCCGCGGCCGGGTGAGGGAGAATGCGGGTGTGCGCAGTGAGCTGATCACCGTCCGGACCGGTTCCCGGCCGACCGTCCGGGACATCACGGCCGAGGCCGAACAGTTCGTCGCCGGCTCGGGCGACGGCCTGTTACACGTCTTCGTGCCGCACGCCACCGCCGGCCTGGCCATCATCGAGACCGGAGCGGGCTCGGACGACGACCTGCTCACCGCGTTGGATGCCGTGCTGCCCACCGACGGGCGCTGGCGACACCGGCACGGCTCACCGGGACACGGCCGCGATCACGTGCTGCCCGCCCTCGTCGCCCCGTACGCGACGCTGCCCGTGGTCGGTGGGCGGCTGGCCCTCGGCACCTGGCAGTCGATCTGCCTGGTCGACACCAACGGCGACAACCCCACCCGGCAGGTCCGGTTCTCCTTCCTGTCCGGCTGATCCCGTTCCCCTCGTCGCCGCACGATCGCCTCCCCAGGCGGAGCGGACCCGACGAACCTCTCCGCAGCTCGACACCCGTCCTCAGCTCGACGAGGTCACCGGGGCCCGCCACCTAGAATGTGACCATGTCACGGCCGATCATCGCCCCGGCCGGCCCCGAACCGGCCGACCGCGCCCGGCTGGCCGGCGACGCGGTACGCCGGATCATGCACGTCGCCGCCGCCCTGCGGCACCACCAGGATCTCGACATCGCCGCGCTGGGCCTGACCCCGGCCGTGGCCCGCGCGCTGTACCAGCTCGACCCGGACCGTCCGTTGCCCGCCCGCGAACTCGCCGACCAGCTGCGCTGCGACAGGTCCAACGTCACCGCTCTGGTCGACAAGCTGGAGCAGGCCGGGCTGGTCGAGCGCCGGGTCGACCCGACAGACCGGCGGCAGAAGACGTTGGTGGTGACCGACGCCGGCCGGCGGATGCGCCACCGGGTCCATCTCGTACTCTCCGACTCCCGGCTGCTGACCCCGCTCGACAACGAGGAACTCGCCGCCCTGCGTGATCTGGTGTGGAAGGTTTCCGACGGCGGCTGCCCGGAGGACTGCGTCGAAACCGGGCAGGCGTGAGAGACACTCGACTGTGCGAGGCGTGCCCCGGTCGGTAATGCTGTCGGACGTGACCACCCCGCAGGATCTCGACGACCGGTTCCGGGAGTCCCTGGCCGCCCTCGCCGCCCCGCCGCGCCGCGGCGACCCGACGCGGCCGGTGGCCCAGGACAGCACCCTGACCGGTGCCCAACTGCTGGACCTCTTCGACGCCCAGGTCACCAGCCGGCAACTCGATCTGGCCGGTCGCTGGCTGCGCAGCTTCGGCGAGGGCTACTACACGATCGGCTCCGCGGGGCACGAGGGCAATGCCGCGGTGGCGGCGGCCCTTCGGCCCACGGACCCCGCCCTGCTGCACTACCGCTCCGGCGCTTTCTACTGCGTCCGCGCCGCCCAGGCCGACCCGTCCACACCGACGCCGCCGCCGTCCGCGCCGCCTGTACCGTCCGCGCCGCCTGTGTCGGCTGTGCCGTCGTCCGCGCCGGCTGGGCCGTCGGGGCAGCCGTCCGCCCGGACCGCTGCGGAGGCGCGGGCCGGCCAGGCTACGGACGCCGCGGGTACCGGCGATTCCGCCGAGGCCGGCCCTGCCGACAGGTCCGGCGAGCCGCCCGCCTCGGACCTGCCGGCGACCGGCGGACGGGAAGCTGCCCCCGGAACGCCGGACGAGCCGGCGAGCGATCCGGTCGCGGGGGAGACCGATTCGTCGAGCGGGGCGGACCCGTCCGGCGGCGCGGGTCTGCCCACCGGCGCGGGCCCGTCCGGCGGTGGCTCCGACCCGACGGTGATCGACCAGAGCGACGGTGACCCCGCCGACCTGCTCCGGGCTGCCGACTCCGAGGGGATCCGGACGACGGGGGTCAAGCGGCCGGTGCCCCAGGTGTACGCCGAGGCGGCCCGGGACGTCCTGCGCGGCATGGTGGCCTCCAGCCAGGAGCCGATCGCCGGTGGCCGGCACAAGGTGTTCGGCCGCGCCGACCTCGCGGTGGTCCCGACGACCTCGACCATCGCCTCCCACCTGCCCCGCGCGGTCGGGATGGGTCTCGCTGTGGAACGGCTGCGTCGGCTGGACTCCCGAGGAGAAGCGAACCAACCCGGCGCGGAACCCGAGCCGACGCCCTGGGCGGCCGACGCCATCGTGGTCTGTTCCTTCGGAGACGCCTCAATCAACCACGCCAGCGCCACGGCCGCGTTCAACACCGCCGGCTGGTACGACCACACCGGCCTGCGCATCCCGGTGCTCTTCGTCTGCGAGGACAACGGGCTGGGCATCAGTGTCCGGTCGCCGCAGGGGTGGGTGGCGACGGCTCTGCGGTCCAAGCCCGGCATCCGGTACTTCGCCGCCGACGGCGTCGACCTGGTCGGCACCTACGAGGTGGCGGCCGAGGCGGCGGCCTGGGTACGCCGGCACCGACGTCCGGCCGTGCTGCATCTGACCACGGTCCGGCTGATGGGACACGCCGGTGCGGACGCCGAGAGCGCGTACCGCCCCGTATCGGAAATCACCGCCGACGTGGCCCGCGATCCGGTGGTGGCCACCGCCCGGCGGCTGGTAGATGCTGGCCTGGCCAGCGGGCCGGAACTGCTCGACCGCTACGACGAGATCGGCTGGCAGGTCCGCCGGATCGCCGAGGAGGTGCTCGACGAGCCGAAGCTGGCCGACGCCGCCGAGGTGATCGCGCCGCTGGCACCGCGCCGCCCGGTGCGGGTCGCCCTGGCGGTCGCCGACGCGGGCGCCCGCGCCGCCGGCCCCGACGCCGTACCCCGGGCGGAGGCGTTCGGCGGCAAGCCGCCGGAACTGGCCGGGCCGCTCACTCTCGCGCAGAGCATCAACGCGGCGCTCACCGACGGGCTGCTCAGCCATCCGCAGATGGCGGTTTTCGGTGAGGACGTCGCCGCCAAGGGCGGCGTCTACGGGGTGACCAAGGGACTGCGGGACCGGTTCGGTGTCGCCCGGGTGTTCGACACGCTGCTCGACGAGACCTCGATCCTCGGCCTCGGCCTCGGCGCGGGACTGGCCGGGATGCTGCCGGTGCCGGAGATCCAGTACCTGGCGTACCTGCACAACGCCGAGGACCAGCTGCGGGGCGAGGCGGCGACGATGCGCTTCTTCTCACGGGGAGCGCTGCGCAATCCGATGGTGGTGCGGGTGGCCGGGCTGGCGTACCAGGAGGGCTTCGGCGGACACTTCCACAACGACAACTCGGTGGCCGTACTGCGGGACGTGCCGGGCCTGGTGGTCGCCGTGCCGGCACGGCCGGACGACGCGGCGGCGATGCTGCGGACCTGCCTGGCGAGCGCGACCGTCGACGGCAGCGTCTGCGTTTTCCTGGAGCCGATCGCGCTCTACCACACCCGGGACCTCTACACCGACGGTGATGGTGAGTGGCTGGCCGATTACGCCGAGCCAGGGGCCTGGGCCGGCGGCCACGTGCCGGTGGGACGGGCGCGCGTGTACGGGGTCGGTTCGGCCGAGGACGTAACCATCATCACCTTCGGCAATGGCGTACGGATGTCGTTGCGGGCGGCGTCGGCGCTGGCCGACGAGGGGATCGGCGCCCGGGTCGTGGACCTGCGCTGGCTTGCGCCGCTGCCGGTGGCCGACCTCATCCGGGAGGCCGCCGCGACCGGCCGGGTGCTGGTGGTGGACGAGACACGCCGGTCCGGCGGGGTGGGTGAAGGGGTGATCGCTGCGCTGGTGGATGCCGGATATGTCGGGGCGGCACGCCGGGTGGCCGCGGTTGACTCTTTTGTGCCGCTGGGCCCGGCCGCCCGACAGGTGCTGGTATCCGAGGAGGCCATCACCCAGGGTGCCCGTACGCTGCTGGCACGGTAAATTTCGTTCCACCCGGTGCGCCACTTGCGCAGGAGGGCACAACTGTGTGGACTTTGCCTGACGGCGTCGAGTAGGCGCCGGCTCGGACGAGATGAGGAGGCACGCGACAGTGAGCGCGACCGCTGGTCAGGCTGCTGACGGGGTACGCAGCCTGGCGGACCGGTTCGGCATCGAGCCGGGGATGGTCGTCATGGAGATGGGCTACGACGAGGACGTCGACTCCGATCTCCGTGACGCCCTTACCGACCGTTGTGGAGATCTGGTCGACGAGGACACCGACGAGGTGGTCGACGCGGTGCTGGTCTGGTACCGGGACGGCGACGGTGATCTCTTCGAGCTACTCGTCGACGCCCTCGGCCCGCTGGCCGACAACGGGGTCGTGTGGCTGCTGACGCCCAAGGCCGGCCGCGACGGCCACGTCGAGCCGAGCGAGATCGCCGAGTCGGCACCCACCGCTGGTCTTCAGCAGACTTCCACGGTCAACGCCGGTAAGGACTGGAGCGGTGCCCGACTCGTGCTACGTCGCGGCGCCAAGGGCAAGAAGTAACCCGACCCACGGCGAGCGACCGAGGCCGTCCCGAACCGATCCGAGGAGTTCCATGCCCATCGAGGTTGGCGCCGAGGCGCCCGACTTCGAGTTGAAGGACCAGAACAACCAGCAGGTCCGACTCTCTGACTTCCGGGGCCGGCGTACCGTCCTGCTGGTTTTCTACCCACTGGCGTTCACCGTGGTGTGCCAGGGTGAGCTGACCGAGGTACAGGACAACCTCGACGAGTACGTCAACGACGAGGTCCAGGTGCTGACCGTCAGCGTCGACTCGGTGTACGCCCACAAGATCTGGGCGGAGCGGGAGGGCTACCAGTTCCCACTGCTGTCCGACTTCTGGCCGCACGGCGCCGTCGCCCAGGCGTACGGCGTCTTCAACGATGTCGCGGGCATCGCCAACCGGGGCACCTTCGTCATCGACCGGTCCGGCGTGGTCCGCTTCGCCGAGATGAACATGCCCGGTGAGGCCCGCGACCAGCAGGGCTGGCGCAAGGCCGTGGCGGAGGCCACGGCCTGACCCGGCCCACCGGGCGCGAGGCGTCCGCCCGGGCCGGCGGGTGGCAGGGTAAGCTTGCCAACCGCCGGCCCGCCGTACGGCGTTCCGGGCGCGTAGCTCAGCGGGAGAGCACTCGCCTTACAAGCGAGGGGTCGCAGGTTCGAAACCTGCCGCGCCCACCACGCACCATCTACTCGTTCCGTCCGTTCAGGTTGAACATCGCCGGCAGCAGGGTCAGCCCGAACAGGATCAGCAGCTCGCCGGATCCGAGTCGAGCACGCCGAGCAGGCTGCCATCAAGTTGTTGGGCAGGTCGACGACGACGGCCACCGCTCATCCGGGCGGGCACCTGGTGAGTACATCGAGACTCACCGGTCTTATCGGTGTCGGTCCTCCCGACACCGGTCGGCTCGGCCACCGACGGATCGGGGTCGGTCCCGCGTCGGGCACGGAAGGAGCGCATGAGCTACGCGCAGCTTGACGGTGTTCGATTCTGGTACGAGACAGAGGGCAAAGGTCGACCGCTGGTGCTGCTGCACGGCGGTTTCGGCACGACGGAGACCTTCGCCGCGATCCGGCCGGCGCTGGCGCGGCGTCGCCTGGTGGTCAGCGTCGATCTGCCGGGCCACGGCCGCACCGCCGACGTCGGTCGCCCCCTGCGGTACGAGTCGATGGCCGACGACGTGGCCGCGCTGATCGTTCACCTTGGTCTGGCCGAGGCCGAAGTGCTCGGCTTCTCCCTCGGCGGCGGGGTCGCCGTGCGGTTGGCTGTTCAACACCGGCAGCTGCTCCGCCGTCTCGTGGTGGTCTCCGCGCCGTGTCGACGGCAGGGCTGGTTTCCCGAGGTGCTCGCCGGCATGCCCGAGCCCGACGAGGCGGCCGCCGAGCGGATGCGCGGCACGCCGCCCGAGCAGCTCTACCGACGCGTGGCACCCCGCCCGCAGGACTGGCCACGGCTCTGGGCCAGGACCGGCGAGCTGCTGCGGCGTGACTACGACTGGTCGCCCGAGGTCGCGGCGATCACCACGCCGACGATGCTGGTCTTCGCCGACGCCGACTCGGTTCGCCCGGCGCACATGGTGGAGTTCTTCGGCCTGCTCGGCGGCGGCCATCGGGACGCCGGGTGGGACGGCACCGATCGTCCGGCCGCCCGGCTGGCCATCCTCCCTGGGCTCACCCACTACGACATCGTCGACTCACCCGCCCTGCCCACGGCGGTCCTTCCCTTCCTCACCCACCCGTCCACCCCACCCACCTAAAGCCCCTTCCCACCGCCCCCTGCCGCCCCCGCAACATCGGGTCTATCGCAGGGCCGTCGCCGCGAATTGCAGCAACATCGGGGATGTTGTGGGGTCGTCGCCGCTCGGAGGCGGCAGTTTCGGGGATGTTGCTGCCTGCCGGCGTCGGTGCCTGGCGGCGGGCGGCGGGTGCCTGGCGGCGGGTCATCCACGATTCGCCGCCAGCCGGCGAACTCATCGGCCAGCCGGTCGGCGATGGCCGGCACCTCCGTCAGCGGGCTGGGCGTGAGCGCCGTCGCCATTTGTTCCAGGGCGTCCAGCACCGCGTCGAGTTCCTCGCCGTGCCACGGGGTGACCGGGTGCCGCCCGTCGACGTCGGTGAACACCAGCGCCACCCAGTGGCCGTCGTCGTGACAGCCGAGCAACCGGGGCGTCGGGGCGTACGCGGGCAGTGCGGCGGTGATCCGCGCCTCGGTCCGGTGCATGTTCGGGGTGTCCGGGTTCTGGGCCGGGCTGGCCGCCTTGACGAAGGCGCGACGGCCGTTGGCGGTGCGTACCCGGTCGGCGGTGCCGGGAGAATACCCGCCCGGCTGCGACACCGCTTCGATCACCCGGTCGCCGAGGATCCGTTCCACGGCGGATCGGACATCGGGGGGCAACTGGGCCCACCGTAGCCGATTCCGCGTCTGCGCCCGCATGCCGTTCACGCTGCCCGGCGGGCACCCGGAGGGCAAGGCGTTTCCCGCCGTCGCGGGCACTTCCGCCCGGCGCGGGCGGCGGGTGGCAGCCTTGAGCTGCCACCCGCCGGCCCGCCGTGCCGGAGTCAGCGCGCCAGCACGACCTCCACCTGCTTTCGGGTGCCCCAACCGGTCCGCCAGCACGTCGCCGCCCCGTACCAGCGGATCACTCGCAACACCACCGCCGCGAACACCACCGCGACCGGTGCCAACAGCCATGTCCACACCCGGCGGCCGGTCGATTCGTCGGATCGGCAAACCGTCAGATAACGCAACGTCTGTGCCCAGCCCACGATGAACGTCACCGACAACAGCCACGGCAGTGCCGTGAGCGTCGGTTCGACCACCGGGGACACGAACACGACGGTCACGAACACCACGGTGGCGACCACCATCGACGCCCACCGCAGCAGATGTGCCCACCAGGCGTACGACCGCAGCGGCAGGTACCGCACCCGCCACCAGGAGCGGATGAAACTGCCCCGCATCCACCGCAGATACATGCGGCACAGGTGCCCGAACCGGTCCGGCATCAACGCGAACGCGAACGCGGTCGGCTGCTGAACCGTGCGCCCCCTGACCATCGCGAACAAGGTCAACAGTGAATCATCCGAGAAGGTCACCTCCCGGCCGAAGAACCTCTCTGCCAGGTAGCCGTCGAGGTTGTCCCGGACGACGGCTGCCCGATAGGCGGCGATCGGCCCGGAATTGACCCACACCGCCCCGAACACCGACAACGACGAGCGGTCGGTGAGCTGACCCGTGACAAACCACAGGTCGGTGATCCGCGCCAGAAACGACGACCCCACGTTCGCGGCCATCACCACCCCGGCCACCGACTGCACACGAGGATCAGCGAATGGCAGCAGCAGCTCCTCGAGCGCCTGCGGATCGGAAACCGTGTCCGAATCGACCGTCCAGTAGATGTCCGCGTCTCCGGTGGTCCGTACGGCCACGGCCTGGGCGTGCCGCTTGCCGGCGTTCTCCTGGACATGCCATGACACCGCGATCCCCATGGTAGGGGCAGTGGCGAGAAACCACCGCTTCACGGTCTCGTACCCGCCGACATCGGTCGAACCGTCATCCACGACGTAGATGACATCAGGAGTGCGGGTCTGCCTGACCATGGATTCGAGGCAGGCACGCAGCGCCGCCGGATCCTCGTTGTAGACGGGCACGATCGCCACCACCCGCAACCCGTTCAGGTACTCACGAGCCTGGCCGGTCGCCGTCGCCGGTCGCTCCAAATACGCGCCGCCGATCTGCCAGAACAGCAACAGGAACATGCCGGCGTACACGTAGGTGAAGCGGTGCCCGGCGCCGTCGAGGGCACCCGTGACCGCGAGCACGTGGTGTATCGCCCACACTGCCGCGCCGGCCAGCACGACCGCCGCCGCGAGCAGAACCCGCCGGGGTCCGATACGCGCGCTCATCCGTTAATCGGCCGTCCGCGTCGGAACGTCAACCGGATCATGCAGGCACCGATGATCACCATCAGCGCACCGACAGCAGCGATGACCAGCGGCAACGACAGTTGCACAACGCCGACCCCAGCGGTTCCGCCGATGGTGATCACATCGAATCCGGTGCGGGGCAGGGTGCTACCTGACGACATCGAGTTCTCCGCTCGGGGCTGCGGGGGCTGTGACGGCGGGCAGGGTGCAGCCCCAGTCGTGCCCCGGCCGCCGCGTGGATCAGCCGCTCGGGGTGCGGGATCCGGTCGACACCCTCGCAAAGCCGTCAACCAGGGTCAACCACGCTCTGTCACCCCATCGAGCTAATCTGTGACCGCCTGAGGCGCGTCGGAGTTGGCCGGTGCCGGGGGGAGTCGGCTTGTCGACAGCGGCCCCGCGTGGAATGCCGCAGTCTGTGCGGTCGGCCGCAGGTGCCGGCGACACCCCATCCGCCGGCTGCGCCGTCTGCCTCAACTCGCCGAGGAGGCCCCGAGGACTGTTCACCTGCGCAACGGGGAAACGGCGAGCGGACGCACCTGGGGAGGAGCGACGGATGACGCGTGCCGGACTGACCATCGGCGTGCTCGGCTCGTACGGCGGGCGCAACCTGGGCGACGAGGCGATCCTCACCGGCCTGCTGACCGATCTGCGCCAGCAGGAGCCGCACGCCCGGATCATCGTGTTCTCGCGGAATCCCGCACACACAGCGGTCGCCCATCCGGACGTGGAGGCGGTGCCGTGGGAGGGGGTCAGCCGGACCGACTCCGCCCTCGTACTGTCCCAACTCGACCTGCTCATTCTGGGCGGCGGAGGCATCCTCTACGACAAGGAGGCACGCCGCTATCTGCGGGTGGTCCGGGTGGCGCAGGAGCGGGGTCTGCCGCTGCTGACGTACGCCGTCGGCGTCGGGCCGCTCAACGAGATGGTGGACACCGGCATGGTCCGGGAGACGCTGGGCGGTGCGGTCCAGGTGACCGTACGCGACCAGGAGTCGCGGATGGTGCTGGAGGAGGCCGGTCTGCTCAATCCGATCACCGTCACCGGCGACCCGGCGTTCCTGCTGGAACCGGAGGACTTTCCCGCACAGTTCCTCCGCGAGGAGGGCGTGCCGGACGGCAAACGGCTGGTCGGGATGAGCGTGCGGGAGCCGGGCCGGGCGGCGGAACGGCTGGACGTCGACGGGTACCACCGGCTGCTGGCCCAGATCGGTGACTTCCTGGTGCACCGGATCGACGCGCACGTGCTGTTCGTGCCGATGGAACGCGACGACATCCGGCACTCGCACGGGGTGCTTTCACACATGATCGCCGCCGAGCGGGGGCGGATTCTGCACGGCACCTACTCACCGCAGCAGATCCTCGGGTTGATGCGTCACTTCGACCTGGCAGTCGGTATGCGCCTGCACTTCCTGATCTTCGCCGCGATGATGGGTACGCCGTTTCTGCCCCTGCCGTACGCCGGCAAGGTCTTCGACCTCGCGCAGCGACTCGGGGTGCCGGCGTTGCGCGGTGTGGAGCGTGAGGTGGAGGGCCCGCTGCTGGCCGAGGTGGACCAGTTGTGGGACGAGCGCGAGCAGCGGGCCGAGGTCACCGCCCAGCGGGTGGCGCGGGTGTGTGACGAGGCCAGGGGCACCTCCCAGGTCACCCGGGCGGTGCTGGAGAGCCTGCGCAACCGGTCGCTGGTCGAGGTCGGCGCCTGATCGGCGCGGCGGTCGGGCTCAGACCGCCGGCCCCCGCCAGCAGTAGCGCCACTGCTGGCGGTCGGTGTCGACGGACTCCAGCTCGTAGATCTCCGCTGCCGCCAGCCCTTGTGGCCCCAGGTGATGGTGGGTCAGTGGGGGCCGGCCGTTCGGGTCCAGTTCGACGGTGACGTGTTCACCGTTGGCCGTGCCGCCCACCAGTGGGATCTCAACCGTGGATGCCATGCGCCCATCCTGCCCCGGCTCCCGGTGACCCGCAGGGTGAAGCGAGATGATCCCCGGCGTTCTCCGTCTGACGCACAGCACGGGTCAGCGCGACTCGCGCGGCCCGACCCGGCGGCGGCGCGCCTCGGGTGGTCAATCGCGGGGGAGCAGCCCCGGCGGGTACTCCATGCCGTCGTGGGTGCAGGCCGCGGCGGCGACCCGGGACGCGTACCCGGCCGCCTCCCGCCAGGTCGCGCCGCGTGACCGGGCCGCGATGATCCCCGCCGCGAACGCGTCCCCGGCACCGTTGGTGTCGATCACCGGGCCGGGCGGAACGGCCGCCGGAACCCGGTGGACGTCCCGGCCCAGGTACAGGTCGGCGCCGTCCGCGCCCCGGGTCACCAACACCGGGCGCGGTGCCAGCGAGTCAGCCACGGCCGCCGCCCGGGCGTCGAGCGCCGCACCGCTGACCAGCACCAGCTCGGCCACCTCGGCGAAGCGGCGGTGGTACGGGTTGCGCCCGTCCCAGTCGTGCAGGTCGGTCGAGGTGCCGACCCCCTCGCCGAGCACGTCACCGAGGTCGGGCAGCAACTCCCGCACCCATCCCATGATCGACAGGTGCACGTGGGTGGCGTCCTGGATCAGCTCCGCCACCCGGGGTGCCGCGAACGGTGGCGGACCGTCGGAGGCCCGGGGGTCGTACAGCGACATCCGCCGCCCGCCGGGGTCGACCAGGTTCACCGACCGGCGGGTACCCGCCGGGTCGTCGGCCAGGACCGCGTGGACGCCGGTTCGGGCCAGCGCGGCCCGCACGACGGCGCCGGCCGGGTCCACGCCCACCGTGTCGACCACCGTCACCCGCAGCCCGAGCGCCTGCGCGGCGAGAACCACCCCGGCGCCGGTGTTGCCGACCCGCAACTCGATCGGGTCGACGGTGACCGAGTCGAGCACCGGCAGCGGCAGCCGGGGCACCCGCACCCGCACATCGACGCCGAGGCCGCCGATCACCAGGAGGTCGCACATGGCGGCGACGGTAGCCGGTCGACGCCGCCTATCCTGGCCCCGGGTCGCCGCCGACGTGGCGCGACCCGCCCGGTCCGAGGGGGAGTGCGTGCTGGTCGTCCATGGGGTGTGGCTGCCCGGCCGAGGGCTGGCGGTCTGGGGCGAGGACAGCACCCTGCCAGCCCAGGCCCCGCGCCGTCCCGGCCGGGCGCCGCGAGCCCGCCCTCACCCGTTCGCCGCCGGGCACGCCACACTGGCTGCACCGCTGGCCGACGTCGCCGACCCGGACGACCTGGGCACGGCGCTGCTGCGCCTGCCCACCCGCGCCGGCTCGCCGCTGGACTCGCCGGAACTGGTCCGCACCACCGTCGTGGAACCGGTCCGTGGTCCGGTCACCCTCGCCGGCTGGCAGGTCCCGGTGCTGGCGTACGCCCCGGACGCCGCACTTTCGTTGCTGCGTACCGTCGGGAGGCTGGCCGCCGCGCCCGGCGCGACGCTGCGGCACCTGGCCGAACTGGCCGACTTCGCCGCCGACCTGGCCACCCGCGGCCGGGTCCTGCCCAGCCTCGCCGGTCCGTCCTCGGCCGCCGAGGCGTCCGACGCCTGGGCGGTGTGGCGGCCGTTGCTGACCGGCACGGACGCCGCCTGGGCCCGGTCGCTGGTGCTGGCCCTGCCCCCCGCCGCCCGGGCCGTGGTCGAGGCGGAGCTGCCCGCGATGGCGCCCGACGACCGGACCGGACGTCGCGGGGCGGCCCCGCTGGCACCCGGCCGCCGTCGGGCGGCCTCGGCCCGGGTGGCTGCCGACGACTCCGGCCGGCGGTCCGTGACCCGGGCGTCGGGTCGATCCGACGGGTCGGCAGAGGTGCCCGGGCTGCTGGTCGCCGACGCGCTCGACGCGCTCACCGACGCCGCCGTGCGCGCCGCGCTGCCGCCGATGACGCTGGCCCGGGGAGCGCGACCGAACGGTGCCGTGGCGGCCTGGCTGGGCGCGTTGACCGGGCCGCAGCGCGGGTTCACCGCCGAGGCGGCGGCGCTGCGCACGCTCCGCTCCGAGCTGGACCAGTGGCAGCGCGACGCCGCCGGTGGCACGGTGCGGGCCAGCTTCCGGCTGGTCGAGCCGTCGGCCGACGAGCTGACCGGACCGGTGACGGTGGTGCCGGCCGATCCCGATGCCGTGGTCGCCACCACCGGCCGGTGGCGGGTCGAGTTCGGGCTGCGCGCCAACGACGAGCCGGGCCTGCACGTCGACGCCGGACAGGTGTGGCGCGGCGACGGCGTGTCCGTGGCCGGTGACCATCCGCAGGAGATCCTGCTGGCCGAACTCGGCCGGGCCAGCCGACTGTGGCCGGAACTGGACGCGGCCCTGCGTACCGCCCGGCCGGAGGCGCTGGAGCTGGACACCGAGGGCGCGCACCGGTTCCTGCGCGAGGGCGCACCGACGCTGCACGCGGCGGGCTTCACGGTGCTGCTGCCGTCGTGGTGGCGGCGGCCCGCCTCGCGGCTCGGCGCCCGGCTGCGGGCCAGCTCCCGCAGCGCGCCCGGCACGGTCACCGGCCCGGCCGACCGGGTGGGACTGGACGCCCTGGTCGACTACCGCTGGGAGCTGGCCCTCGGCGACGAGCCGTTGACCGCCGACGAGTTGACCCGTCTGGCGGAGCTGAAGACCCCGCTGGTACGGCTGCGGGGGCGCTGGGTCGAGCTGGATCCGAAGCGGCTCGCCGCCGGCCTGCGCCTGCTGCGGTCCTCCGGTGAGTTGACCGTGGCCGACCTGCTGCGGCTCGGCCTGTCCGACGTCGAGCAGCCGGACGCGTTGCCGGTGCTGGAGGTGAGCGCCGACGGTGCGCTCGGTGACCTGCTCGCCGGGGCGGTGGACCGGCGGCTCGCCCCGCTGGACGAGCCGCCGTCCTTCCACGGCACGCTACGGCCGTACCAGCGGCGAGGGTTGGCCTGGCTGGCGTTCCTCCAGTCGCTGGGGCTCGGTGGGGTGCTCGCCGACGACATGGGGCTGGGTAAGACGGTGCAGCTGCTGGCACTGCTGGCCGCCGACCCGCCGCAGGCCGGTCCGACCCTGCTGATCTGTCCGATGTCGCTGGTCGGCAACTGGCAGCGGGAGGCCGCCCGGTTCACCCCGGACAAGCGCGTACACGTGCATCACGGCGCGCAGCGGGCTCGCGGCGCGGAGTTCACCGCCACCGTGCACGCCGCGGACCTGGTCCTCAGCACGTACTCGGTGGCTGCCCGGGATGCCGCGGAGCTGGCCGGCGTCGACTGGCACCGGGTGGTGGTCGACGAGGCCCAGGCCATCAAGAACGCCGCCACCCGGCAGGCCGAGGCGGTACGCGCACTGCCCGCCCGGCACCGCATCGCGGTCACCGGCACGCCGGTGGAGAACCGGCTGGCGGACCTCTGGTCCATCATGCAGTTCGCCAATCCGGGCCTGCTCGGTCCGGCGGCGACGTTCCGCAAACGGTTCGCCGAACCGATCGAACGGCACGGGGACACCGAGGCCGCCGAACGGCTCCGCCGGATCACCGGCCCGTTCGTGCTGCGCCGGCTCAAGACCGACTCGTCGATCATCTCGGACCTGCCGGAGAAGCTGGAGATGGAGGTTTTCTGCAACCTCACCGCCGAGCAGGCGGCGCTGTACCGGGTGGTCGTCGACGACATGCTGGCCCGGATCGAATCCAGCGACGGCATCGAGCGGCGCGGACTGGTGCTGGCCACCATGACCCGGCTCAAGCAGGTCTGCAACCATCCCGCGCAGCTGCTGCGCGACGGCTCGCCCCTGACCGGACGGTCGGGCAAGCTGGCCCGACTGGAGGAGATCCTCGACGAGGTCCTCGCGGCCGGGGAGAAGGCCCTGCTGTTCACCCAGTACGCGGAGTTCGGCGGGATGCTGCGCGGGCACCTGTCCGCCCGGTTCGGCCGGGAGGTCCTGTTCCTGCACGGCGGGGTCGGTAAGGCCGACCGGGATGCGATGGTGACCCGCTTCCAGTCCGACGGCGGACCCGCGCTGTTCGTCCTCTCGCTCAAGGCCGGCGGCACCGGACTGACATTGACGGCCGCCAACCACGTGGTGCACGTCGACAGGTGGTGGAACCCGGCGGTGGAGGACCAGGCCACCGACCGGGCGTTCCGGATCGGACAGCGGCGCCGGGTGCAGGTCCGCAAGTTCGTCTGCGCCGGCACGGTGGAGGAGAAGGTGGCCGCGCTGATCGCCGACAAGCGTGGCCTGGCCGCCTCGGTGGTCGGCGCCGGCGAGCAGTGGGTCACCGAGCTGTCCACCGCTCAGCTACGGGAGTTGTTCGCGCTGGAGGCGGGGGCGGTGGCCGAGTGAGGGCCGACGACGGCGGCAGGTTCGCCGACTACGGCCCGCCACGCCGGGTCGACGGCGGTCTGCGGGCCCGCAGCACCCGGGGCGCGATCGGCGTCTCCTGGTGGTCCCGCCGGTTCCTGGAGGTGCTGGAGTCGTTCGCGCTCGGCACCCGGCTGACCCGGGGTCGGTCGTACGCCCGCGCCGGTCAGGTGCTCCGCCTCGACGTCGCGCCGGGCGTGGTGACCGCTGTGGTGCAGGGCTCCCGGGCCAGGCCGTATCAGGTCAGCGTCGCGCTGCCACCCTTTCCGGTCCGGCTGTGGACCCGGATCGAGGGGCAACTCGCCGCGCGGGCGTTCTTCAGTGCCCGGCTGCTCGCCGGCGATCTGCCGGCCGAGTTGGAGGAGCTGTTCGTCGCGGCCGACGCGCCGCTGTTTCCGGCGGCGATCAGCGATCTCGACCAGCGGTGTTCGTGCCCGGACGTCGCGGTGCCCTGCAAACACCTCGCGGCCACCTTCTACCTGCTCGCCGAGGCGTTCGACGCGGACCCGTTCACCCTGCTGCACT
This sequence comes from Verrucosispora sp. WMMD573, assembly GCF_027497175.1. Lineage (NCBI taxonomy): Bacteria > Bacillati > Actinomycetota > Actinomycetes > Micromonosporales > Micromonosporaceae > Micromonospora > Verrucosispora sp. WMMD573. Next base: position 6,243,838 of record NZ_CP114901.1, on the reverse strand, counting down.
GGCGTGGGCGCAGCCGGGCGGACCTGCTCGCCCGGCTGCGGCAGCTGCGTGCCGACGCATCGGGCACCGAAGCCCCGCCGGGCCTACGGCCCGGTGGTCGCGAACCGGCGGGCCGGCGGCGCGGTGGCGGCGATCCGGCGGGCCGAGCCGACGGACCGGCGCAGCGGGACGTGACGGCGCCGACGAACCCGACCGGCCACAGTGCCTCGTCGGGCGCCGGGACGGCCGACACCGGCTGGCCCGGCGACCCCGAGCTGGACGTGCCCGCTGCCGGGTCCGTCCGGGCGCTGGCCGACCTGTCCGTCACGCCGCTGGCCGAGGCGGTCGACCGGTTCTGGTTGCCGCCCGTGCCGCTGCCGGACCGCCCACCGAGCCTGACCGCCCGACCGGACCTGTTGCTGCGGCAACTGGGCGCGCCCGCGCCGGCCATCGGTGGGCCGGGACTCGTCGAACGCCTGCGCCACGCCTACCGTCAGCTCGGCGAGCAGTGAGTCACCACGACCGTCCGGGTCACAGCCAACGTTGACGGAACCGCCACATCAGTGCCGCGTTGGTCAACAGCACCACCGCGAAGATCGCCCCGGCCAGCCGGCCGGCGAGTACGGTGGTCGCCGGCAGCGCCGCCCAGAGTACGACGGTCAACAACAGCAGCCAGCGGCCGTGTCGGCCCCGGGCCCGGTGGTCGAGCCGGGCGAAGAACGCCGGATCACTCTCCCGCAGGTGGCGGGTGATCTGCTCGAATCTGCGTTGATCCTCTTTGCTGAGCATGTGCCTTCCCCTCACGCGTTCAGCAACGGTGCGAGGGAGTACCCGCTGCGGAGAGGGCTCACGCGCTCTTCCTGTTGCTACTTTGGCGCCGACGGCTCGGTAGCACGGCCGGGCGACAGCTCACCAACCCCTTATCCGAGCCTTAAATTTTCCGGCACGACGAAGCGGCGCGGCGGGGGTAGCGGCTGTGGAATTGTGGCCCGCGGGGCAACGGTGACGGGCGAAGGCCCTGCTTGTGCCGTGCGTACCCGATTGGCCGGTAACCGCCCGCCGGCTACCCGTGATGAGCTCCGCCTTAAGTGTCCCGGCCTGGGGCGGGCGGCGGTCTTGTCGGGGCGGCGACCGGTGACTACCTTGCCGGGGCAAACCCTCAGCAGCAGGCGTCGCACCTCGGCAGACCGGTCACGTCCAGGGTCGACGCCCGGCAGGAATCGGAAACGGTGCATGGCCGATCAGCTCGACGAGTGCGGCGGCCGGTCGTGACGACCTACCCGCGCCCGTACGTCAGTCCCCGGCCGGCCGGGTCGGGGTCGCATGCGTCCGCCCCACCGCTGGCCGTGCCGCGGCGCGGCGCCAACGGCCGGCGGCTGCTGATCGTGCTGTTCCTGGGCGGCCTCGTGGCCAGCGTGCTGCCGTGGTGGTGGGACACCCCGGCCGGCTCGTTGACCGGTGCCACCGCGATGACCACGGCCGCCGGGCAGATCACCGGGCTGGTCGCCGGCTACCTGCTGCTGGTCCAGGTGCTGATGATGAGCCGCCTGCCGGTCCTCGAACGGTGGGCCGGTGGCGAGCGGATCGCCCGTTGGCACCGCGACGTCGCGGCCACACTGCTGGTCGCGGTGCTGGCCCACACGGCGTTGATCCTGGTCGGCTACGCCGGCCTGGAGGGTCGCTCGCCGCTCGGCCAGGCCGGCGTGATGCTCCGCGAATACCAGGACATGGCCTCCGCGTTCGCCGCTGCCGGCCTGCTGGTGCTGGTCGGGTTGGTCAGCGTACGGGCGGTACGCCGGGTGCTGCCGTACGAACTGTGGCACGCCACCCACCTGGCCGCGTACGCCGTGCTGCTGCTCGGCTTCGCCCACCAGTTCAGCAACGGCAGTCAGCTGTTCCGGCCCGGCCCGGCGCGTACCGGATGGATCGCCCTGTACGTGCTGGTGGTCGTCGCCTGGCTGTGGGGTCGGGTGATCATCCCGGTGCGGTTCAACCTGCGGCACCGGCTACGGGTCAGCGACGTGGTCACCGAAAGTCCCGACGCCGTCTCGCTCTACCTGACCGGGTCGGACCTCGGCCGGCTGGAGCTGTTGGGTGGGCAGTTCTTCCGCTGGCGCTTCCTGACCCGGGGCTGCTGGTGGCAGTCGCACCCGTTCTCGGTCTCCGCCGCCGCCAACGACCGGTGGCTGCGACTGACCGTCAAGGTGGTCGGTCGGCACACCCAGGACCTACGCAATCTCGACCCGGGCGTACGCGTCTGGGCGGTCGGCCCGTCGGGCACCTGCACGGCGGCCCACCGCACCCGCGAGCGCGCGTTGCTGATCGCCGCCGGCAGCGGCATCACCCCGCTGCGGGCCATGTTGGAGGAACTACCGCCCGGTGCCGCGCTGATCTACCGGGCCCGTACCCCCGCCGACGTGCTGTTGCAGGAGGAGTTGGACTGGCTGGCCCGCAACCGCGGTCTGCGGGCCTGGTACGTCGTCGGCTCCCGCAACGACCCGGGCCCACGGCAGGTGATGACCCCGGACGGGCTGCGCCAACTGGTGCCGGACGTTTCCCGTCGCGACGTCTACCTGTGTGGCCCACCCGGCCTGGTCGAGCAGTATCGCCGGGTGCTCCGCCAGGCCGGCGTCCGCCGTCGCCAGATCCACCTCGCCACCTTCGAACTCTGAGAGGGCCACCGAATGCGCCGCCCGCTCCTCGCGATCACCGGCCTGGCCGCCAGCACCGCCGCGCTGGTGGTGTTCAAGGCCGCCCCGGGCACCGGCCAACCCGTCCGGGAGGTGCCCGCCGCCGAGGGGGCGGCGCCAGCGGCCGGCTCGGACGAGACGACGCCGCAGGCCGACGCCGCGCCGGGACCGACGCGCAGCGCTGCCGGCCCGAGCCGGTCCGCTGCGAGCGGCACACCGAGTACCCCCGCCGCGTCCCGGGCCGGCCCGGCTGCCGCGACACCCACCGCCAGCACGCTCGTCGGTCCGGTGGTGAGCAACGAGTTCGGCGACGTACAGGTCCGCATCACGGTGGTCGGCGATCAGATCGTCAATGCGGCGGCGCAGCGGTTGCCGCGCGGGACGGCCCAGTCCGACCAGCGCAGCGACCAGGTCGACAGCCGGTACAGCGGTGCGGTGGGGATGGTGGTGGAACGGCAGAGCGCCGACCTGGACACCATCTCGGGCGCGACCGCGACCAGCGACTCCTACCGACGGTCCTTGCAGGCCGCGATCGACCAGACCCGATGAGCGCGGACACCTCGACCCGACCCGGGCTGCGTCGGGTCGAACACGTGATGGGCACCCCGGTCAGTCTCGACATCGCCGACGACCGGCCCACGACCGAGCTGGCCGCGCTGGCCGACGAGGTGTTCGCCTGGCTGCGCGAGGTGGACGCGAGGTTCAGCACGTACCGGCCGGACAGCGAGGTGTGTCGCTTCGACCGGGGCGAACTGCTGCTGTCCGAGGCGTCGGCCGACCTGCGCCGGGTGCTGGAACGGTGCGCCGACCTGTGGAGCGTCACCGACGGCTTCTTCGACGCGTACGCCACCGGGCGGTTGGATCCGTCCGGGTACGTCAAGGGCTGGGCGGTCCAGGTGGCCTCGGACCGGTTGCGCGCGACGGGCGTCGACAACCACTGCCTGAACGCCGGTGGTGACGTCCGGGTGCGGGGCCGCTCCTCGACCGGGCTGCCGTGGCGGATCGGTGTGCGGCACCCGTGGAACCCGGCGGCGGTATGCGTGGTGCTCACCGGGACAGACCTGGCGGTCGCCACGTCGGGTGTCTACGAACGTGGCCCGCACGTGCGGGATCCTCGTCGTGGCGCGCCCGCCCGGGGTCTGCGCTCGGTGACGGTGGTCGGGCACGACCTCGGGTTGGCCGACGCGTACGCCACCGCGGCGGTGGCCATGGGCCTGGCGGGGATCGGCTGGCTGGATCGGCTGCCCGGGCACCGGCACGTGGTGGTCACCGACGACGCGCGGTGCCTGCACTCCACCAACCTGCCACTGACCAACTAGGCCCCCGTCCCACGCCAGCAGACTGTGCCGGGGCAGTCATGGCTGTCGACGCGCCGGCCGGAGACCATCGCCGCTGCCACGGGTCCGGCGCTGCGGTGAGCTGGCTAATGATGTGGCGCCGTGCCGGAGGGGAACCGGGTCAGGGCCAGCGGGCTGGGCGGTGGGTGGTGGCTGGGCGGGATCCGGTTGGCCGGGGACGGCCGGGCCGGGCGCCCGGGGGACGGGTGGCCGCCCATCGGTGGCCGGGTCGGTGTCGCCGGGGCGGCTCTGCTCCGCCCGGGTGGTTTCTGGTGTCGCCGGTGGACATCGCATCCCCGCTCCCGGCGCGGGCGCGCCGTCGAAGGATTCAACGAGCGCCGGTAGGTTCGGGTCTCGCTGCCGGTGCGGCGGAGCGCGGCGAGGCAGGTGCCGGAGGCGGTCCGGCAGGGGCCGGCGACGGCCGAGCCCGGTGCCCGTTCAGCGGCCTCGGCGGGGCAGCGGAAGGTGCCCGGGGACCAGCGCCGACGTCAGCGTCACGCCAGTCGCACGCAGCGCCTCGACCAGCGTGTTCTGCACCAGGTAGGCGTCCGGTAGCTGCCACCGGGCCTGTTCCGGTGCCACCGCCCAGCGGACCTGGCCCTCGGGCAGCCGGGTGGGTGGCGCCGGAATCCACGAGCCACGACCGTGCAGCACCACGTCGAAACAGTGCTCCAGTTCCGGTCGCAGCGGGTCGCCCGGCCGGACCAGGAACATCCACCGCCCGGTCGGGGTGACCAGCACCGGTCCGCGTACCCCCGGGCCGACCGGGTGGACGCGCACCGCATCCAGAACCAGCCGGCCCAGGTGGGCGGGAACCTCCAGCACGTCGAAGGAGCGGCCGGTGGGCAGCAGTACGCCATGTGGCCGGGACCGCCACCAGGTGGCCACTCGCGCCGGGTCGGTGCTGGCCGCGTGCTCCCAGTCCTCCAGAGCAGGATGGCAGCCGACGGTCGGGCAGCCGGCCCGGCCGCAGACGAAGCGGTTCCGCGCCAGGCAGGCGCCCGGGGTGATGGCCCAGCCGTGCAAGGCGTACCGCACGGCGATCCGGCGCAGCCGTACCCGTTCCAACGGCGACAGACGCGCCACGTGCGGTGCGACATTCCCCCACATTGGTGCCATCTCCCCTCGCCGCGCCTGACCGGCGTCAGCTCGTACCTCGAGACCCGTCACTGCCGTAGCCCGCCATCGTTTTGTTTGACAAAGTGGCCGATGCAACTTGCACGAAAGTACGAGGCTCGGCCGGACGGCTGACGCACCTCCTGTGCGACCAGCGAAAACTTGAGATCCGGACGGATCGCCGCGCCCACGGAACGGCCCCCGGCCCTCGGCCAGGGCTCCAGCAGAGGGAGGACTGGGGAGATGGACGAGCTACCCATCGGGCGGCGGGTGGCGTACTGGCGCGGCCGGCGGAAAATGTCTCAGCAGGTCTTCGCCGACCGGTTGGGCAAGTCGAAGAGCTGGGTCGACAAGATCGAGCGGGGTGTGCGGCGGCTGGACAAGTTCTCCGTGCTCTACGAGATCGCCGACATCCTTCAGATGGACGTGCAGTTGCTGCTCGGCAAGGATCCGGAGCGGCGTACCGACGCGCTCAACTGCATCGACCAGTTCGAGGTCGAGGAGATCCGGGCCGCGCTGGAGCGGTACGACTCGATCAGCGCGTACTTCGACGCGGCACCGAGCCCACCGCCGCTGGCCGACATGAGCAAGGCGGTCACCCACGCCTGGCTCACCTACCAGTACGGGCGCTACGGGATGCTCACCCGGGCCCTGCCGAAGCTGCTCCGCGATGCCCAGGCGGCCGACGCGGCGTACGGGGGAGACCAGTCCCAGCGTGCCGCCCACCTGCTCGGGCAGGTCTACCAGCTCGCCTCCTCGGTGTTGCGCAAACTCGGCGAGTGCGATCTCGCCTGGCTCGCCGCCGACCGTTCCATCGCCGTCGCCCAGCGCGCCGACGACCAGCTGCTCGCCGGGGTGGCCGCCACCCGGGTCTGCAACGCGCTGGTGGCGATGGGTCGGCCCCGGCCGGCGCTTGAGCTGAACGTGCGGATCGCCAACCAACTGGCCCCGGGCGGCGGCAACGACAGTCGTCCCGAACGCCTCTCCGTCTACGGGATGCTGCTGCTCCAGGGTGCGATGGCCGCCTCACGCATCGGTGACAGCGCCACCGTCGAAGATCTGCTCGACGGAGCCCACGCGGCGGCGGTCGAGCTCGGCGGCGACCACAACCACTACTGGACCTCGTTCGGGCCGACGAATGTGGAGCTGCACCGGGCGGCGGCCGCCGTCGAGCTGGGCGACGGCGGCCGGGCCGTCGAGGTGCACCGCCAGAGAATCGAGCCCGCGCTGTTCGACGCCATGCTGCCCGAACGCCGGGCGCATCACCTGCTCGACCTGGCCCGGGGTTTCGCTCTGATCGGCGACGTGGCCAACGCCGGCGAGATGCTGCTGCGCGGTGACCGCCTGGCACCGTCCGAGATTCGCTGCCGCCCGATCGCCCATGAGGTGATGTCGGACGTCCTTCGTCGCACACGTGGTGCGCCGCCTTCTCCGATCGCGGAGTTGGCTGAGCACATGGGAGTAGGAGTATGACCTCGGAGCCGGCATGACCGGTTCGCACCGCCACGACGGGCACCGCCAGGTGCTCTACATCATCGCCTGTGGCTCACCACTGGCCCGAGACGTGGGCCGGCTCGTCGACCTTGCCCAGCAGGACGGCTGGGACGTCTGCGTGATCACCACGCCCGACGGTGCCAAGTTCGTCGATCGCACCGCCCTGGCCCGTCAGACCGGTCACCCGGTACGCACGCACTACAAAAACCCGGGCGACCCCGACGTGCTGCCCACCGCCGACGCCATGATCGTCTGTCCGGCCACGGTCAACACCGTCAACAAGTGGGTGGCCGGCATCGCGGACACCCTCGCCCTGGGGCTGCTGGTCGAGGCCCAGGGCCGGGGGATACCGCTGGTGGCCGTGCCGTACACCAACGCGGCGATGGCCGCCCACCCCGCCTTCCGGGCGGGCCTCGCGCGGCTCTCCGAATGGGGGGTGGGCGTGCTCTTCGGTGACGACGTCTACCCCCTGCATCCGCCCGGGACGGGTGAGCGACACCAGCACACCTTTCCGTGGGCGCTGCCGCTGACCGCCGTGCGTGACCACCTCTGCCGGACCGGTTGACCGGCATCCCACAGCTGATGCCGCCGGTCGGGCCCGGGCACAGCTCGGTACCGGCCGCCGCAGAGTTCACGGCCCGGCCGCGGCAAGGTCCGCGGCCGGGTGACGTCCGGTGGACGCGCTGACGCCGGTAAGCTCACCGGCCGTGAGCACAACCGCAGCCGTGCCGACCGTCGCCGACGTGGTGGCCGAGGTGGCGCGGCACTACCCGCCGGCCTGGGCCGAGGAGTGGGATCGGGTCGGCCTGGTGCTCGGTGAGCCGTCCGCCCCCGTCCGCCGGCTCCTCTGCGTCGTGGACGTGGTACCCGAGACGGTCGCGGAGGCGCTCGACGCGGGCGTCGACATGATCATCGCCCATCATCCGCTGCTGCTGCGCGGGGTCTCGTCGGTGGCGCCGACCACCTACAAGGGCCGCATCGTCCACCAGTTGATCAAGGCTGATGTTGCGCTGTACGTCGCGCACACCAACGCCGACGTGGCCGTACCGGGCGTGTCCGACGCCCTCGCCGCCCGGTTTGGCCTGCTCGACCTGCGCCCGCTGCGACCGGCCCGCCCCGGTACCCCCGCCGAAGGGGAGGGGCGCGGTGCCGGCCGGATCGGCCGGCTGCCCCAACCGCTGACCCTGGCTGACCTGGCCCGGCGGGCCGCCGCCGCACTACCGGCCACCGCCGCCGGGGTGCGCGCCGCAGGCGATCCGGCCCGCCTGGTGCGTACCCTGGCGGTCTGCGGTGGCGCCGGGGACAGTTTCCTGGCCGACGCCACCGCCGCCGGGGTGGACGCCTACCTCACCTCGGACCTGCGCCACCATCCGGCCGGCGAGCACCTCGCCACCGGAGGCCCAGCGTTGCTCGACGCCACCCACTGGGCCACCGAACGGCCGTGGCTGGACGACCTCGCGGCGCTGCTACGGGCCGCGCCCGGCGTCGAGACCCTGGTGTCCGACCTGGACACCGACCCGTGGACCGTGCACGCCGCCTCACCGCACCGGACGAACGCGCGCCCGGACGAACCCGCAGCGGACGACAAGGAGCCCGACCGTGAAGGCTGACCCCCAGGTCCAGCGCCGCCTGCTCGATCTCCAGGCGATCGACACCGCCCTCGCCCAGCTCGCCCACCGGCGTCGGTCGTTGCCCGAGCGGGCCGAACTGGAGGCCCTCGCCCGGGAGCTGTCCGCCCTGGAGGACGAGCGGGTCCGCGCCCAGGTCGCGGTCGACGACCTGGACCGCGACATCGCCCGGCTGGAGAAGGACGTGGACCAGGTCCGGGCGCGCAAGACCAAGGACGAGGATCGGCTGGCCGCCGGCACCGGCCCGGCCCGTGAGTTGGAGGCGCTCCAGCACGAGCTGGCCTCGCTCAACCGCCGGCAGAGCGACCTGGAGGACGCCGAGCTGGAGCTGATGGAGCAGCGGGAAACCGCCCAGTCGGTGCTGGACGGGGTGGAGCAGCGACTGGGCGAGGTGCGGGAACGGCGGGCCGCCACCGAGCAGCGGCGCGACGACAACCTCGCCGAGATCGGACGCGAGGAGGAGTTCAAGCGCTCCGCCCGCCAGCCCCTCGCCAACGACCTGCCCGCCGACCTGGTGCAGCTCTACGACCGGATCCGCACCGACACCGGACTCGGCGCCGCGCTGCTGACCGCTGGTCGCTGCGGCGGATGCCGACTGGAGCTCTCCGGCGCCGACCTGGCCCGGATCCGCAAGGCCGACCCCGACGATGTGGTCCGCTGCGAGGAGTGTCGCCGGATCATGGTCCGCACCAACGAGTCCGGACTGTAACCGGTGGCCACGCGCGCGGTCCTCGTCGAGGCCGACGGCGGATCCCGGGGCAACCCCGGGCCGGCCGGGTACGGGGCGGTGCTCCGCGACCCGGCCACCGGCGAGGTGCTGGCCGAGCGGAACGAGGCGATCGGCACCGCCACCAACAACGTCGCCGAGTACCGCGGACTGATCGCCGGCCTGGCCGCCGCCGCCGAACTCGGTGCCGACGAGGTCGAGGTGCGGATGGACTCCAAGCTGGTCGTCGAGCAGATGTGCGGTCGCTGGCAGATCAAGCACCCTGGTCTACGCCCGTTGGCCGCCGAGGCCGCCCAACTGGTCGGCCGGTTCACCGCCGTACGGTTCAGCTGGATCCCCCGGGATCGCAACACCCACGCCGACGCCCTGGCCAACGCCGCGATGGACGCCGCCGCCTCGTCCGGCGTCGCCGCGCCGGCCGTCGAGCCGCCCCGCGTGGTCGAGCCGCCGCGTCGCCTCGGTGGCCCGGAACCCGCCGGTGGCGGTGCCGCCGAGGTCGCCGCCCGGGCCGAATCACCGGGTGCCGACCTGACCAGCGCGCCGGTGTCCTGGGAGCCCCGACCCAGCTTCACCGCCACCCGGCTCGTCCTGGTCCGGCACGGCGAGACCGAGTACACCGAGCAGGGCCGGTACTCCGGTCGCGGTGACATCCCGCTCAGCGGCAAGGGCCAGGCCCAGGTGCGGGCCACGGCCGCGCGGGTGGCCGCGCTCGCGCCGGACGCCGTGGCCGTGGTCAGCTCACCGCTGTCCCGGTGCACGGCGACCGCCGAGGCGATCGCGGCCGCCGTCGGTGACCTGCCGGTACGCCGCGACGACGAACTCATCGAATGCGACTTCGGCGCCTGGGAGGGGCGCACCTTCGCCGAGGTACGCGAGGGCTGGGCCGGTGAACTCGACGCCTGGCTCGCCTCCACCCGGGTCGCCCCGCCGGACGGCGAGTCGTTCGCCGCCGTCGCCGAACGGTGCGACCGGGTGGTGCGACGGCTGCTCGACGCGTACCCCGGGCAGACCGTCGTGGTGGTCTCGCACGTCTCGCCGATCAAGCTGATGCTGCGCGACGCGCTCGCCGCCACCGACTCCTTCCTGCACCGGCTCTACCTCGACGCGGCGGGCGTCTCGGTGCTGGACCGCTGGCCCGACGGCGGCGTCGCCGTCCGCTCGGTAAACGAAACCGCCCACCTCGTCGACCTCTGACAGCCCAGCCCCGCCCTCGTCGATCTTGCACCTTTGGTCGGCGAAAAGTAACTGATGCCCGATTTGCGGGGTCAGGGAGTGCAAGATCGCGGGTTCAGGAGAGGACGCGCCAGAGGAGATAGGTGCCGATCACGGTGCCGAAGACGACGATGATGGTCTTCAGGACCACCGAGGGAAGCCGGCGGACCAGGCGGGCGCCGGCGTACCCGCCGACAAGCGTGGCGGGGGCGACCACCGCGACACCGGCCCAGTTGACCGGGCCGGCGATGGCGAAGACGACCACAGTGGTCAGGCCGATCACGGCGGACAGCAGATTCTTGATCGCGCTCACCCGGGCCAGTGTCGCGTCCAGCACCAGGGCCAACCCGGCGACCAGCATGACCCCGACGGCGGCGCCGAAGTAGCCGCCGTACACCGCGGCCAGCGCCACCACCACCTGAACGGTCACGGCCCGGCGGCGCGGCGTCAGGTCACGCGGGTGGCCGACCAGCCGGCGCAGCGGGTCCTGGAACGCCAGCAGCGCGGTCGCCCCCAGCACCAGGAACGGTACGACCAGCTCGAACGCCCGTGCCGGGGTGACCAGGAGCAGCCCCGCACCGACCAGCGCCCCGACCACGGTGGTGGGCACCAACGCGACCAGCAGCCGCGACCGGGGCAGATCCACCCGGCTGCCCGCCACTGCGGCCAGATACCCGGGAGCGACCGACAGCGAGTTGGTGACGTTCGCCGGCACCGGCGGCAACCCGATCGCGAGCAACGCCGGAAACGTGATCAGCGAACCACCGCCGGCCACCGCGTTGACCGTACCCGCGGCGAGTCCGGCGGCGAGCAGTAACGCGGCTTCGGCGAGTTCCACGATCCGCAGGCTAGCGGTCCGGCTCCTGCGCCGGTTGCCCTCCCCGGCTACTCGCCGACCGGGCCACCGGCCAACTCGGTCACGATGTCGAGGTGACCGAGGTGGCGCGCATACTCCTGCACCAGGTGGAACATCACCCGCTCCAACGACGCCGGATCCGCGCCCGCCCACCGCGGCCCCGGCGCTCCCCGTGCGGCCAGATCGGTGCCCTCGACCACCGCCCGGGTGTGAGCGCCCTGAGCCCGCAGCGCGGCCGCCAGCTCCGCGAAGCTCTCCTCCGGCGCGACGTACCACCGGTCGCCTCGGTGATCGCCCCACGGGTCCGCGACGTCGCGCCCCTGGAACCCCCACTCGATCCAGCGAAGCTCCACGTGGCGCAGGTGCTTGAGCAACTCCAGCGGGGTCCAACCGGACGGCAGCCGGCTGTCCCGCCGCTCCTCCTCGGTCAGCCCGGCCGCCCTCGCCAGTACGCCGTCCCGAAAATAATCGAGGTAGCGCAGGAACACCTCGGCCCGCCCGTCGGCCGGCGCAGTCGGTTCAGGAAACGGCGGCATCGTCACCACCCCATTATCCGTACACCCCTCCCTGAGCCGCGGCCACGCCCGAGCCCGCCTCAAACGCGATCGTGGCAGCGAAGCTGGCCGACATGCCGGCCAGGAACCACCTCCACTGCCACGATCGCCGGCTGCCCGCAAGGGGACCTGTGCGAGCCTTGCTGGCCTAGGCGCGGCAATAGTCGCGGACCCGGTGTCGTTAGGATGGGTGCGCGACGGACGAGTCGACCGGGCGGTCGCGTCGGCGGGCTGCGGTCCGCCGCCGAGGAACGTCCGGACTCCACAGGGCAGGGTGGTTGCTAACGGCAACCCGGGGCGACCCGCGGGACAGTGCCACAGAAAACAGACCGCCGGCCCCATCGGGGACGGTAAGGGTGAAACGGTGGGGTAAGAGCCCACCAGCATCCCGGGCGACCGGGATGGCTCGGTAAACCCCACCCGGAGCAAGGCCAAGAAAGGGCTGCCATCGCAGGATGACGCCCGCGCAGACGCTTGAGGGCGGCCCGCCCGATGTCTGCGGGTAGGCCGCAGGAGCCTGTCGGCAACGGCAGGCCGAGATGGATGGCCGCCGCCGGCACGCACCCAGGTGCGCGCCGCGCACAGAATCCGGCGTACAGGTCGACTCGTCCGTCGCCCACCAGCTCAGAGCCCCGATCAAGGCTCTGAGCTGTTCCTATGTCCGGGTGTCGATGGTCGTCGTTGGTCAACTTTGGCCGGTGTTTGACGCCCTGACGACGCCCTGACGCCCTGGAGAAGCCCTGAGCGCCGGCTCAGTCGGCCTCGTCTCAAGTCGGTCTAGCTGTGCCGCCGTGGGCCGTCTCCGGGCTCGTGCTCGACGGTTCCCAAGTGGGGCCGGCGGCTGTGGGGGAGAGTCGGGGACGTCCCGGCGGTGGAGCTGGTGCCGTGACCCGGTGATCCGGTGGCAAGCCAGTCCCGGGGTTGGACTGGCGCGGCAGCCGGAAGCCCCGACGCACGACCAGGCCGATCCGCTGGCTTCCGTGGCGGCCTCGGTGGTCCCATTCGTGGATGAGGTGGGATGAGTGCGTGCCGGAGCTGCTGGAGCACCTGGGGGAGATGGGTCTGGTCGGGCTGGTCAAGATTGACGGGGAGCGGGAGCGTAAGCCCTGGACTGTGGTGATCTCGGGTCAGCGGCTCGATGGTGCGTCGATCAGGGTGGACGGCCACAGCCTGGACTACTGCCTGCGGCATGCGGTCGCCGCGCTTCATGCGCGCTTCCCGGACGAACTCGCGCTGAGCTGAGCCCTGGCTGTGGGGCGGTGTCCCGGCGGCTGTCGGTGGCTTACCGCCCCGGCGCCGTAGGCGGCCGGGGCGGCTTGCCGCCGGCCGGGCTTGCCGCCGTGCACCGCGCGGAGCGCGGTGCCTTGATCCAAGACAGAGGAAATCGGCAACTGCTGGGTGAACTACTTACACGGATGTCAGCTTGTCTGCCAAAGCGTTGGAGAGTGCAACCGAGATGCGAGTGCTTCGTCAGACCTTTCGGCTAACCCCACAGCTCTCGGTACTGCCTCTACTCGACTTGGATATGATCGCGAATCAATGAAGGCCGGTGCAAAGAGATTCAATCGCTGCTTGCACTATCCCGACTCTTGCATCGATAAACGATTCCAGTGATGCGGTGCTGTAATCGAAATCCTGTGGCTTCGGCATAAGATTGGATTTGAATACTGGAGCGGCGTCAGTACCTAAATCGCTGATGACTTGTGGGAGGTACACCTGTGGGTCGGCGTCGCTGATCAGGTTATTCTCAGATGCTGCAAGCATGCAGAAGTTTAGGACGTAGTTACGCTCGACCTCGGGCTTGGTCTTTCTCAAAAAGGCTTCGGGAAAGATGTGATGGAACTGCTTCTTATTGTATATCGAGAGCGCGATGGCGGTGTCGATCGAGTTGCCATTCGTTAGGTTGCGAGGATTCTGTTTGGCTAGCGCCAAGCTGAACGCCCGTGATCGGGAATTGTTTTTGCGGAAGATCATTCCCTTTAAAGTTGCTGTGTCTGGCACTGCGCCGTACGCCTCTGCTGGTACGTCGCCTTCTAGAACAAATCTTTGAATCGCAGCTAGGTCGCGCGTGACGAAATCGTCGGGAGCTCCTCGGTATCGCTCCGAGAATGATGTCCGCCAGAACCATTGCCTCACACGCCTCAATTGCCCCGCGTTTAGGGTTGGATTATTTGCATAGATGTAAGTCAGGATTATAAGATGCGCCTCGTATGGCAAGAAGTCCATCGAGTAAAGCTTGAAGTCGGTGATGAGTTGATCGACGGCCCGCAAGATTGCGCGCTTTGTCTTTTCGACCAGCCCATCCATATCGGCGGGCTTCTCACGTAGTTGCCGTAGTGCCAAGATTCTTTCTCGGCTCGTGGAGTCGCTCCTTACGGCGGCCAGGCACTTAAGGACTCTGGTGCCACTAATCTCACCATAGTTCTTCGGCTTCAAGGCTTCAGCGATTTCTTCGACGGTTTCATTCAGGTCGAATCGCTTGGACCATGTTGCGGCAACCATGAGGTCGAAGATGGAGAGGGCGGTCCCAGAGCTGTTGATACGTTCGAAGATTGGGCACACTTCTTCGACAGTAAGGTCCTTCAGTGTGACAACTGGAATCTGATATCCAGTGAAAACCTCAACGAGGCCATCAAATCGTTCTTGTAATTTCGCTGCATTCGGGTGCGTCTGCAGAGCGGTGCGGAAGTTCAGGAGCTTGGTTGTCTGGTAGAGCCATCGCATCGGGAACATATGTAGACCGACGACTGCGGAACGCGTGGAAGTGAAGCGCTCCTTCTCTAGGTCGTACGACGCGGAGAATCCGGGAGCATCCGGGTCGGCTCCCACGGCCGAATATAGGACGGTGAGTCGCTGCTGGCCGTCAAGTACGTAGTCGGTGGGTGACATGTCGTCGGTCTGTGGTAAGACGAATTCCCCGATGTTTCGCTCTGTCGCGAGTTTATCGCTCGTGCGCCATAAGAGGAGACTCCCGAGAGGGTAGTTGTTGGCGACACTGTCGAGCAGTGCTATGGCTTGGTCATCACCCCAGACGAACGGGCGCTGGAACTGGGGTATCTTCATCTCTCCTTTCCGTATCTGAACGTTTAGATCCTTGATATAGGGTGTTGCGGTGGAAAGTCGCGTGCCTACATTCGCGCTCATGCGTCCCTCCAGGGCGGTCGTAACGTTGCTATCTTTATGCTCGCAAAGGAGTCGTTTCTCCGCAGGATCGGCGGAGAACAGGAGTCGGGTTTCTAGTGGTGGCTCCTGTGCAGCCGATACGTCCTGGCGACAACCTCAACCTCTCCGTTTCGTCGTGTGACGTTTTCATGCATGATCAGCACTTCTCCAGCCTCTACGCCGAACAAGGTCGCTAGCTCTTCGTCGGCGGCCACCTCACGTTTCCTGGTCTCAAGGTCGCCGGGCTTGCTGAGCTCGGGAGGCTGCGGGCGGACGTTGACGAAAGTTCCTCTGCCATGCGCTGTGCTGGTTAATCCGTCTTCGCGAAGAACGGCTATGGCTTGGCGGATCGTGCCGCGACTTGCCCGGAATTCAGCCGTGAGCACCCCCTCGGGCGGCAGAAGGGTGCCCGGCGGGATTGAGCCGCTCTCGATGCGCTGCCGCAGTTCGTCGGCGATGGCGCGGTAGCGGGGCTGTCCATAGTGCGGGGTGGGCACCTACTCACCGTACCTGGCACTTGTCTTACCAAGTGCCAACCAAGTGGCCGTTTCGACGTATGGACAAGTCGTCTACTTGTAGGTACGTTTCCGGGTGTGCGGCTGTGATGACGGCGTGTATCAGGGGTGGTGCTTCGTCGGTCTGGTCGTGCGGAGGCGCGGCGTCCTGGTGGGCCGGTTGCGGTAGTCGCGCGTACAAGGTGGCTCGGCGATACCCGATCCGTCCGGTGTCGGACGGTGCGCCGTGCCCTCTGTCGGGCCGGTGGCCGGCTGATTCCCCCTGGTCGGCCGCCGGCTCTCCTACACGTGGAGGTGCGATGCCTGGCTCTCATCGTCGACGTCCCTGGTTCTCGTTCTGGCGGTCCCGCCGACAGTCGGAGCAGTCCCGATCCGCAGCCTGTAGCCGTTCCGACGGTTCCGCTCCGGCTTGCAATTCCGGTCCGCTGCGCTGGGCCATGGAACGGACCCGTGAGCTGCCGGCGTTGCGTCATGCGCCGCTGCTGACCCGAGGGCAGATCTTCCGGGGCAATGGTGGGCGGTGGCCACGATGAGTCAGACGAGCAGGCGTCCCGCCGTGGCGAGCCATCCCGCGTGGTGCGCGCCGGATCGGTGCGGGCATCTGGTGCCGCCCGTGCTGGCGCACATGGCGCGACGCCATCGGGGTGTGCTGCTGCGGGTGGGTGAGGTCCGGTCGTCCGGGCTGGTCGTGTCGTACTTGATCGGCTCCGACGACGAACCGCCGGCGGTCGTGGTGCACGCCTCCTGCCGGGCCGGTGCCGGCTGGGCCGAACTCACCCTCCCGCAAACGAAGCACCTGGTCGACCAGCTCGGCTCGCTCCTGACGCAAGCGGCCGGTCCAGGGGAGGGCGAGCATGGGCGACAGTGACGACCCGACCAACGCCCAAACTCCCAACACGGAAGACGAGGCGTCGTGTCCTGACTGGTGCCGGGGCTGCGGGCCGAACGATCCGATGCACCGGGGGTTGCTGGCCACGATCGGTAGCGAGGGCGGCGGCTGGGTGAGTCTGCAACTGCTCCTGGATCGCTTTCGGCGGCGTGACCCGGTTGTGAAGGTCGACGCGACTCGCTCCGGGGCGACGCGCTCCGTGCTGCTGTCGCGGGTCCAGCTCGATCGGCTGATCTACGAACTGACCTACGCCCGGTGGCGGGTGATGACCAAGGGACAACCATTGGAGGGACACGATGACCGCCACTGACCGCAGCTCCCGCCGTACTCCGGTCGCTGCTCAGCGTTCGCGTCGGCCGCAGGTGGCAGTGGATGCGGTGCCGGAGCGGCCGGCGGGTGGGACCACCTGGCAGTCGTTGGAACGTCTAGGGGGTACGGTGACCGGTGTGCATGGCCGGGACTGGCGCCCTCGTTACCTGCAACTCGCCGAAGAGTTGCGGGTCAAGATCACGAGCGGGGAACTTGCCCCCGGCACGCTGATGCCGTCCGAGACGGAGTTGGCCGACACGTCGGGCCTGTCGCGCACGAGTGTCCGCAACGCCATCCGCCAGCTCCGCGAGTGGGGCCTGGTCCGCGCGGAGCAGGGGCGCGGCACCTACGTACGGGCACCCCGCCAGCGGGTACGGCGGCGTAACGCGGAGCGGTACCAGTGGGAGAAGGACCGGGTCCTACTCGACCAGGACGAGCGGCTCAAGACCGGCGCGACCGAGCATGACACCGGCCTGACCGTTGATGACCTGAAGTTCCACGCCGAATACACCCGCGTCGAGGCGGACGCGGACATGGCGGCGGCCTTGCACGTTGAGCCGGGTACGTCGCTGCTGCGGCGGGTGTACTGGACGTCGTCGCGGCATGAGAACGCGCCGCTGACGATGTCGTACTCGTACCTGCCCTATGACCTGGTGGCCGCGAACCCGGACCTGCTCGACGCCAGCAACGAGCCCTGGCCCGGCGGCTCACAGCACCAGCTCTACACGATCGGCGTCGAGCTGGACCGCATCGACGAAGAGGTCCGGGCACGTCCGCCGTCACCAGATGAGGCCGAACTGCTCGACATTGACCCCGGCGTCTCGGTGCTGACCGTGCGCAAGACCTCCATCGACACCGCCGGCCGGGTCGTCGAGGTGGCCGACGTGGTGATGCCGGGGGACCGGACGGAACTGGTTTACTCCCACAAACTGCAACGGTGGAAAACGTGACGCAGCTCGTCTCGGTCATCACCCCGGTCCACACGCCCAGCATCGAGTACCTGGCCGGCGCGTACGACTCGTTGGTCAAGCAGGACATGCCCGACGGGTGGGACTGGCAATGGCTCGTCCAGGAGGACGGGCAGACCGGAACACTGGCCCAGGTGCTGCCGGACGACCCCCGCATCAGCATCGGCGGCGGTCGTCCCGGCGGCCCCGGTGTCGCCCGCACCCTCGCGCTCTCCCGCGTCACCGGCGACCTAGTCAAGGTGCTCGACGCCGACGACCAACTCACGGCCGGCGCGCTCGCCCGGGACATTGCCGCCTTCGAGGCGCATCCGAGCATTGGTTGGACGACTTCCCGCGTCCTGGACCTGATGCCCGACGGCTCCACCATCGGATGGGACAAGGACCCGGACGGCGGACCCATCGGCCGTGGTGCCGTCCTCGCCTTCTGGCAAGCCAACGGCTACCGCGCCCAGGTCCACCCCGCCACCCTCTGCATCCGCCGGGATCTGCTCCTGGCCCTCGGCGGCTGGATGGCACTCCCGGCCTCCGAAGACACCGGCCTCCTCCTCGCGGCGAGCGCGGTCAGCGAGGGCTACTTCACCCGCGAACACGGCCTGCTCTACCGCAAATGGCCCGGCCAAGTCACCAGCCAAGCAGCCCACCGCGAACCCATCGAGTACGAGGGCCGCATGAAGATCATCGAGGCCAGAGCCATGGCCCTGGCCTCGATGCTCCCGAACGGGCTGCCGGTCACCCCTCCGGCGTAGCTTCATGTCCCGGCATCCCAGGGGTACGCCGACGCTCCTTCATCTCCGCCTCATAGATGTGCCGCCGACCACCGGCCAGCGTCTCCCGGGTGTACCGCTCAACCTCTTGGAACGCCGCGTAGTAGCCATCGTCGAACTCCTCCATGATCTGGAAGGTCCAACGGCCCGGTAGGACGTTCCGACCCAGCAACTCCCGCTCTACCCGGTCGGCCACCTCGTCGTGCCCCGCCTGCCGCAGCAGCTCGACCACACGATCAAGGGTCAGGTCCGCGCCGCCGACGAGCTGGTGAGCGGAGTACAGGTGACCGCGTACACGGTGGATCGTCTCCAACGCCGTACTTAACTCGCCCAGTGCCTCGATCGTCAGATTGCCTAGACCATTAGGGCGAGCGTGCGGTGCGTCAAGGGAGCTAACGTTATGCTGCATTTTGCAGTGGTACCCGCGGACGGCTAATGCAAACCTTTCGTCAGAAAAAAACGATGGACCGTCTGTGCTTATATGGTTTGCTGGTGGTGATAGAACCTATCGATCCTTGGCCTTAGGCGTAGTCGGAGAGCGATCGACAGCCCTGCTGAGAGAACTAGATAGCCTCCCACAATCAGGTTGACCGTCGCGGCAGCATATTCCGCTACATAATGTGAGTCGGAAAGGAGGGACGCGGCGGACGAGAGCAGGGTGATTCCTGCTACTGCAGCTGCGCGCACCAGCGCAGAACGGTACCTCAATAGCCCCGATTCCTTGCGGTTTCCTACGGTGGCCAAGTACGCAATAAAAGGTGACGTCGTTACTGAGGTCAGAGACACGATCAGTGAGAGAGTGGAGTAGTCGAAACTGGAGACTCCGCCGGTCGCCACAGTCAAGGATAGGGCTATGAGTGCGGCGGCGCACACGGTCACAAACGTGAAAAGGCTGAGATATGCTGCGGTCGACCATTGAACATAGGCGCGAATGCGGGACGGTCGAGTCAGTGCCGGAAGACTTGATGGTCGAGGGATCGAATCGAGTTCTAACACCTTTAGTGACCGCATGTCTGAGAGTGAAATCTTGACTGAGTAACTGTCGTCGCTACCGTTCCTAAATCCTTCTATCGGCACTATTCCTCTGGACGCGCCATTAAAAGGCCAAAGTTCGCGGCTGGTGGTGTGAGGGCCAAGCGGTTCCGTCCACTTGACCTCAACCATCGAGACGTCTACGTACTCTCGGCTGGTGCTAACGAATCGCCATGGCTCCCGAATTGAACGGTCGATGCGCGACCAATCGCTGGCAGAAATAACGATCCCGCCTGCGCCTGTGCCTATCGCGTGGTCGGTGACCTGAGCTAAAGCCGTAGCCATCTCGGCCCTGTACCTACTAATTATCGGACCACCTCCTGGGATCAGGCGGTCGCCGGCAAGCGATGTAACAGTTATCGGCAGGGCGTCGGCAATCGAGCTGGGAAGTGAGCCAAGGTATACAAATAAAACGTGGTCGCTCGCCGCCGTATCTGAAATCGCGATCGCCGCTTCGCGGTGTACTAGCTGTGAGTCGACATCAAGCTCTAGCCTCTCATTGACTTGACTTGGTCCTCGCTCGGCAATGACTAGCTGAAGGAGCTGTAATGTGCTTTCGCTCAAGGCGATTTCTGGGAGCCCAAAGATTGGGACCTGATAATCCCTGGGAGCCTCGCTCCACCCATTAGGTAGCGCTGGCCGTGCCAGCGGATTGCGCTGGTTTAAGACGTAGCCGGCAGTCTGTGGTTGTGTTACAAGAGTAGTAGTATTCCGGGCACCTGATCTCTTTGGACCCTGTTGGATGGCCAAGGGCACGAAACCGTCGGTCTCGGAAAATTTTGGCGTCCGCGGGGGTGAGAATCTGCGCTCGATTGGAAGGCGCTCGAAATTTATTAGGGCATTCAATGTAAAGTAGGTATATCCGGTCTTATTCCTCGGCGGCTCGAGCGCAGCAGCCCAACGCTGCGCCGCTGTGGCGTAAGATGTAAGAGCAAGGTTCGCTCTGTCTGTGCCGTGGTCACCACGACGTAAACCGTAGATGATGCCGTCGACCTCGTGAGGGGCGAATGCGGCTGCGGCTGCTACGGAAGCGCACGCAAGTGGATGCCAACGGTGGCGAATCATCCAGCTTATAAAATCCGTGCTGTCAAGCACTTCATGGCCAATTTGCCGAGTGATTAGCCTTTCAGCTAGCTCGGGCGCCGCCGAGGGGTAGACCCTGACCAAGGTGGCTAGTAGAAGGGGCTCTAGCTCGGGGCGCGCATAAAAGTCGCCGGATATCGGATCGCGTGCAAAAGCGATGCTCGCTAGGGATTCGTACACTTCGGGTGTGAACCGCCCATCTGAGTAAATGGACGCGTCCCCTTTGGAAAACCTTTCGATAAGCAATAACCTAGAGATCGGGGAGCCCAGCATTATGAGAAAATCTTCGACTGGGAAATCGTCGTTGACTATTCTTCCAGCTTTAGTCATGACTCAGCTGGCCCCTCTTGACTGTGCTTCGGCTCCAGCCTTTGACGATAAGGCTCATAATCTGTGTCCAAGCGGCGCCAGCAAATCCATCGGTCTGTGCATGCAGAAGCTCAGCATCGCTAAAGTCGATCTGCAGCCCTAGCTTCCCCGCCCAGTCGTGGAGCTTGTGAACTCCCAGAGCATCAACTTCAAAGACTGTGGGCTTGAGTGGGCCATGCGTCAGGGGAAAGCCAGTTCCGCTCGCAGCTGGGCGATTCGAGTGAACAGTCACGAGGTAAAGGCCTGTGGTCCGCACTATGCGTTCTCGAAAATGATCTGCCACGATGGTTAGTGGTTCGACTGCCTCGTCGAAGTGATCAATTGCCACCCATGTTGGCTGACCTATTTCCCCTATCTCTTCCAAGAGGGTGGGGAGTTTGCTCTGCGGAGTGGCGACGAGGGCGGGACGTCGTCCGAAAATCGAGAAGTTGGAAGGAAGCCTTACTCGAATTGACGATTTATAAAGGTTCGCATTCGCAATGGATATGTGGTTGGGTGTTCTCACCAAAGCGGATCGCGTATTCTTTAGTTCATCCTGAGAAACGCACGCAAGCGCTCGAAGCAGTAAAGCTTCCTCTTCTCGCTGGCGCCTGCCGTCGAAATGCAGGACTCGGCCGTTATTTCTGATAAGACTCGTTACGAGGTATTCTAATATCTTGGTTTTGCCGGATCCTGGAGCTCCGGCGATTGAGACGTAGGGTCGCTGATCCCAGTCGTGGTGATGGAACGACGAAAGAAGTGAGTCGAAGTTGTATAAGTCTGTTGGCTTCAACGGATATCGAACTTCGAGTCGTAGGAGTCAGTTTCATCGATATCAACTTTGGCGCCTCTATTTTTCACCTTGCTACGAAAGAAAAGGGACCGGCGGACTTTTAGTTGCCCACTCGGCGGCGCCTCGACGTTCAATTCATGTTCCGGTGAGCGCATTCGAAGCTTCCGGAGCCACCCGCCTGCCAGCGCAACTACCACTGCTACAGCGGCAACGATCGCCACGATCGCCCAGGTTTCCATTGCTCTCCAAATTTCCATCGCTGTAGAAGGTCGGCGCTGGCGCGGGACTGCTTTGCGGATTACTGGGAGGGGCCGAGGAATTTTACCCGAAGATTGCGGGCGGGCGCGGGTTGCTCCGGTTGACGTTATGGGGCGAAGGACCGAATTGTTGTGGTTATTCCTCACGGTCTGTCGAGTCCCGGCGGTATTTTTGTCAAGAATCTGTCGCTTGTGTGCTGTCCAGTATGTGCACCTTGTGATTGAGGGGCGCGACGTAGGTGCTGATGCCGGCCTCTCCGGGCCAACTTGTTGACTTGTCTGCCAAGTGCCGTCTACCTTGGACCGCAGCTTGGCAGACAAGTCAACAAGTTGGAGGTGGGCGATGGCTCTGCGTGGCGGTACGAGGTTCGCCGTGCGGTTCGAGGACGTGTTCCCGGCGGGGTGCGCGTTGGTGCCCGAGTCGCTGGGTGAGGTGGAGGACTACGACGAGAAGACGGGTCGGCGGTCCCCGGCGAAGGACAAGGTGACCGGTCAGCGGGTGTGGCAGGTCCGGGTGATGGACCTTGACCCTGAGCTGGGCAAGCGGTCCCGGGAGACGACGGTGAAGATCTCGGCTGACTATCAGCCGGTGCCGCCGTCGGGTGCGCCGTTCGAGGCGGTGGAGTTCGACGGGATGACGGTGACGCCGTACGTGGCGAACAACGGTCGGATGGCGTACTCGCTGCGGGCGACCGGGCTTCGGGCTCCGGTGGTCGGCGGCAAGAAGGCGGCGGCGTAGCCGCTGTTGGTGGGGGCGGGGCTGTCTGGTCTTGGCGGACGGCAACCCCGCCCCCTGGTGTCTCTTCCCCTGCTCTGTCGAGAGAGGTCGTGACGTGTCCAAGGGTATGCCCGCGTCTACGCGGGGGCTGGTAGCGGTCGTGCGGGGTGTTCGATGATTCGCCGGCCGCGTGGTGAGGTCGTGATGACCACGGCCGGGGATCTGATGGTGATCCGTCCTCGGCGGCTTGAGCTGCCGCTGTGGCTGATCGCGCTCGGGATGCTGCTGCGGTGGCTGTTCCGGGCTGTCGTCTGGTGTGTGCGGCATCCGGTGATCGTGGGCCTGGTCGTGGCCGGCGGGTGGCTCTACGCCGAGTTCGGCCGGGCCGGGCTGATCGTGCCGCTGGTTCTGGCCGGTCTGGTGTCGGCGGTGTGGCGGTGGAAGCACGAAACATCGTGGTGGGACTGGTGCGCGGGGCCGGTGCTGGGCTGGTTCCGTCAGGTGTTCGTCTACCGGCGGGCCTGGCGGGAAGCCATGACGCTGTGCGGGCTGACCCGCACGTATGACCATCGGCCGGTCATGCCGCAGTTGCTGCGGGTGCGCTCCGATCAGGCGCTGGACGTGCTGACGGTTCGCATGGTGCGTGGGCAGACGCCGGAGGAGTTCCAGAAGGTCACGGCCAATTTGGCGTACGCGTTCGGTCGCCGCCATGCCCGGGTCTACTCGGAGCGTCCCGGCGATCCGCCGCCCCGGACTGGCTATTGGGCGTTGGTGCTGGGCTGGGTGGATCGGCTGCGGTACCGGGATCGGCCGTCGCTGGTTTACCTGGTCGTGGTCCGTACCGATGCGCTGCGCACGGTGGTGAAGCCGTTCGACGTGCCTGTGGTGCCCGACCTCACCGCGCTGCCCCTGGCCCGGCGGGAAGACCTGCGGCACTGGTCCCTGCACCTGCTCGCCACCCACGTCCTGATCGGTGGCGCGACCCGCTCCGGTAAGGGCTCGGTGCTGTGGTCCCTCGTCCGCTCCCTCGCCGGTGGGATCAGCTCCGGGCTGGTGCGGCTGTGGGTGATCGACCCCAAGGGCGGCATGGAGTTCGCCATGGGCCGACCGCTGTTCGCCCGCTTCGCCGGCAAGTCCTTCGAGGCCATGGCCGACCTCCTCGACGAGGCCGTCACCGTGCTGCGCGAGCGGCAGACCCGCCTTGCCGGCACGGTCCGAGTACACACGCCGACCGAGGCTGACCCCCTGGTCGTGGTCGTCATCGACGAGATGGCCGCCCTCACCGCCTACCTGCAAGATGCTGAGCTGCGTAAGCGCATCGCTTCGTCGCTGGGGCTGCTGCTGTCCCAAGGGGCCGGCGTCGGCGTCCTGGTCGTGGCGGCGTTGCAGGACCCGCGCAAGGAAGTCCTGCCGTTCCGGGACCTGTTCCCGACCCGCATCGCGCTCGGCCTGACCGAGGCCGCTCAGGTCGACCTAATCCTCGGCGACGGTGCCCGCAACCGGGGCGCCCTGGCCGACCAGATGCCCCGATGGGCCAAGGGCGTCGGCTACGTGATCCTCGACGGCACCCCCGAACCCGCCCGGGTCCGCTTCTCCCACATCACCGACGACGACATCCGCCAGCTCGCCGCGACCCATCCGGCCCCGGCTGACGCGGCGGACATCCTCGCCCAGGTTGGCCGGGAAACCGCCCCCGAACCCACCCACCGCCCGCCGCTGCCCCGCCCACGCGGACCGCTGCTGCCGGACTCCCTGCTCAACATCCTCCGCGACACCGACGGGGGTGAGCCGCGGTGACCACCCCGACCTTCTACCGCCTCCGCGCACCGCACCCCGACGGGCAGACCAGCACCGCCGTGTCCGTCCGCGTCGACCCGCACCGGCCCGACCCGTACCCGGTCTATCTCGCCGTCGGCGGCGGCCGGCGCCGCATGCACCTCACCCCCGACGAGGCGTGGGCGCTGTGGCGCTGCCTCTCCGAAGCCGTCGCCTCCCTCGGCGAACCACCCGAGCACATCCGTACCCGCGTCGCCCCGGCCCGGAGGTAACCGATGTCCCTCAAACGCTTCTTCCTCGGCACCCACCGGATCAAGCCGCTGCACATCGAACTGGACGGCACCCCGGACCGGCTCGCCGCCGCCCTGCACGGCCTGGCGCACATGGTCAACCGCCGCCGCGACCTCGACGGCCAAAGCATCCGCATCAGCCTGACCGTCCGCGACACCGGGAGCCGCCGGTGACCCGCGACCGCATCGAATCCGCCGTACGCCTGCTCATCCTGCTCGCCATCGGCACCATGGCCGGCGCTGCCGCCTTCACCCACGTCCATGACCTCTCCGTCGCCCACGGCCAACCACACTGGATCGGCTGGGCCAACGCCGTAGCCGTCGAACTCATGGCCATCTACCTCGGCCTCGAAATCCGCGCCCGCCGCCGCAACGGCCGACCGGCCGGCTTCGTCGGCGTCCTCCTGGTCGCCTTCGCCCTGCTCTCCCTCGCCGCCCAGGTCGCCGAAGCCGAACCCTCCGTGTGGGGCTGGATCGTCGCCGCCGTCCCCTCGCTGGCCTTCCTCGCCCTGGTCAAAGTCGTCCTGTCCAGTGCACCCGCCACCGCGCCGGCACCGGAACCGGCCCAATCGCAGGCCGACCGGCACGACGAACCCGAGCAGGCCGAGCCTGTTCCGCCTGCTGACGTGATGCCGCCGGCATCAGTCTCCGTGCTGCCACCGCGCGGCGTCGTCCAGCCCGGCCGGCGTCAGGTGGTGGGGATCATCCGATGACGCCGCGATCTCTGCCTGAGGTGGCCTTACCGCATCGGCGCGACGCCGAACTTCTCGATCATGAAGCGCCAGAACAGTGGTACCGCGTCTGCACTGGGACGGGTGATCACGTCGTCCCTGCCGGACACGGTCCGATGTTCGATCAGCACCCCGTCGGGGCCAACTCGTCCGGACGAGGGCGATCGAACAACCACCACCTCGATCGGGGGTTCATCCGGCACGGGGCGCGCGGCCACAACGAGGTCATGCATGGAGGTAAGGGCGGCGAGTCGGGCGGCTCCGTCGCAGGTGATCACGCTTTCCACGATGTCAGCCATGTGCTGGAAATCGGGATAGCGCCGAACAAGATCACGGAAGCGGACTTCGATGTCCCGCCACGGAACCTCTTCGAAGCGGTACCGCCAGGCGCGGGGCTCCACGAGCGAATCATGCCACGTCTTCCTGCGCGGGCGGCTGGTGAGGCTGCATGACGGCGACCTCTACGACCGCCCCCACCCTGCCCGGCCTCGAACCCGCCCCGACCCCGGCTGCACCTCCTCGGCCGGGGTCGCGGGCGGCCCGCATGGCGCTACCCCGCTCGGTCGACGTGCTCAAGGAGATCGCGGCCGAGTACGGCGTCTGCGTCCGTCCCCTGGCGATGCGCCGCACCGACTTGAACACCGGCCTGACTGAGGTCATCGACCTGCCTTGCGGCGCGACCCGGGAGGACAAGTGCGGGCCGTGCGCGAAGAAGAACCGCCGGCTGCGGCAGGCCCAGATCCGGGAGGGCTGGCACCGCGATGACGAACCGCTACCGCCACCGGAGCCGGCGACCGAGGAACAGAAGGCGCTGATCCTGCTGCGCGGTCACCTGGAGTTCTCCCGCGACGAGGCGTCCCGAGCCAGCCAGTGGGACCAGGTAGAAGATCTCGACGAGGCAATCCGCGAAGTAGAAGAGGCAATCGCGGCCGAAGGGCTCCGGGGACGGGTCGCGCCGCCGCACTCGACCGGGGACGAGGACCAGGGCGACGAGGACAACGGTCGGCGGCGCAAGCGTTCTACCCGCCGTCGCCAGGATGCCCCGGACCTGCCTCGGCGTAAGGTCGAGCGCCGTACGGTCGGCAAGACCTACACCGCCCCCGACGGCACCACCTACCGGCCGTCGATGTGGCTCACGCTCACCCTCGACTCGTACGGCCCGGTCCGCCCCGACGGCACCCCGCTCAACCCCGACCGGTACGACTACCGCCGGGCGGCGTGGGACGCGGTGCACTTCCCTCGGCTGCTCGATCGGTTCTGGCAGAACCTGCGCCGCTGCGAGGGATGGAACGTCCAGTACGCCGGCTGCGTCGAGCCCCAACGCCGCCTCGCCCCACACGCACACTTCGCCATCCGAGGCACCATCCCGCGCGACGTGCTCCGGACCGTGGCGGCGGCTACCTATCACCAGGTGTGGTGGCCCAGCGTCGATGTTCAGCGGTACACCCTCGACCGGCTGCCCGTCTGGGACGAGCAGGCTTCCGTGTGGGTCGACCAGGACGCCCGCGCGCCGCTGACCACCTGGTCGGAAGCACTCGACGCCATCGACGACGACCTCGACGCGGAACCGGTGCACGTCGTGCGCTTCGGCTCCCAGGTCGACGCACGCGGCGTCATGCCCGGCACCGACGACGCCGAACGGACCATCCGCTACGTCACGAAATACATCACCAAGCACACGGGCGACGTCCACAAGGCGACGACTGACCGGCAACGCGCCCACCTCGACCGGCTGTGGCAGGAACTCCAGGTCACCCCGTGCACCGACCGCTGCGCGAACTGGCTGCTCTACGGCATCCAACCGCGCAAGGCGCACGCGAAGCTCAAGCCGGGCCGCTGCAAGGGCAAGGTCCACCAGCGGGACACCCTCGGTATCGGCGGCCGGCGCATCCTCATCTCCCGCGACTGGTCCGGCAAGACCCTCTCTGACCACAAGCACGATGTCCGGGCCTGGGTGCGGGCGCTGCTCGGGGTGAGTGTCGGCCTGGAGGGCGTCTACGACCAGGGTGCCACCGTCGAACCTGTCCGCCACGCCTGGGAACTCGCCCGACCCGACGATCCCGACGTCGGCCCCATGGCGCATCGGCTGCTGCGGGCGATCGGTGAACGTGCCCGCTGGCGCTCCGAACTCCTCGCTGCCAAGGACCGCGCCGCGCAGCTCCCCGACACGGCATCGACGACGGAAACGGACGGCACAACGGGGGAGGGGCTGTGATGTCGGCGAACGACGGGCTCTGGACGATCCGGGACGTGGCGGCGTACCTGCGGGTACCGCCCGAGACGCTGTACCGCTGGCGCAAAGTCAAGTACGGGCCGCCGGCGGCTCGGGTCGGCCGACACCTGCGGTACGAGCCGGAAGCGGTCCGGTCCTGGGTACGCGAGCAGGCGGCGGCCTGATGGGACACGTAGAGGATCGCTGGTACAAGACGCTGCGTCACCCCGGCGGGCAACGGGAGCGGGTCAAGACGGAACTGTTCGGCAAGGGCCTGCGCTACCGGGTGCGCTACATCGGCCCGGACGGCAAGGAACGCAAGAAGTCGTTTCCGGACCGGGCCAAGCGTGAGGCTGAGGCGTTCCTCGTCTCTACCGAGTCGGACAAGCTACGCGGCTCGTACGTCGACCCGGTCGCCGGTCGGATGACCTTCGCCGAGTACGCGGAGACGTGGCTACGGACGCGTTCGTTCGACGAGTCGACCCGGGAGAGCACGGAGTTCCGGGTACGCAAGCATCTGCTGCCGTCCTTCGGTTCCAAGAAGCTGGCCGAGATCAAGCCGGGACACATCCGGGCATGGGACGCGGACATGGTCGGCAAGCTTGCCCCGGCGACTCGGGCCGTGGTCTTCGCCCACCTGCGGACCATCCTCGGCGCGGCCGTCGATGACGAGCGGATCGCCAAGAATCCGTGTTCGGCAAAGTCGGTCAAGCCTCCGCGACCGGTGCAGCGGCGGGTGGTGCCGTGGCGGTTCGAACAGGTTTCGGCAATCCGCGGTGGCCTCGCCCAGCGGTACCGCCCGATGGTCGACCTGGGCGCCGGCTGCGGTCTGCGGCAGGGGGAGATCCTCGGCCTCGGGGTCGACGACATCGACCTTGACGCGGGCTGGGTGCACGTCTGCCGTCAGGTCAAGCTCGTCCGCTCCCGTCTCGTCTTCGGGCTGCCCAAGAATGACCGGGACCGCCGGATACCGCTGCCCGACTCCGTCGCTCAGGTGCTGAAGCAGCACGTCGACGACTTCGTCCCGGTGTCGCTCACCCTGCCGTGGGAGGACCCGGCCACCGACGAGCGGGTCACGGTGCCGCTGCTGTTCACCACCACCCGGCGCGGCGCGATCAATCGGCGGACCTTCGACAACAAGAGCTGGCGGCCCGCTGTCGTGGCGGCCGGCATCACGCCGACCCGTGCCACCGGGATGCACGCGTTACGGCACTTCTACGCCTCGTCGTTGCTCGACGCGGGGGAGAGCATCAAGGCCCTCGCCTCCTACCTCGGCCACGCCGATCCCGGCTTCACCCTCCGCGTCTACACGCACCTGATGCCGGCCAGCGAGGAACGCACCCGGCGCGCGATTGATGATCTGTTCGCGGCATCGTAGATATCGAACGCGCCGCGCCCGGGATACTTCGACAGGCAGGATTCGAGCAGATGGACCGACACGCCCCCCGACCTGGGGACCACGTCGAGCTTGCTTGCGAAGCGATCGAGTGGGTGGATCGGGCCGTCTTTCCAGCCGTGGTCCGGGTCGTGTTCACCGATGCGCAGGGCCGCGTATGGTCGCTCGTCGACAAGGCGCCGATCTTCGGTAGCGACCTCGATCCCGAGTCTGCGTTGCCGAGGCCGGCTGCGGTGCGGTGCATCGTCAAGGAGCTGCGCGGCATGTCCGACACCTCGTCGGTGCCGCTGGTCCTGGTCTCGACGGAGCCGGACGGCGTAGCCGCCGAGGACGGGACGGCCGTCTTCCTCGTGTCATCGGACCTCTTGCACCCGGCGGCGGCCAGATAGCGGCGATGCGATACCGCCGGCATGTGTCCGGGTGGCTTGCCATTGTCGAGGCTCTCTGAATTTCGCCAGACGCCCTGGCGACGCCCTGAGCGGGTGACTGGCGAACAGAACGCCTGCTCAGGGCATGTTTCAAGTTCATAATCCGGCGTACAGGTCGACTCGTCCGTCGCCCACCAGGTCGCAGTATCGATCGCGAGGCTGGGACCTGGTTCTGTATCGGCCATCGATTGGCGTTCCGCTTCACAGAGGGCTGTGCGACCGGCGACCGTGCTGCCTGGGGCAACGCCCTAGGCTGGCAGCCATGTCGGCGGAGCGCGGTTCGGACGTCTCGGGTGTTCTGCGGATGGACGGGCAACTGGCAGTGACCAACGCTGGCCAGGCGCCGATCACGGTTCGCGCGGCGACCGGGCAGGGACCGGGTGCCCAGGTCCGCGACGCCGGCGAGTCTGAGTTGCTGGGCCCCGGTGACACCGGCCTGATCGGTGTCGAGCTGCGCTTCGAATGCGAGACCGCGTTCGAGAGCGGACACTTGCCGATGCGATTCTCGGTGTGGCCCCGGGCGTGGTGCTCGTCTTGATCTGGGCCGCCTGGATGACCATGCCCAGCAGAAAGGTGATCGCGGCGGCGACGGCCGGGACGGGAACGCGTCGTCGACCCCGATCCATCATCGGCACAGGGTAGGTGTGTGCTGCTCGGGTCGACCAGGTGTGCTCGAAGGGTCGAGCGGGTCGTCGCGGCGCAGGTGAAGGTCGCGGACGGGGCACTGGTGACGGTTCGCGGGGCAGCGGGGGCGGGTGGACTGTCGCTAGGGTCCGGTCATGACGGAGAGCCCTGCCGATCACGTGGTCACCGCGATGATGGCGAGCACCGGCGACGAACGCGTCGTGCTCGACGCGTTTCTCGATTTCCATCGCGCGGTGCTGCTGGGGAAGGTGCGGGGGATCTCCGGCGCCGAGGCCGCCCGGCGACTGGTGCCGTCGGCGACCACCCTCGCCGGCCTGGTGAAGCACCTGACGTTGGTGGAGCGGAACTGGTTCCGCTGTCTGCTCGCGCCCGGCCCGGGGGACGTCTATCTCACCTCCGAGGAGGACGCGACGGCCAGCTTCGCGTTGGCCGAGGGTGACACCGTCGAGCGGTTGGCGGCGGCGTACGAGGCGGAGTGTGCCCGGTCGCGAGAGGTGGCGGCCCGCTTCGACCTCGACCATGTGGTGCCCCACCCGCAGCTCGGGCAGGTTTCGTTGCGCTGGATCCTGGTGCACCTGATCGAGGAGACGGCCCGGCACGCCGGCCATGCCGATATTCTCCGCGAACTGACCGACGGCTCGACGGGCGCCACCTGACCGAGGTTCACCGCTGTTCGTGGATCAGGGCGGGGGTGAGAAGTTTGGCGAGGCGTTCGGCTACCGGCGGGGCGTGCAGGTGCAGTCGGGCCACGTTTATCGCATCGGCGCCGACCACCGAGAGTAGTGCGTGCGGGCCGACGGCGTACACCGAGAAGTAGCCGGCCTCGTTGCGCACGGTGGACTGGCGGAACTCACCCTGGCCGAGGCGGAGGCTGACCTGCCGGCCGAGGCCGAAGGTCGCCGCCGCCATCGCGGCCAGGTCGTCCGGGTCCAGAGCGTCGGGCACGTCGTGGGCGATGAGCAGGCCGTCGACTCCGCCGAGGACGCTTCCCTGCACCCCGGGGATGTTCAAGCGCAGCTCGTGCAGTTCGGTGCCGATCGCCGGGTACGGCAACGACGGGTCACCGGCCAGCGACGGTGGGAGCCGCACCGGTGGCGGAAGGTTCGGCTGCTGCGCGGTACGACGGGGCAGGAGGCTGTCGCCGGTGCTCACAGTTCCAGATGCTCCTCGATGGTGCGCAGCTGGTGCCGGGCGAGCGCCAGGTTGGACCGGGTCTTGCTGAGCATCAGGTAGAGGAACAGCCCTTTGCCGTTGGGGCCGTTCAGCGGCCGGATGATGTGGTACTGGCCGCCCAGGGTGATGAGCATGTCCTCGATGTCGTCGTTCAGCCTGAGCATCTCGATGGTGCGCATCTTGGCGCGTACCACGTCGGTGTTGCCGGCGGCGGCGATGGCGAGGTCGATTTCCGGAGTGCCACCGGCGACGCCGAGGGTCATCCCGCTGGTGTAGTCGACGAGCGCGGCGCCGATGGCGCCGTCGATCGCCATGGCGTCCTTCAGGGCGGTGTCGAGGTTTGCCACGTGCCTCTCCAGGTTCTGCTGACGAGCGGTAGGTGCGCACCGGTACGCGGTCGGGTCGTGCCGGTGGAGAGAATCTCGGATGAGACTGGCACATGCAACCTCCCATCCGCATCTTGTGCAGCGCGATCGAGCTGAGCGGGCCACGTTGGGTGACCGCCGGGACGGTCGAGAATGGCCGCAGCGGCGGATGCCGGGGCAACAAGCCCGTCTGCTACCTGGGCGGATGCGGATGCCAACCCGATCCGACTGAACTGCCGGGCGGCCCGCTGGGGGAGATCAGGCCGGTGCGGCGGTCAGGTCGGCGAGCACACGCCGCTGAAAGGCGCGAGCCGCCGCCCCGCTTGGTGGCACGCCGCCGTCGCGGGCGGCCACCGATCGCTCCACCAGCTCGGTGGTGTCGGCGTCGACCAGCGGCCCGGCCTGGTCCAACAGCCGCCGGCCGGCGGCCACCTTGGGCAGCCACACGCCGGTGCGCAGGCGTACCCAGGAACGGCAGGCACCGAGCACGGCGTCGTCGGCTCCGGGCACGGGCACCTCCTCGGCGGGCGCCGGCCGCGCCCACCACCAGCGCAGCGCGTCCAGCACCAGTCGGCGCAGATCCTCGGGGGTCAGGTCGGCGAAGGCGTCGGCGGCGGGCGGACCGAGCAGGGCCCACCCGCTCTGGTGCAGGATGCTGCGGTCCAGGCCGTACCAGAACAGGCCGTCCGCGCTCGGGCGCTGCGCCGGCTCGTAGGACACCCGGAAGTCCATCCGTGCGCCGGTGTTCAGCTCGACCTCGAAACCCGGTTCCGGGGTGCCGGACCGCGCCACTTCCTGCTGGTACACGACCAGTTCCAGGCCGCGCGCCGGGCAGGGCAGCGCCTCGTGCCGCAGCCGAGTCACCAACACCTCGGCGAGCCCGTGGTCCAGCGGGCCGGCGCAGATCAGCGCCACGTCCACGTCGCTGCGTCCGGGTTGGTACGCGGCCAGACCCACCGAGCCCGCCGCGTACGCACCGCACAGCTCGGCGCCGAGCACCTCACCGGCTACCGCGACCAGGTCGCTGAGATACCGGCGCAGCGGTTCAGGCGTACTCCAGCTCACCGGGCTCGCCCCACTGGGTGCCGGCGGGCAGGAAGAACGCCAAGGTCTCCCCGCCGAGAGCGTGCCGGATGACCAGCCGGGCGTGCTCGTCGAGGTCGGGCAGCCGGCCCGGCGGGAACCACCGCACGTCCAGCGACTCGTCGTCGTTGACGCGTGCCTCGCCGCCCAGCAACCGGCAGTGGAAACCGAGGTTCAGGTACTCGCAACGGTCGCCGTTCGGATACGTGTGCGGATGCGACACGGCGCTGCTGAGCCGCAGCGGTTCGACCGCCAGCCCGGTCTCCTCCAGCACCTCGCGGACGACCGCGGTGGCGGGCTGCTCACCCGGCTCGACGAAGCCGCTCACCACCGACCAGCGACCGTCGTCGGCCCGTTCAGCGAGCAGTAGCTCACCCGCGTCGTTGCGGACGATCGCGCTTACGCTGGGTAGCCAGAGTAGGTCGTGGCCGACGTGCTTGCGCATCCGCAGGATGTAGTCCGGTACGCCCATCCGGTGACCTTAGCCAATCCGCTGATCTACGCCCGCACCCGGGCCGGTGGCGACGATTTTCGCAGTTCAGGCCCGTAGGCCAGGGACCACGTCTACTGTGGAAGGGCCTGGTGACTTGCCGTGTTCCGGTGGCGGTCGGTCGGTTCCCGGTGCACAGTGATGCCATGAGCGACAGCGGACGTGGACGTTACTACTGGTGTACGCGACACCACCGGGTCGAATCCGGTGCCGACGTGTGCCCCGCGCGGCACGTCCTCGGCCCGTACGACTCGGCCGCCGACGCGGAGAACGCCCTGCAACAGGTGCGGGAACGCAACGAGGCGTGGGAGGCCGAGGATGCTCGTTGGACCGGGGAGGACAGGTAGACGGCGCGGGACGCCTCCCGTGCCGAGGCACTGCGTGCGTCGCGAGGGCGGCAGCACGTCCCCATGAAGGGAACCGAGATGGCCGAAGCACAACAGGCCACCCGCCCGGCTGCGAAGCGTACGCCCGCGAGGAAGACCGCCGCGACGGAACGCACTGCGGGCCTCGCCCGTACCCCGTCGACCCGCCGCGCAGCCGGCACCGCGCCGGCTGCCCGTGAGGCGACCGGTGGCGCGGCCCCGGCCAGCCGGTCGGCCACCCTGGCGCGGAAGACCGCTGCGGCCAAGAAGGCGGCCCCCGCGAAGAAGACGGTCTCGGCGAAGACCGCGCCGACCAAGGCACCCGCCGCGAGGACCAGTTCGGCGTCGGCGCGAACCGCCACCGGCTCGCGCACCACCACGTCCGCGGCGAAGAAGGCCCCCGGGAAGAAGGCGGCGTCCGCGAGGAAGGCGGCCCCGGCCCGCAAGACGGCGCCCGCGAAGAAGGCGACGTCCGCGCGGGGCGCGGCGGCGAAGGCCCCCGCGAAGAAGGCGGCGTCCGCGAGGAAGGCGGCCCCGGCCCGCAAGACGGCCCCCGCGAAGAAGGCGGCGTCCGCGAGGAAGGCGGCCCCGGCCCGCAAGACCGCCCCCGCGAAGAAGGCGACGGGTACGCGGAGCACGTCGGCCGCGCGCAAGGCACCGGCGAAGACCGCGACGTCGACGGTGAGGAAGACGGCGACGCGCAAGAGCACGTCGACGGCGGCGAAGAAGGCCCCCGCGAAGAAGGCCCCCGCGAAGACCGTGGCCGCCAGGAAGGCACCGGCTCGGAAGAACACCACGGTGGCCACCCGCACCGCGGCGAAGAAGTCGGCCGTATCGAAAGCGCCTGCGAAGAAGGCATCCACGTCGAGGACGCCTGCGAAGAAGGCGCCGGCGAAGACTGCCGCCGCCCGGAGCGCCGGGCGTGCCGCGTCCGGCGGACGGACCGGCACCACGCGCAGGACGGCCGGCTGACCCGGCGTACGCCGACGACCCGTCGCTCGGCGGAGAGCGCGCTGCGTCCGGCGCTGTCAGGATGGGCGCATGGTCATCCGACGTGTGCTGGCACCGCGCATCGACTTCGGGGCACTGCGCCGAGAACTGGGTCTGCCCGAGACCTATCCGGCGGCGGCGCAGCGGGAGGCCGACGAGGCAGCCGCCGCACCGCCCCGGCCGGCCGTCGACTGCACGGACGTCCCGCTGGTCACGATCGACCCGCCCGGTTCGCGGGACCTGGACCAGGCGATGCACCTCAGCCGTCGCGCCGGCGGCGGCTACCGGGTGCGGTACGCGATAGCCGACGTCGCCGCCCACGTGCGTCCCGGCGGTGTGCTGGAGGACGAGACCTGGCGTCGAGGGCAGACGGTCTACCTGCCCGACGGCAACGTGCCGCTGCATCCGTACTCGCTCGGCGAAGGCGCGGCGAGCCTGTTGCCGGATGTCGACCGGGCAGCCGTGCTGTGGACCATCGACCTGGACACCGACGGTGGCACCAGCGCGGTGGTGGTGCAGCGCGCCCTGGTCCGCAGCCGAGCCCAACTGGCGTACCCGCAGGTGCAGGCCGACGCAGACGCGGGCCGGCTGCCCGAGCCGATCGCCCTGCTGCCCGAGATCGGTGCGCTGCTCACCACGCGAGGGCTGCGCCGCGGCGCGGTCAACCTGCCGATTCCCGAACAGGACGTGGAGGCCGACGGCGACGGGTGGCGACTGGTGCTGCGGGCACCGGTGCCGATGGAGGAACACAACGCGCAGATTTCCCTGCTCACCGGGATGGCCGCCGCCGATCTGATGCTGGCCGGTCGGATCGGCCTGCTGCGGACGATGCCCGCGCCGAAGCCCGAGGCGGTGCAGCGGCTGCGGGCCGCCGCCGCTCCGCTGGGCGTGCACTGGCCGGACGACGTCGGCGTGGGTGAACTGCTGCTCCGGCTGGATCCGGCTCAGCCTCGGGCCGCCGCGTTCATCGACCAGGCGGCGGAGTTGATGCGTGCGGCCGCGTACACCCCGTTCGACGGCGAGCCGCCCGAGCAGCCGGCGCACGGCGGGGTCGCGGCCGCGTACGCCCATGTCACGGCGCCGCTGCGACGACTCGCCGATCGGTACGCCACGGAGATCTGCCTGGCTCTGCACGACGGCCGTGAGGTGCCCGACTGGGCTCGCACGGCGCTGCCCCGGCTGCCGGCGGTGATGGCGGCCACGGACCGCACCGCGTCCGCGGCGAGCCGAGGCGCGATCGACCTGGCCGAGGCGGTGCTGCTGGCCAACCGGGTCGGCGAGACCTTCGACGCCGCCGTACTCGACGTGGATGCGCCGTCGAACGGCAAGGGCCGTGCGGGGCGTCCACCCGGCGGCACGGTAGCCCTGGACGACCCGCCGGTACGCGCGCGCTGTCTCGGCGAGCTGCCACTGGGCACCCGGGTCCGGGTCCGGCTGGTCGCCGCGGATCCGGCCACCCGTTCGGTCGCCTTCGAACTCGCCTGACACTTCGGCATCGCGCCCGGATCTACGCCTGCGGCCCGCGTCGCGACCTGGGCCGGCGGTTCGGCCCGCCCCGCGACTCGGGCCGGGCCGCGACCGCCGCAGCGGGCATTGTCACAGCGTCGGGCGCTGCTGCCCGGCCAGCTGATTTGCGAGGATGACGACCATGGCATACGACCCGAGCACCCTGCCCGACGTTTCCGGGCTCACCATCGGCATCATCGGTGGCACCGGCGACCAGGGCCGAGGGCTCGCCTACCGGTTCGCCCGGGCGGGCCTGGCGGTGCTGATCGGTTCCCGCTCCGCGCAGCGGGCGACCGAGTCGGCCGCCGAGATCGCCGCGCTGCCCGGCGTGCCGGCCGGTGGCAGCGTCACCGGTGCCGACAACGACGAGGTGGCCCGACGCAGTGACGTGGTGATCATCGCGGTGCCCTGGGACGGGCACGCCGCCACGGTCGGCGCGCTCGCCGAACCGCTCTCCGGCAAGATCGTCGTGGACTGCGTCAACCCACTCGGCTTCGACAAGCAGGGCCCGTACGCGCTGCCGGTGCCGGAGGGCAGCGCCGTCCAGCAGGCCGCCGCGCTGTTGCCCGATTCCCGGGTGTGCGCCGCATTCAACCACGTCAGCGCTCCGCTGCTGGCCGACCCGGAGATCGACCGCATCGACCTGGACGTGCTGATCTGCACCGAGGAACGAGAGCTGGTCGGCATCGTCGGCGCGCTCGCCGCTCACATCCCGGGCATGCGGGGCATCTACGCCGGACGACTGCGCAATGCGCACCAGATCGAGGCGTTCACCGCCAACCTGATCGCCATCAACAAGCGCTACAAGGCGCATGCGGGCGTCCGCGTCACCGACCTCTGAGCGCGTTCCGGTCCACCGGGTCCTGGTCGTCCGCCCCGCAGGTCACCAGGAGCAGCCGGATCCGATCCTCAGGGCGTCCGGTGGTCAGAAGTTGACGTTGACGCCGGCCGACTTGCAGGCCGTGCTGAGGGCAGCGCCGGCCTTCTCGAAGCCCGGGTTGTCCGCGGCCGTCGCTGGGTCCGTGGCGTTGGCGGCCTTGCCGGCCTCCGCGCCGAACTGTTCCAACGCGGCAACCACGTTGCTGTCGGTGGCGCCGGTGGCGGCCACCCGGGTCACCTCGTTCTGCAACCCGGACAGGATCTTCTGAAACAGCGCCGGCGACGGCTCGCTACCGGAACTCACCGCGGCGACGAGATTCTCCTTCATCTTGTCGCTTGCCTGCTTCGCCGACTGGCAGAGCTGCTTGTCCCCCACCACGTCCGCCGCGTCAGCGGTCGGCGGCGCCGGGGTGGGCGAGGGGGCGCTGGTGGTGGCGGTGACGGACGGCACGGCGGTCGCCGGCGAAGTTCCAGCCGTCGGAGCCGCCTCCTCGCCACCGCAGGCGGCCAACGCCAGCAGTGAGGCGCAGGCCAGGACAGAGAAGGAAGCACGAACTCGATTCACGAGCGGGAACCGTAGCGGCTTTCGGGAAATCTCGCTCACCTATCCGGCGTCGAAGGCGCGGCACCCACCAGTCGCCGAGCAGTTGGCTGAGCACCAGCACCACCATGCTGCTCAGGAGTGCGGCCAGGACGCCGAGAGCAAAGCCCAGGCTGCCGTGGCTCCGCTGGCGCGGGCCGGCGGGCGGGGAGGCGGCGCGCGCCCAGGGGTGCTCCCGGGCCAACCACCACAAGAGCCCGAGCCCGAACGGTACGAGGCAGACCAGCCAGAACCAGAACCACCGCGCCCCCAGCACCGGAGCGGGTCCGGTCAGTAGTACGGCGATGATGACCACGGCGGCGGCGAGGCCAGTTCCAGCGACGAGGTTCCCGAGTGGCTGGAGCGCCGCCGGCCAGGTCGATGCCGAGCAGGCCCGCGTTGTCGCCGACCTAGCGGCCACGGTTCGAGGTGAGGCGAGGCGGCCCGCGCCCGTTCACCCGGGCAACGGCGCCACGACGCACATCCAGGCGAACGCACCCGCCCTGACCGTCCGGGCCGGGTCAGCCAGTGGACATGGCCGGTGCCGGGTCGGCCGGTGGTCGTCGCCCGGGTCGGCCTTTGACCCAGGCGGACGGTCAGAAGGTGTGTTCGGCGGCGGGGAACTGGCCGGAGCGGACCTCGTCGGCGAAGCGGCGGGTGGCCTCGTCGAGCGTGTCGGCCAGGGCGGCGTAGCGCTTCACGAAACGTGGCGCCTTGCCGGTGCGCAGGCCCGCCATGTCCTGCCAGACGAGCACCTGGGCGTCGGTGTCCGGGCCGGCGCCGATGCCCACGGTGGGGATCGGCAGCTCGGCGGTGACCCGCTTGGCCACCTCACCGGGCACCATTTCGAGCACCACCGCGAAGGCACCAGCCGCAGCGACCGCCCGCGCGTCGGCCAGTACCTCGTCGGCGGTGTCGCCGCGGCCCTGTACCCGGTATCCGCCGATGGTGTGCTCACGCTGGGGGGTGAAGCCGATGTGCGCCATCACCGGGATGCCCGCACCGACGATCGCCTCGATCTGCGCGGCGCAGCGCTGGCCGCCCTCCAGTTTCACCGCGTGACAGCCGCCCTCCTTCATGAACCGGACGGCGGTACGCAGCGCCTGGGTCGGGCCCTCCTCGTACGAGCCGAATGGCAGGTCACCGACGACGAGGGTCTGCCGGGTGGCCCGGACGACCGCCCGTACCAGCGGCAGCAGTTCCTCGGCGGTCACCGGCAGGGTCGTCTCGTAGCCGTACACGTTGTTCGCCGCCGAGTCGCCCACCAGCAGCACCGGGATTCCGGCGGCGTCGAAGATCGAGGCCGTGTACTGGTCGTACGAGGTGAGCATCGACCATCTCTCGCCGCGCTCCTTGGCGGCGAGCAGGTCGCGGGTACGGACGCGACGGGTGGCCGGGCCGCCGTAGAGGGCGGTCACCTCGGCCGGAGTGGATTCCACGATGTTCTCCTTCCTCGAGGCCGCGTACGCGGTCCCCGGGTTCTGCCGCGATCGTCCCACCGCGCGGGCGGTCGGCGGCAGGGCGCAGTGGAGGATGTCACTCCGGTCCAGCGTCACGGGGCGGCCGTGCGCACCACCGGACCGCCCGGAAGCCGGTCAGCCGTTCTCGCGCCACCGGTTGGTGATCGGTAGCCGCCGGTCCCGTCCGAACGCCTTCATGGAGATCTTCGTACCCGGTGCGGACTGGCGGCGCTTGTACTCGGCGGTATCCACCAACCGCAGCACCTTGTCCACCACGGCCGGGTCGTGACCGTCGGCGATCAGCCCCTCCCGGCCCAGGTCACCGTCGATGTAGCCGATCAGGATCGGGTCGAGCACGTCGTAGTCGGGCAGCGAGTCGCTGTCGAGCTGCCCCGGGCTCAGCTCGGCGCTCGGCGGCTTGCCGATCGAGTTCTCCGGGATAGGTGGGGTCACGCCCAGCTGGGTGGCCTCGGTGTTGCGCCACTTGGCCAGCCGCCAGACCAGGGTCTTCCACACGTCCTTGATCGGGTTGAAACCGCCGACCGAGTCGCCGTACAGGGTCGAGTAACCGACCGCCAGCTCGCTCTTGTTGCCGGTGGTCAGCACCAGGTGGCCCTCCTGGTTCGACAACGCCATCAGGATGACGCCGCGTACCCGGGCCTGGAGGTTCTCCACCGCGACCCCGGACAGCGACACGTTCGCCAGGAAGGTGTCCACCATCGGCTGGATCGGCTCCACCCGGTAGTCCAGGCCGGTCCGCTTGGCCAGGTCGGCGGCGTCGGAGCGGCTGTGCTCCGAGGAGTGCTGGCTGGGCAGAGAGACCCCGACCACCCGGTCGCCGCCGAGGGCGTCCACCGCGATGGCCGCCACCACCGCCGAGTCGATGCCCCCGGACAGCCCGAGCACCACCGAGGGAAAGCGGTTCTTCTCGACGTAGTCCCGCAGGCCGAGCACCAGCGCCTGCCACACCTCGGCCTCGTCGGCCACCGGCTCGATGATGCCGCCGGTCGCCGCCGGGCCCGTCGGCGAGGGCGGGATCCCCTCGACGGTACGCCGCACCACCCGCAGCCCGTCGGCCAGCTGCTCGCCGTCCGCGACCTCGCCGGCACCTGTGGCGGCGGGCAGGTCGACGTCG
Source organism: Verrucosispora sp. WMMD573 (assembly GCF_027497175.1). NCBI lineage: Bacteria > Bacillati > Actinomycetota > Actinomycetes > Micromonosporales > Micromonosporaceae > Micromonospora > Verrucosispora sp. WMMD573. Next base: position 6,203,903 of record NZ_CP114901.1, on the reverse strand, counting down.
TGCACGAGCAGGTGCGTGACGAACTGCGGTGCCCGGGTCAGCACCGTCCCGTCCGCCGCGACGATCATCGAGTCGCCCTCGAAGACCAGCTCGTCCTGACCACCGATCATGTTGACGTACGCGATGGTGGCCCCGGCCTCGGCGGCCCGCCGGCGGACCAGCGGCATTCGCAGGTCGTCCTTGTTCAGCTCGTACGGCGAGCCGTTGATGTTGACCACCAGCCCCACCCCAGCCCGGCGGGCGGCAGCGAACGGGCCGCCGGCCTGCCACAGGTCCTCGCAGATGGTCAGCGCCACGTCCACCCCGCCGAGCCGGACCACGGTGAGCATGTCGCCGGGCACGAAGTAGCGGTCCTCGTCGAAGACGCCGTAGTTGGGCAGGTGGTGCTTGAAGTAGGTGGCAACCACCTCACCCCGGTGCAGCAGCGCGGCGGCGTTACGCGTCCCCCGACCCGGCTCGGCGTCCGCGCTCACCTGCGGCGGGCCGTCGGCGTCCAGGTAGCCCACCACGACCGGCAGGTCACCCAGGCCGTCGGCGTCCAGATCGGCGGCGAGCTGGCCGAGCGCCGCCTGGGAGGCGGCCACGAAGGACCGCCGGAAGACCAGATCCTCCACCGGGTAGCCGGTCAACATCATCTCGGGGAACAGGACCAGTTGGGCACCGGAGTCGGCGGCCCGGCGGGTCCAGGCGCGGACGAGACCGGCGTTGCCGGTGAGGTCACCGACACTGGGGTTGACCTGGCACAGGGCGAGACGCAGGGTGGGCATGTCCTCATCTTGCCCCAGCGGTACGGCCTCGACACGTCGGCGTGGAGCAGTCCGACCGGGGTCCGACCGCCGGTCGGGACGGGACAGGACGTAACGGCCGCGGTTCGGTTAACGTCTGCGTAATCGGGTCGGTGGAGACTGGTCGGTCAGGTCGGGCAGAGTCCGACCCAAGGCGGACATAGTGTGTCGCGGAAGGTTGGGGAAGTGGACCGTCAGCAGGAGTTCGTCCTCCGTACGCTGGAAGAGCGGGACATCCGTTTCGTCCGGCTGTGGTTCACCGACGTGCTCGGCACGCTCAAGAGCGTGTCGGTCGCCCCCGCCGAACTGGAGGCCGCCTTCGAGGAGGGCATCGGTTTCGACGGCTCCGCCATCGAGGGCTTCGCCCGGGTCTTCGAGTCGGACATGGTCGCCATGCCGGACCCGACCACCTTCCAGGTCTTCCCGTTCGAGGGCGGGGTCAGCGGCGAGAGCGCCCGGATGTTCTGCGACATCCTGCTGCCCGACGGCGGTCCGTCCTGGGCCGATCCCCGCCATGTGCTGCGTCGGGCGTTGTCCCGGGCGGCGGAGAAGGGCTTCACCTTCTACACCCACCCGGAAATCGAGTTCTTCCTGCTGGAGAACGGGCCGATGGACGGCGCCGTGCCGGTGCCGGTGGACACCGGCGGGTACTTCGAGCACACCACCCACGCCGTGGCGCGGGACTTCCGCCGCCAGGCGGTGCTGTCGCTGGAGCGGATCGGCATCTCGGTGGAGTTCAGCCACCACGAGGTCGCCCCCGGCCAGCAGGAGATCGACCTGCGCTACGCCGACGCGCTGACCACCGCCGACAACATCATGACCTTCCGGCACGTGGTCAAGGAGGTGGCGCTCTCCACCGGCGTGCAGGCCACCTTCATGCCCAAGCCGTTCACCGACCAACCGGGCAGCGGGATGCACACCCACCTGTCGCTGTTCGAGGGGGAACGCAACGCGTTCCACGACGCCAGCGACCCGATGAAGCTGTCCAAGGTGGCCCGGGCGTTCATCGCCGGGCTGCTGGCCCACGCCCGGGAGTACACCGCGGTCACCAACCAGTGGGTCAACTCGTACAAGCGGCTGTTCCCGCAGGCGTTGCCGGACCGGGTCACCGAGAGCCCCGCGTACGTCTGCTGGGGGCACCTGAACCGCTCCGCGCTGGTCCGGGTCCCGGCGTACGGCAAGCCGAACTCGGCCCGGGTTGAGATCCGCTCGCCCGACTCGGCCGCCAACCCGTACCTCGCCTTCGCGGTGCTGCTCGGCGCCGGGATGAAGGGCATCGAGGAGGGGTACGAGCTGCCGCCCGGCGCCGAGGACGACGTGTGGGCACTGACCAGCGCCGAGCGGCGGGCGATGGGGTACGAACAGCTGCCGGAGAACCTGTCCGAGGCGATCGACGTGATGGCGGGTTCGGAACTGGTCGCCGAGGTGCTCGGCGAGCACGTCTTCGACTTCTTCCTGCGCAACAAGCGGGCCGAGTGGGAGCAGTACCGCCGCGAGGTCACGCCCTACGAGCGCCAGCACTACCTGTCGCTGTAGCCGCCGCTGTGGCGGGCCTGCCCGACGTTCTAGCCGCTGCTCCGGGCAGGTCCGCCGGCACCGGCCCGCCGCCGGGCTGCCGGGCGTTGCCCGGTGCCGCTATCGTCTCGATCACCGTGCCGGCACCCGCCGGCCGGAGACTCGTCGGGAGGCAGTCGGTGCTGGAGGATCTGCTCAGCGGAGCCTGGCAGAGCGTGGTGTTCGGGGTCGTCGGTGTTGGCCTGATGGCCGCCGGCTTCGTCCTGGTCGACCTGCTCACCCCGGGCAAACTGCGGGACCTGATCTGGGTACGCCGCAACGCCAACGCCGGGCTGCTGCTCGCCGCGAATCAGCTCGGCGTCGCCGGCATCGTCTTCACCGCGATCCTGACCAGCTACAGCGACTTCGCCAAGGGGCTGGCCTCGACGGTGATCTTCGGGCTGATCGGTCTGGGCATCATGGCGCTGGCCTTCTTCGTGCTGGACCTGATCACCCCGGGCAAGCTCGGCGAGGTCATCTGCGCCGACGAGCCGCACCCGGTGGCCCGGGTCAGCGCCGCCAGCCACTTCGGCGCCGCGCTGATCGTCTGCGCCTGTATCGCCTGACCGCACCCGGTCCGCCCGCCCACGACCCGGTTCCCGGGCCCGCGCCGCCGGCGGTCGCCGGATGCGGCAAGTCGGGCCTTCCCGGGCTCCCGGATACCGCGACCTGCCGCATGTCGTGGGCCGGTCGTGGCGGTGGGTTGGGTACAGCCGCGTGGGCGGCCCCGCAGGAGTGGAGCGGGGCCGCCCACGCGGCGTGGTACGTCAGCCCGGGCCGGCGGATGAGCCGGGACCGCTCGGCACGCGGTGCGCGTGCGTGAGGCCGGCCGGGGTGTCACTTGCCGGCGGTGTCGCCCTCGCCGCCACGAGCGCCGGGGCCGCCCCAGCCGCCGAACACCCCGGCCTCGACGGCGGCGGTGATGGCGTCGGCCTGCTCCTGGGTGAGCTTGCCGTCCTCGACCGCCTGCGCGAGCCGCTCGGCCAGCGCCTCCTGGCGCTCCTCGGCCGACGGCGGCGTCCGCCGCTCGCCCTCGCCGCCGTCGCCGCCCATGCGGCCCTCGCCGCGGCCCGTGAGGCCCCGGCGGCCCTCACCGTCCGGCCGGCCCTGCGGCTGGTGCTGCTCGCGGAGCTTCTCCAGCGCCTCGGTCACCTTCTCGGTGGGCACGCCCAACTCCTCGGCCAGCGCCTCGGTGAACTGCGCGTGCCGAGCGGCCCGCTGTTCCTGCCGGTCGCCCTGCGGCTCGCTGCTCGCGCTGGCGCTCGGGGTGGCCTTGTCGTCGGCGAGCGCCACGGTGGGAGCGGCGATCCCCACGCCGAGCACGCCCGCCGCGGCCAGGCCGGCCAGCAGGTGCCTTGTCGAAATCGTGCGAGACATCGGTCCTCCAACTCGTCGGTGATGCGATGACGTCACCGACAGTGACGAACCCGGCTGGGCGGGAACCATGGCGAAGCTGTCAGCGAGCTGGCAATCCGGGCCAGCATTCCGGACGTGTCCGACAAAGAGTCACCGGACGGCGGCGACCACGCTGAGAGTGCCGGCGTCGGCGTCGAGGGTCGCCCGGGTACCGACGGGGACGGTGAGCTGCCCGGGGCCGTGACCGATCGGCAGACCACCCAGCACCGGTACGCCCAGGTCGCCGAGGCGCTCGACGAGCACGTCGGCCACCGTGGTGTCCCAGCCGTCCGCGCAGTCGGTGAACTGCCCCACCGCCACCCCGGCCAACCCGTCCAGCACGCCGGCCCGGCGGAGCTGGGTCAGCATCCGGTCGACCTTGTACGGCGGTTCCTGCACGTCCTCCAGCAACAGCACCGCGCCGGTCAGGTCGGGCATGTCCGGGGTGCCGAGCGAGGCCACGACCAGGCAGAGGTTGCCGCCCAACAGCCGGCCGGTGGCCCGCCCCCCGACGCGTACGCCGAAGGTCTCCTCGCCCTCGACGGCGCGTACGGTGACCGGCTCGGTGCTGGTCATCGCCGCGTGCAGGGACTCGGCCGAGGCCACCGGGGTGCGCTCGTCGCGCCAGGCCGCCCCGGGACCGTGCACCCCCGCCAACCGGGCGCCCCGCCAGAGCGCCAGGTGCAGCGCGGTGATGTCGGAGAATCCGGCCACCACCTTCGGGTCACGGCGTACCGCCGCCATGTCGATCGCGTCCACCACCCGCTGCGCCCCGTATCCGCCCCGGGTGCAGATCACCCCACGCACCTGCGGATCGGCGAACGCGGTGTCGAGGTCGGCCGCCCGTAGCGCGTCCGCGCCCGCCAGGTAGCCCTGCCGGGCGTAGGCGTTGGGCGCGAGCACCGGCCGCAGTCCCCAGCCGGTGAGCAGCTCCACGCCCCGGGCCACCCGTTCCGGGCGGGTCGGTCCGGACGGCGACACCAGCATCACCGTGTCGCCGGGACGCAGGGCGGGTGGGCGGACGACGTCGTCGGGCGTGCTGCGGTCGGACACAGCGGCAGAGCCTACTGTGGTGGCCAGCGAAACCTTTCGACGTTGCCGGACACCGCGCCGATCCCTCGCGCCGGCCCGGTCGGCCGGACCGGATAGCCTCGACGATGTGGCAACCGCGTTGGTGATCGAAAACGACCCGACCGACGACCCGCGCCGGCTGGGGGAGTGGCTGACCGAGGCCGGGCTGGAGCTGGCGGTGGTCCGCCCGCACGCGGGCGAGGCCGTTCCCGCCGACCTGGAGGGATACGCCGCCCTGGTGGTGCTCGGCGGTGATCAGCAGGCCTACCCGCTTGTCGACGGGGTGCCGGCGGCCGCCTGGTTCCCGGCGGTGGAGAAGCTGCTCCGTAAGGCGGTGCGGCACCGGCTGCCGACCCTGGGCGTCTGCCTCGGTGCGCAGCTGCTCGCCACCGCCCACGCCGGCACGGTCGTGCGCAGCCCGTCCGGGCCGGAGGTCGGGCCCGCAGTGGTCGGCCGGCGTGACGCGGCCGAGTCCGACCCGCTCTTCCGGTACGTGCCGCTGATCCCCGACGTGTTGCAGTGGCACGCCGACGAGATCACCGAGCTGCCCGCCGGCGCCACCCTGCTGGCCGCCTCCACCCGCTATCCGCACCAGGCGTTCCGCCTCGGCGACCGGGCCTGGGGGTTGCAGTTCCACATCGAGTGCGACACCGCGATGATCACCGAATGGGCCACCGAGTCGGCGCTGCTGGCCGAGCTGGGCTACGACCCGCAGCTGGTGATCTCCGCGTGCGATGCGGTGATGGCCGACGTCGAGGAGGTCTGGCAGCCGTTCGCGGCACGGTTCGCCGCACTCGCCCTCGGCGAGCTGGACGAGGGGTCCCGGCGCAGCCTGCCCCTGCTCGGGCACTGATGGGCCGGCCGACCAGCGCCACGGGCCGGCTCGCCCGCTACGGCTTCGGCGTCACCGACGACGACGCGGGGGCCCGCGCCGCGGATCTGCTCGGACCGGACGGTCTCGACCTGTGGCGTGCGCAGACGCAGGAACCCACCGGCGAGCAGGCCCAGGAGTTGCTCACCGCGCTGTCCCGGGCCGCCGACCCGGATCTGGCGCTGCGTCAGCTGCACCGACTGATCGAGGCGGAGCACCGAGCGACGGCTGGCCCGAACGGCGCCGTCGGCCCGGGCGCGGCGGTGCGGCAGCGGGGTGCCGGGCCCGGCCGCGTCACGGCGACCGCCACCGCCCAGGGCGGCTCCACCGGGAGCGGGGGTGCCGGTGGCGCCGGGAGCGAGGGTACGGCCGGGAGCGAGGGGGCCGCCGGCAACGGCGGCAGCACCGGACGTGACCGTGCCGCCGGGAGTCAGGGCACCACTGCGGCCGGCGGCGGCATCGGAGCGGGCTCGGCCCTGCTCGCCGCGCTGCACGACGATCCGGGGCTGCGTCGTCGGCTGTTCGCCGTGCTGGGCGCCTCCTCGGCGCTCGGGGACCACCTGGTGGCCAACCCCGACCAGTGGCTGGTGCTGCGTACCGAACCGGACGGCCTCGCCCCGACCGCCGACGGCCGGCTCGACAGGTCCGGCGAGGGCAACCCCGTAGCGGTGCTGCGGCGGGCGTACCGGCTGGCGTTGCTGCGGGTCGCGGCGGCCGATCTGACCGGCGGGCGCGGCCTGGAACAGACCATGGCCGCGCTCTCGGCGCTTGCCGACGCCACGCTGTCGGCCGCGTACCAGATCGCCGTGGCGGAGCTGCCCGAGGGCACCCGGGAACCGCGACTGAGCGTGGTCGCGATGGGCAAGTGCGGCGGCGGCGAGCTGAACTACGTCTCCGACGTCGATGTGATCTTCGTGGCGGCCGAGGACGACGATCTGACCGCCGCCACCACCGTGGCCACTCGGCTGATCCACATCTGCGGGCTGGTCGCCTGGCCGGTCGACGCGGCCCTGCGCCCCGAGGGCAACCGGGGACCGTTGGTGCGGACCCTCGCGAGCCATCTGGCCTACTACCGACGCTGGGCCCGAACCTGGGAGTTCCAGGCGCTGCTCAAGGCCCGTCCGGCCGCCGGTGACCTGGCGCTCGGCCAGGAGTGGATCGACGCGTTGGCACCGCTGCTCTGGCAGGCGGCCGAACGCCCTGAGGCGGTCGAGGACGTCCGGGCGATGCGGCGCAAGATCATTGATCACATTCCGCCGAAGGAACTGGAACGCGAGATCAAACGTGGCCCCGGCGGGCTGCGCGACATCGAGTTCGCCGTGCAGTTGTTGCAACTGGTGCACGGCCGAGGCGACGAGACGTTGCGGGCACCCGGCACCATCCCCGCCCTGCGCGCGCTGGTCACCGGCGGCTACGTCGGCCGCGCCGACGGCGAGGCGCTGCTGCGCGGCTACCGGTTCCTGCGCAGCGTCGAGCACCGGCTGCAACTCCAGGGCCTGCGGCGTACCCACACGGTGCCGACCGAACCCGGCGCGTTGCGTTGGCTCGCCACCGCGCTCGGCTACACCGCCGGACCCGGGCGCAGCGCCGTCGAGGAGTTCCGCGCCGAGTGGGTCACCCACGCCTCGGAGGTACGCCGACTGCACGCCAAACTGCTCTACCGGCCGTTGCTGGAGTCGGTGGCCCGGGTACCGGCCGACGGGCTGCGACTGACCCCGCAGGCGGCCCGCAACCGCCTGGAGATCCTCGGCTTCGCCGACCCGGCCGGGGCGCTGCGTCACCTCCAGGCCCTCACCGGCGGAGTGAGCCGTACCGCCGCCATCCAACGCACCCTGCTGCCGGTGCTGCTCAGCGAGTTCGCCGACGCCCCCGAGCCGGACCGGGGCCTGCTCAACTACCGCCAGGTCTCCGACTCCCTCGGCAGCACCCCCTGGTACCTGCGGCTGCTGCGCGACTCCGGGCCGGTGGCCCGCCGGCTGGCCCGGGTGCTCTCCTCCTCCCGGTACGTCGCGGACCTGCTGACCCGCGAGCCGGAGGCGCTGCGCCTGCTGGCCGAGGAGAGCGAGCTGAGTCCGCGCCCGCGCGAGGTCCTCTTCGACGGTTTCACCGCCGCCGCGGCCCGGCACTCCGACCCGGTCGAGGCGACCCGGGCGGTACGCGCGCTGCGCCGCCGCGAACTGCTCCGCCTCGCCTGCGCCGACGTGCTCAGCCGGGCCGGTTCGCTGGCCCCGGCCCGTCCCGACGGCGGCCGGACCACGCCCGCCCTGTCCGACATCACCGCGGTCGGCACCGCGCTCTCCGACGTCACCGATGCGACCCTCGCCGCCGCGCTACGGACCGCCCGGGCCGCCCAGCCGGCCATGCCGGGACTCACCTTCGCGGTGATCGGGATGGGTCGGCTCGGCGGGTACGAGTCGAACTATCTCTCCGACGCCGACGTGCTCTTCGTCTACGACCCGCCGGAAGGGGTAAGCGAGAGCGCTGCAAGTGCCGCCGCGCACGCCATCGCCGAGGAGCTACGGCGGCTGCTCGGCATGCCCGCACCCGACCCACCGCTCGGCGTCGACGCCGACCTGCGTCCCGAGGGCCGGCAGGGGCCGCTGGTCCGCAGTCTCGCCGCCTACCAGCAGTACTACGCCCGCTGGTCGCGGGTGTGGGAGGCGCAGGCGCTGCTGCGCGCCCGCTGCGTCTGCGGCGACGCCGAACTGGGCACCCGGTTCGAGCAGATGGTCGACCCGATCCGGTACCCGGCCGAGGGGCTGACCCGGGAGCAGGTCATCGAGATCCGCCGGATCAAGGTGCGGGTGGAGACCGAGCGGCTGCCCCGGGGCGCCGACCCGGCCACCCACACCAAACTGGGCCGGGGCGGCCTGGCCGACGTGGAGTGGGCGGTGCAGCTGCTCCAACTGCGCCACGCCGGCGCGTACCCGCAGCTGCGCGGCACGCGTACCCTCGACGCGCTCGCCGCCGCCCGGGAAGCCGGCCTGGTCGATCCGGCGGACGCCGAGGCGATGGCGGCTGGCTGGACGCTCGCCGCGCTGGTCCGCAACGCGCTGATGCTGGTCCGGGGCCGCGCCGGCGACCAACTGCCCCGGCACGGCGTGGAACTGGCCGGCGTGGTCCGGCTGCTCGGCCGCGACGACCCGGGCGAGTTCCTCGACGAGTACCTGCGCACCGGCCGCCGTTCCCGCTCGGCCACCGAACGCGTCCTGGAGATGTGACGCCGACGTCCCGGTGACCCGCCACCCGGGCCGGTCACTGATCGTGGTACGACTGCTCGGTGCCGACATCGACCCACGCTTCCCTCCCGGAAGGGGAGGCCGCCGAAGCTGCGTCGGGTGCCGGTGCACCCGGGCCGGCGTACCCCGTTCTGGGTTCGCTGCTGGTGTCGCTGCTGCTGGCGGTCGCGTTCCTGCTGGCCCGGCCCATGGGGACCGACCTCTCCGCGCAGGTGGCCCGCGCGGGTTTCGCCGGGCGCAACGGTCTCGCCCCGCTCGACTTCTCCTGGTACGGCGGGGTCAACCAGTTCGGCTACAGCCTCTACACCCAGATGCTCGGTGCGCTTGTCGGGGTGCGTCCGGTCGGTGCGGTCGCGGCGGTCGTCTCCGCCGTGGCACTGGCCTGGCTGCTGGTGCTGACCGGCGCTCGCCGTCCGCTGCTCGGCGGCCTGCTGGGTGCGATCGTCCTGGTGGGGAACCTGGCCAGTGGTCGGATCACCTTCGCCGTCGGCCTGATGTGGGCGCTGCTCGCGCTCTGCCTGGTGGCGTGGCCCCGGGGGACGCGTTGGTGGCGGCTGGCGGCGGCCGGTGCGGCGGCGGTGCTCGCGACGGCTGCCAGCCCGGTGGCCGGCCTCTTCCTCGGCCTCGCCGGCGGTGCCCTGTTGGTCCTCGACGTCTGGCGGGACCGGCGACCCGGAACCGCCGCGCTGGTTCTGTGCCTCGCGCCGCTGGTGACGGTGGCGCCGATGGCGGCGCTCTTCGGTAACGGGGGGCGGCAACCGTTCAGCGCCGAATCACTGCGGATCAACCTCGCCCTTGCCGTGGTGGTGCTCGCGCTCGTACCGGTCCGGGCACTGCGGGTCGGTGCCGCGCTCACCGCGCTGCTCCTGGTCGCGGCCTACCACCTGCCCAGCCCGATCGGTTCGAACGCGTTGCGCCTGCCGATGCTCTTCGCCCTGCCGATCGTCGCGGCGTACGTCGGACTGGGCCGGCGCTGGCTGGCCGCGCTGCTCGTCGCGTTGTTCTGGTGGCAGTCCCCGGTGATGACCAACGACATCGCCCGGCGTGGGGCGGCGCCGGCGTACGCCGCCTTCCACGAACCTCTGCTGAACGACCTGGAGCGGCGGGGACCGGTGGGCCGGATCGAGGTGGTGCCGCTGCGGGACCACTGGGAGAGCGCCTTCGTGGCCGCCGCCGTACCACTGGCCCGGGGCTGGGAGCGGCAGGTCGACGTGGGACGTAACCCGCTCTTCTACGACGGCAGCCTCGATGCCGGCCGGTACGGCGAATGGCTGCGCCGCAACGCCGTCAGCTACGTCGCCATCGCGCCGGACGCGGCCCTCGACCGGTACGGCCAGGACGAGGCGACGCTCGTGCTGGCCGGTCAGCCGTACCTGCGGGAGGTCGGCCGCCCCGGGCAGTGGCGCCTGTACCAGGTGCTCGATCCGGCACCACTCGTCTCCCCTCCGGCTCAACTCGTCACCTCCGACGACGCGGGGGTGCGATTCACCGTCGACGCCCCCGCCGATGTGCTCGTCCGGGTCCGGTGGTCCCGTTGGCTGTCGTTGTCCGCGGGAGACGGGTGCCTGAGCGCCACCCCGGACGAATGGGTCACGGTACGGGCCCGAACCGCGGGAACCTTCGAGGTCACGAGCAGCCTGCGGCCCGCCGGCCACTGCCCGCCCGGCTGACGGCGGGCGCTCCACGGCCGGCGGTGAGCGCTCCACCTTGCCGGTTGCCTCGCCGAGGTGGACTCGGCGGGGCAGCGTCCGGCCGGCGGCGGGTTCCACGGCCGGCGGTGAGCGGCCGCCGGCGCGTGGTTGCCGCGTGATGCCCACCTCGGTAGCGCGCCGTACGGTACTGGCAGCATGTCCGACGTGCCCCATCACCTCGTGCGCTGGACCGGACTGGCCGGATCGATCATGCTCGCCGTGGCGGCGTTCCTCGGCGGCGCCCTGCCCGACGGCGATCTGCGACCCAACCCGGTCAAGATCTGGCTGGGGCCGAACGGGCCGCTGATCATCGGGCTGTGGCTGGTCGGCACCGCGGCCATGGCGGTGGCCTGGTGGACGCTGCGGGACCGGGTGCCGTCGGCCCGGTGGGCGTTGGTCACCGCCGGGCTGTGGGCGCTGCCGTTCCTGCTCACCCCGCCGCTGGGCAGCCGGGACGCCTACGCGTACGCCTGCCAGGGGGCAAGCTACGCGGGCGGCATCAGCCCGTACGAGTACGGCGTCTCGACGCTGCCCTGCCCGTGGCTGGACACCATGTCGTACATCTGGCGGGACACCCCGGCGCCGTACGGGCCGCTGTTCGTGGTGCTCTCCGGTGCGGTGGTCGCGGCGACGGGTTCTCTGATCGGCAGCATCGCGCTGTTCCGGGTGCTCGCGGTGGCCGGCGTGGTGCTGACGGCGGCCTGCCTGCCGGTGCTGGCCCGCCGCTGTGGCGTGCCGGTCGGCCGGACCCTCTGGCTCGCCCTGGCCAGCCCGCTGGTCGGGGTGCACCTGATCTCCGGCGTACACAACGACGCACTGATGGTCGGGCTGTTGGTGGCCGGTCTGGCCGTGGTGGTCAGTCGCCCCGGACGGCCCTGGCCGCTGCTGGCCGGCGGCGTCGTCCTCGGCCTGGCCGCCGGCATCAAGGTCACCGCGCTGGTGGTGGTGCCGTTCGCGGCGCTCGCCGCGATCACCGGCGGCTACTCGCTGCGCGCGCTGCTGCGCCACGGTACGCCGGTGGTCGGCGGTACCGTGGCCACGCTGTTCGGGACGACCCTCGCCGCCGGGCTCGACCTCGGCTGGATCACCGGGCTGTCGCACGGCAACGAGGTGGTCGCCTGGACATCGCCGCCGACCGCCGTCGGGCAGACCGTCGGCTACCTGGTGCTGCCGTTCGGCCTGCACATCGACACGCTGCCGGTGACCCGGGGCATCGCGGTGCTGGTGCTGGCGGCGTTGCTGGTGTGGCTGTGGTTCCGGGCCCGGCACCGGGAACCGCTCTGGCACGCCGCGCTGGCGTTGACCGCGACGGTCGCGCTCGCCCCGCTGTTCCACCCCTGGTACTGGTTCTGGCCGCTGGCGCTGCTCGCCGCCACCGCGCGGCGCACCTGGTGGTTCAGCGCGGTGACCGTCTACGCCGCGTTTCTGGTGCTGGCCGACGGCACCGGCCTGCCCCGCTACACCAAGACGGTTGGTGCGCCGCTGATGACGCTGTTCGTGATCGTGGTGGCGCTCCGGTTGGTACGGTCGGCGAAGGAGGCCCGGGCGGCGGCCCGTCAACCGGTGCCTGCCGATTAGGCCGTGTCTCCCGGAGGCACCCCCTGGACCAGTTCCGGCGAGGCGTCCCTGGACCCCGCACCTGAGGAGAGGTACCGCCGGTGTCCGATCCCGGCGCCCGTCCCCATCCCGAGCCCCGCTCCGCGTCCGGCGACGGCAGTGATCCGGGTCTCCGGCCCGATCCGGGCCCCGCGTGCGACCGGGAACTCGGGCGGGATCGGGGACTCGGGCGGGATCGGGGACTCGGGCGGGATCCCGATGCCCGGGCGGTGGGCACGCGGGACCGGGTCGCCCGGTACGTCGGGCTGGTGGGGGCGCTGCTGCTGGCGGTCGTCGGGTACCTCGGCGGCGCGTTGCCCGATGCCACCACCGCCCCCGACGGCGGTCCGCTGACCGTCGCGTTGTGGCTGCTCGGCACGATCGCCATGGTGGGCGCCTGGTGGGCACTGCGCGACGGTGCCCCGTCGACCAGGTGGGCGTACGTCACCGCTGGGTGGTGGACGTTGCCGTTGCTGGTCACCGCCCCGCTGGGCAGCCGGGACGTCTACTCGTACGCCTGCCAGGGCTGGATCTACGCCGGCGGTGGTGATCCGTACGCCACCGGGGTGGCCGCGGCCGGCTGCCCCTGGGTCGAGGCGGTCGCGCCGGTCTGGCGGGACACCCCGGCCCCGTACGGGCCGGTCTTCGTGTTGCTAGCCGCGCTGGCCGTGGTGCTCGGCGGTGGGCTGCTCGGTGGTGGGCTGCTCGGCACGGTGCTGCTGCTGCGGCTGCTGGCGCTCGCGGGCGTACTGGCGGCGGCGGCCTGCCTGCCCGGCCTGGCCCGGGCAGCCGGCGTGCCGCCTCGGCGGGCGACCTGGCTGCTGCTGGCCTGCCCGCTGGTCGGCGTGCACCTGGTGGCCGGGGCGCACAACGACGCGGTGATGCTCGGCCTGCTCCTGCCGGCCCTGCTGCTGCTGTTCGCCCGTCCGGGCCGGCTCGGATCGTTGCGTTCGGTCGGTGTGCTGCTGGTGGCCGGGGTGCTGATCGGACTGGCGGTGTCGGTGAAGGCGACCGCCGTGGTGGTGCTGCCGTTCGCGGCGTTGGCCGCCGTGCGGGGCCGGCCCGTCGTGCGCACGCTGCTGCGCGACGGTGGCCTGCTGACCATCGGTGCCGTCGGCGGGCTGCTGGTCCCCTCGCTGCTGACCGGTCTCGGGCTCGGCTGGCTCGGTGGGCTGGGCCGCAGCGGCGACACCGTGCAGTGGACCTCGCCGCCGACCGCCATCGGCATGCTCGTCGACTACGTCGGCGAACTTTTCGGCCACCACCCCGACGCCGTCCCGCTGACCCGCGTAGCCGCCCTGCTCCTCCTGGCAGCCCTGCTCCCCCTCCTCTGGCTCCGCACCCTCTCCACCCTCCACCCCCCACCTCCACCCGGCTCCGATGGGTTGATCATGAAGTTGTTGCCCTTGGTAAGCGCTTACCGGGGCAATAACCTCATGATCAGCCCGGCTGGGGGTTGGGTGGGGGGTTGGGCGGGGGGTTGGGGTGGGGGTTGGGGTGGGGTGGGGTTGGGGGGTGCGGGGGTGGGGTTGGTGGCCACTGTGGTGCTCGCACCGGTGTTTCATCCCTGGTACGCGACCTGGCCGCTGGCGGTGCTCGCGGTGGTGGCGACCCGGACCGCCTGGTTCGTGGCGCCGTGTGCGTTGGCGTCGTTCCTCGCCCTGCCGGACGGCACCAACGTGGCCCGGCTGACCAAGGCCCCGGGTGCGATTGTGATGACGACACTGGTCCTAGCCGCGCTCCTCTGGTCCCTCTCCCGCCGCCGACCCCGGCGATCGACCCCACCCTGACCGGCGGCACTGCCCATTAACTCCTCAGACGAGTCGTAACTGATCCGCCCATCTGCCCTCTCCTGGGGCGCGCGGTTGCGCGGCCGTAGCGTGGCAGTGAAGCCGCTCGACACGCCGGTGCGAAGACTGCTGCACTGCCACAGTCGCTCGGCCTGCCGAGCGGGTCCTCAGTGCGGGCTCTTCGCGTCGGGGTGGCGGGGCCGGGTCGGCGGTGGCGGGGCCGGGTCGGCGGTGGTGGGGCCGGGTCGGCGGTGGTGGGGCCGGGTCGGCGGTGGCGGGGCCGGTCAGCGGCGGGTGCCGCAGGTGGGGCAGGGCTCGCCGGGGTTGCTGCGGCCGATGCGACGGCGCAGGGCGACGGCGGCTGGCAGCAGGGCCGGCCCGAGCAACCCGACGGTGAGAGCGGCACCGACAAGCGTCGGGTAGGTCGGGCGCGGGGCGCCGCCGAGGCCGTCCACCGCCCCGGCCAGGATGTGCACGCTGAGCAGCCCGACCGGGGTGAGCAGGGCGACCACCGCCCAGCCACCCCGCCAGTCCCGCCGCATGGCCAACCCGACGGCGAGCAGCACCGCAACCCCCAGCAACACCGCCCCGGTCGCCGGTAGCAACTGTTCGGCGCTCCACCGGTACGCGTCCCAGTAGAAGCCATGCCCGAACACGTAGCCACCCGCTGCTGCCACGATCGGCAGAGCCCGAGCCGGCAACGGCAGGTGACCGTCGACCGCGAGCGCCAGCACACCGAGGGCGGCCTGTGGCACCAGCACCAGCAGCGGAGGTCTGGGCAGGCCCGCGAGCGGGCTCGCCAGGAGAACCGCCACGGTCGCCACCACCGCCACCGCGATGGCGACCCAAGTCGGTCGGCCCGGTGCCACGAGCACGAGGACCGCCGCCACCAGCCACGCCAGCCACGCGACGATGCCGGTCGACACGAACGGGTCGAGCACCGGCACGCCCGCCTCGGCAGGCGGTGGGCTCTGCTCGACGATCGTCCAGAAGCCGGCAAGGAAGGCG
Organism: Verrucosispora sp. WMMD573; assembly: GCF_027497175.1. Taxonomy (NCBI): domain Bacteria; kingdom Bacillati; phylum Actinomycetota; class Actinomycetes; order Micromonosporales; family Micromonosporaceae; genus Micromonospora; species Verrucosispora sp. WMMD573. Next base: position 6,188,903 of record NZ_CP114901.1, on the reverse strand, counting down.
GCGGTGGTCAGCGCGAGCAGCGCCGCGAGGCGTACCCCGGGAATCAGGTCGGTGGCGCCGGCGGCCCGCAGCCGCTGGCGGAGGCCACCCCGCACGAGGTCGGCGGCGTCCGCGAGGGAGGGCCAGCGCCGTCGCGGTTCCGCCAGGTCGAGGTACGTCCCGACGATCTCGTCGCCCCGGTCGTGGCGGTAGTCCGGCGGGTACGCCCGCAGCAGATGCCGGTATCGGCGCTCCAGCTTGCTCATGCCATACCTCCGGCGGTACGCGGTGCGAGCGGGCGCACCGCACGGGCGCGCAGCCTGGCGGTGGCCGCCTCGACGTTGCGCCGTAGCCGTTCGGTCTCGACGGCCAGCGTGGCGTCACCGGTGGGGGAGAGGCGGTAGTAGCGGCGTAACCGCCCGTCGACGGTCTCCTCCCGGTCCAGTTCGACCAGGCCGGCATCGGTGAGCCGGTCCAGCGCGCCGTAGAGGGTGCCGGGGCGTAGCGAGAGCCGCCCGTCGGAGAGGGCCGCGACCTCGCCGATGATCGCGTAGCCGTGCATCGGCTCGCGGGCGAGCGCGGTCAGGATGAGGAAGGTGGGTTCGCGTAGCGGAGTGTCCACGCCCTCAATATATCGGACGCGAAGGTATCGGTTTGCCGAAACGCCGCGGGCCGGCTCCGCGTGGTGCGGAGCCGGCCCGGACGGCGCTGAGTGAGATCAGCAGTCGAAGTACATCGCGAACTCGTGCGGGGTCGGGCGCAGACGCACCGGGTCGACCTCGTTGGCCCGCTTCCAGTCGATCCAGGTGGAGATCAGGTCTGGGGTGAAGACGCCACCGTCGAGCAGGTAGTCGTGGTCGGCCTCCAGCGAGTCGAGCACGGCCGGCAGGGAGCCCGGCACCTGCTTGACGTCGCCCCACTCCTCCGGCGGGAGGTCGTAGAGGTCCTTGTCGATCGGCGCTGGCGGCTCGATCTTGCTCTTGATGCCGTCCAGGCCGGCCATCAGCATCGCCGAGAAGGCGAGGTAGACGTTGGCCGACGGGTCCGGCACCCGGAACTCGACCCGCTTGGCCTTCGGGTTGCTGCCGGTGACCGGGATGCGGGTACAGGCGGAGCGGTTGCGCTGCGAGTAGACCAGGTTGACCGGCGCCTCGAAGCCCGGGACCAGGCGACGGTACGAGTTGACCGTCGGGTTGGTGAAGGCCAGCAGCGACGGCGCGTGGTGCAGCAGACCGCCGATGTACCAGCGGGCGGTGTCGGACAGGCCGGCGTAGCCGGTCTCGTCGTAGAAGAGCGGCTCGCCGCCCAGCCAGAGGCTCTGGTGGGTGTGCATGCCGGAGCCGTTGTCGCCGAAGAGCGGCTTGGGCATGAAGGTGGCGGTCTTGCCGGCTGCCCAGGCGGTGTTCTTCACGATGTACTTGAAGAGCTGGAGCTGGTCACCGGCGTGCAGCAGGGTGGAGAACTTGTAGTTGATCTCCGCCTGGCCGGCGGTGCCGACCTCGTGGTGCGAGCGCTCCACGGTGAATCCGGTGTCGATCAGTCGGCGGACGATCTGGTCACGCAGGTCGGCGTAGTGGTCGACCGGCGGCACCGGGAAGTAACCACCCTTGTACGCGGTCTTGTAGCCGCGGTTGCCGCCCTCCTCCTCACGGCCGGTGTTCCAGGCGCCCTCGATCGAGTCGATGTAGTAGTAGGCCTGGTTCGCGGAGGTCTCGTGGCGGATGGAGTCGAAGATGTAGAACTCCGCCTCCGGGCCGAAGTAGGCGGTGTCGGCGATGCCGCTGGCGGCCAGGAAGGCCTCGGCCTTCTTCGCCACGTTACGCGGGTCACGCGAGTACGCCTCGCGGGTGAACGGGTCGTGGATGAAGAAGTTCAGCGCGAGGGTCTTCTGCGCGCGGAACGGGTCGATGAAGGCGGTGGCGACGTCCGGGAGCAGGAGCATGTCCGACTCGTGGATCGCCTGGAAGCCGCGGATCGACGACCCGTCGAAAGCGAGACCGTTGGTGAAGAAGTCGTCGTCGACGGACTCCACCGGCAGGTTGAAGTGCTGCATGACGCCGGGCAGGTCACAGAAACGAACGTCGACGAACTTCACGTCCTCGTTCTTGAGGTAACGCAGGAGTTCCTCGGGATTGGCGAACACTCGTCCTCCTGGCACGTCCACGGATAGCTAGGCTCCTGGCGACGCTATGGCCGTGCGGTTGCCCGGCCATGTCTCCAGTGTTTCTGCCGTGTTACGTCCCTCGCGTTGGGTCACCCCGGGCGCCTGACCCGGACACCTCAACCCGAGGAACGGGTCCGGCTGTGCCAGTGTAGTGAAGCTTGATGAGATTGGTCCTTTTTGGCGCTCCGCGTCGGCGCGCCCGGCGCCGGTCCGGTTGCCGCCAGACCCCGGGCCTGCACCGCGCCGGCTGCCGCGCTGACTAGGCTCGTGCGGGTGACCACCCAGCCGAGCCCCTTGCCACCCCCCGCCGCGGATCCCGCCTTCGTCCCGGCCGACCTGGGCCGCCGGTTCGGGGCGCTGGTCATCGACTGGATTCTCTGCCTGCTCGCGTCGGGCCTGTTCGCCAGCCCCACGAGGGACGCCTGGGCGCCCGTGCTGGTGCTGATCCTGCTGTACGGCGTCTTCCTGGGCCTGTTCGCCCAGACCCCCGGCATGTACCTGACCCGGATCCGGTGCGTCGACTGGACCGACGGCGGCCGGATCGGTCTGCTCCGGGCGCTGCTGCGGGGTGTGCTGCTGGCCCTGGTCGTGCCGGCCCTGCTGATGGACCAGCACCGGCGTGGCCTGCACGACCGCCTCACCGGCTCGGTCGTCACCCCCGCACCGCGCTGATCCGCCCTCCCGCGCGAGCCCGCGCCTGCACACTGACTCGGCGGCGCGCCGAACGAATGCCCAGATGGCGGACGACACCGAGCCATTCGGAGGGCCGGCCCCGCCCGGGCGCCCTGCCGCGGGCCCTCGTGCACCGGACCGGCCGCTCGCGGGTTCGCTGGGCTCAGCGGCCGCGCATCTGGCGGGACGCGCCGCGCGGCGGGCGGAGGTTCTTGGGGATGGCGCCCTTGGGCATCTGGGGCCGGGAGGTGAGCGCCTTGAGGCGCTTGTCCAGCGAGTTGACGTCCTTGCCGCTGAGGTTGCGGGGCAGCCGCATCAGCGTCATCCGCAGCTTGCGGATCGGCAGCTCGCCTTCCTCCTGCCCGATGACGTAGTCGTAGAGCGGGGCGTTGCCGATCACCTTGGCCAGCCGACGCTTCTCCTGGCCGAGCAGGCCGCGCACCCGCTGCGGGTTGCCCTCCGCCAGCAGGATCACGCCGGGCCGCCCGATGACCAGGTGCACCATGTCCATCTGGGTGGTCGAGCTGACCGCCGGGGAGACCCGCCAGTCACCGCGCATGTTCTCCATGATCTGCGCGGCGGCGCCCGGCTGCCCCTCGGCCGCGTTCATCATCGCCCGGTTCGACCGGAGGTTGAGCACGATCAGCAGGCAGAGCAGGGCGAGCAGAATGCCCAGCGGCAACCACAGCCAGCCCCAGAGCGCGACCGCGACCACGGTCAGCGCAAGCGGGATCAGCACCGCACCGGTGGCCAAGGGGGCGAACCACTTGTCCTGCTTGGCGGTGAACCGGAACACCAACCCGATCTGCTTCAGCCGCTGGCCGAACGAGACCTTCTCCTGGGGCTTTGCCATGCCGTCGAGTCTAGTGGTCGCCTGCCGCACCGTTGATCTGCGGCCGGCTGAGTACCTTACGAGCCCGCTATGCCGCCGGCGACCCGGCGTAAGGAGGGCGAGTGGGCACAGATCAGGCGCGGTGCCCATGCCCCGGCGGCACCTTCGCGAGCAGAGTCGAAGTCACCAGTTGACGACGATTCGCAGGGAGCGCGCCATGTTCGGTCACGACGCCAACCTCATGCTCACCCTCTACCGTACGCACGCCGCGGAGCTGCGGGCCGAGGCCGCCCAGGACCGGCTGGCCCGGTCGCTGCCGCACCGCCCGGCACGCGGCTGGCTGAACCGCCGGCACCATCGGGCGCGTACCGACGAGGCACGCCACTGAGCGCCGACCCGGGAGCAGACGACCGGGGAGCCGGAGGCCGGGAGGACAGCGGGCGGCGGGCGGGCGACAGCGGGCGTGGCATGCTCGGTGCCGTGACCGTCCGCCCCACCAGCACCGTCCTCGTCGGCCGCCAGCGTGAGATGGCGCGACTACGTGCGGCGGCCGGCCGCGCCCGCGCCGGGGAGCCGGTCACCGTCCTGGTCGGTGGCGAGGCCGGGGTCGGCAAGACCCGCCTGCTGGAGGAGTTCGGCCGCGCCGTCGGCGACGACGCCCGCCTGCTGGTCGGGCAGTGCCTGGAACTCGGCGAGGCCGGCCTGCCGTTCGCCCCGTTCGCCGCGGTGCTGCGGGCGGTGCTGCGCCGCGACGGCACCGGCGTCCTCGACGGGTACGACGCCGAGTTCGCCCGCCTGCTGCCGGAGCTGGCCCGGCCGGCCGGTGCCACCGCGCCCGCCGCCGGACCGCCCTCGGACGCCCCCCGGGGCTACCTGTTCGAACTGGTCGCCCAGCTGTTCGGCCGGCTCGCCGCCGCGCAGCCGCTGATCCTGGTGATCGAGGATCTGCACTGGGCGGACCGGTCCACCCGCGACCTCATCGGCTTCCTGGTGCGGGCGGCCCGCACCGGGCGGCTGCTGCTGGTCTGCACCTACCGCACCGACGAACTGCACCGGGGGCATCCGTTGCGGCCCTTCCTGGCGGAGCTGGACCGGGCCCGGGGCGTCGAGCGGATCGAGCTGTCCCGGTTGGAGCGCGACGGCACCGGGGCGGTCCTCGCTGGGCTGCTCGGTGCCGAGCCGGCCTCCCGCGCGGTCGATGACATCCACGACCGTACGCAGGGCAATCCCCTGTTCATCGAGGAGCTCGCCGCCGCCGGCAGCCCGATCGGCTGCGCCGCGCTGCCGGAGACGCTGCGCGATCTGCTGCTGGCCCGGGTGGACCGGCTACCCGAGACGGCCCAGCGGGTGCTGCGGATCGCCGCCGCCGGCGGCAATCGCCTGGCACACCAACTGCTCGCCGAGGTCGCCGGCCTGCCCGAAGGGGAACTGGACGACGCCCTGCGAGCCGCCGTCGCCGCGCAGCTGCTGGTCGCCGACCCGGACGGCGACTACGAGTTTCGTCACGCGTTGGTCCGTGAGGCGGTCCACGACGAGTTGCTGCCCGGCGAACACGCCCGGCTGCACGCCCGGTTCGCCGCCGCCATCGAGGCGCAGCCGCACCTGGTCGCCGCCGGCCGGGCGCCGGCCGAGATCGCCCACCACTGGTACGCCGCCCACGACCATCCCCGGGCCCTGGTGACCGCCCGGGTGGCCGCCTGCGCCGCCGCCGACCGGTACGCCTACGCGGAGCAGACCCGGCTGCTGGAACGGGTGCTGGAGCTGTGGGAACTGGTGCCCGACGCCGCCGACCGGCTCGGCATGGACCACCTCGCGTTGTTGGAGGAGACGCTCAGCGCGGCAACCACCGCCGGTGACTACCAGCGTGCGTTGACCCTGACCCGGGCCGCGCTGGCCGAGGTGGACACCGGTGAGCAGCCGCTGCGCGCGGCGCGGCTGCTGGACCGGCGCGGCCGGATGCTGGCCATGCTCGGCAAGAGCGACGGCGCGGCCGAGCTGCGGGAGGCGTACCGGCTGGTGTCCGGGGTGTCGGACGGCCCGGACCGACTGCGGCTGCTCGCCGACCTCGCCGATCACCTGGCCCGCATCGATCATGCCGACGCGGCCCGGATCGCCGCCGAGGTGGTGACCGCGGCGCAGGCAGCCGACACCGAAGGGGCCCTGCTGCTGGTGCAGCTGGCGGTGCTGAGACGCCGGGAGGGAGCGGGGGATCTCGGGCTGGCCGAGCTGCGCCGGTGCGAGGCGTTGGCGCGTACCGCCGGGGAGGCGCCGGCGCTGGTCAGCGCCCTGGTGCACATCTCCGACGTGCTGTTCGAGCTGGGCCGGTACGACGAGTCGGCGCAGGCTGCGGCCGACGGGGTGAGCGAGGCGCGTCGGGTCGGCATCAGCCGCTCCACCGGGGCGTACCTGCTCTCGAACCGGGCGGAGGCGCTGCTGGCGCTGGGCCGTTGGGCGGAGGCCGACCAGGTATGCGCCGAGGCGGCCCGGCTCGACCCGCCGGGCGTCTCCGGCCTGCACTGGCTGCAACTGCGGGCCGTGTTGCGACTGGCGCAGGGGCATCCCCGTGCCGACGAGACCGTCGCTCGGGCGCTGAGCTTCCTCACCAAGCCGTACCTGCATCCGCACAACCGGCTTCCGCTGCACCTGCTGCGGCTGGAGACGGCGCTGGCGACCGACGACCGGGTCGAGGCGCTGCGGGCGGCACAGGCGTGCCTGACCGATGCGGCGATCGTCGACTATCCCCGGTACAGCTGGCCGGTGCTGGCCGCGGCGGCCCGGGTCGCCCGGCACGTCGGCGACGAGGCGCTGGCCGTCGAGGTCGCCGCGCTGGCCGGCGGCGTCGCGGCCCGGTTTCCCGCCGAGCGGGCGTACGCCGCCGAGGTGGTCGCCTGCGGAGCCTCCGGTGCCGAGACGCTCGCCGCCTGGCGGACGGCGGTCGCGGCCTGGCGGACCGCCGGTCAGCCCGGAGAGCTGGCGCGGGTGCTGCTGGGCTACGCCGAGGCGGCGGCGGGAGCGGGGGAGCGCGACGAGGTCGGCGCGGCGGTGAGTGAGGCGGCGAGGCTGGCCGATGGGCTCGGCGCGGTACGGCTCGCCGAACGGGCCGCCACCCTGGCCCGCCGCGTGGGCCTACGTGGTGCCGGCAACGGTCGACCCGGCGCGGATCTGCTGACCGAGCGGGAGCGTGAGGTGTTACGTCTGGTCGCCGCGGGACACAGCAACAGCCGCATCGCCGAGCAGCTGTTCATCTCGCCCAAGACGGCGAGCGTGCACGTCTCCCGGATCATCGCGAAGCTCGACGTGACCAACCGCGTCGAGGCCGCCGCCCTCGCCCACCGCCTCAACCTGCTCACCGACCCCTGACGCCCCGAATTGCGCCGATCATGCAGTCGTGGTCGTGGACATATGCCCTTCATGCCGCAGAACAACGACCACAACTGCATGATCGCCGGGGGCGGGGGCGGGGGCGGGGGCGGGGGCGGGGGCGGGGGCGGTGGGTTAGTGGGTGGCCAGGGTTGCGGGTTCGCGGGCGGCGAGGGCCTGCTGGTAGAGGCGGCCGGCGCGGTAGGAGGAGCGGACCAGGGGGCCGCTCATCACGCCGGCGAAGCCGATCTCCTCGGCCTCCTCACGCAGCTCGACGAACTCCTCCGGCTTGACCCAGCGTTCCACCGGGTGGTGCCGGGGAGAGGGACGCAGGTACTGGGTGATGGTGATCAGCTCACAGCCGGCGGCGTGCAGGTCGCGTAGGGCCTGGGAGATCTCCGAGCGCTCCTCGCCCATGCCCAGGATCAGGTTGCTCTTGGTGACCAGACCGTCGGCGCGTGCCTGCGAGATGACGTCCAGGGACCGCTCGTAGCGGAAGGCCGGCCGGATCCGCTTGAAGATCCGGGGGACCGTCTCCACGTTGTGCGCGAGCACCTCCGGCCTGGCACCGAAGACCTCGGCGAGTTGCTCGGGTACCGCGTTGAAGTCGGGGATCAGCAGCTCGACACCGCAACCGGGCTGCAGGGCGTGGATCTGCCGCACCGTCTCGGCGTACAGCCAGGCGCCGCCGTCGGGCAGGTCGTCGCGGGCCACGCCGGTGATGGTGGCGTACCGCAGCCCCATCGACACCACCGACTCGGCAACCCGGCGTGGCTCGTCGGCGTCGAACTCGGCCGGCTTGCCGGTGTCGATCTGGCAGAAGTCGCAGCGGCGGGTGCACTGGTCACCGCCGATGAGGAAGGTGGCCTCGCGGTCCTCCCAACATTCGTAGATGTTGGGGCAGCCGGCCTCCTGGCACACGGTGTGCAGCCCTTCGCGGGCGACCAGCCCACGCAGCTGGGTGTACTCGGGGCCCATCTTGGCCTTGACCTTGATCCACGGAGGTTTGCGCTCGATCGGCGTCTCGGCGTTGCGTGCCTCGATCCGCAGCAGTCGCCGCCCCTCGGGGGCGGGCGTCGCGGTACTCGCGGCCTGGCCGGTCGTCGGCGCGGAGTGCTCGATCGTCACAAAACGAGCCTACGCCGGACGGCGGCGGTCGATGAACAGCGGGCGACGGCCGTCACCCCGGAAATCCTGTGACGCCGGACACCGAAGCCGCAAGAAACACGTAACAGGACGACGCGATCGGATGTTAGCGTGCCCGGCACGAAGCGACGACGGAGCCGAGTAGGGCACCGATCCGCCAGTTGAAGAGAGCCGCCGGTTGCTGCGAGGCGGTCTGGCGCCGGGGCCGCGAAGACCCTCCCGAGCTGCGGGAAGAACAGCGTGCGGTGACGGCCCTGGTGCAGCGGGGGCGAGCCGGCATCCGCGCCCAGTAGACCCCGCCCGGCTGGCCCCGGTCAAAAGGCGACGAACGAGGCTCCCGTCTCGACGGGAGCGAAGGTGTGGTGGCACCGCGAGGTTCCCGCTCGCCCACACCTCCCGGGGATCGCGTTGCGACTGATCGAGGAGGTAGCCATGCAACGCATCCTGTCCGACCAGCTCACGCCGTACACCGGGCGTACCGTCCGGATCGCCGGCTGGGTCCACCGCCGCCGCCTGCTCAAGTCGGTGGCCTTCCTGATCGTCCGGGACGCCGCCGGCCTCGCCCAGGTGGTCGTCACCGACCCCGCGGTGCGTGCCGAGGTGGCGGCGCTACCCGAGGAGACCGTCGTCGAGGTGGTGGCCACCGTGGTCACCAACGCGGCGGCGCCCGGTGGGTTGGAGCTGACCAACCCGACGGTACGACCGCTCGGCCCGCCCGCTGTGCCGCCCCCGTTCGACCTCTACCGACCCGAGCTGGCCGCCACCCTGCCGACCCAGCTGGACCACGCCCCGGTCGCCCTGCGTCACCCGACCCGATCGGCCGCGTTGCGGATCTCGGCGGCGGCGGTGGCCGGTTTCCGGGCCGCGCTGGACGCCCGCCGATTCGTGGAGATCCACACACCGAAGGTGGTCGCGTCCGCCACGGAGAGCGGGGCGAACGTCTTCGCCCTGGACTGGTTCGGTCGGCCCGCGTACCTGGCCCAGTCGCCACAGTTCTACAAGCAGCTCATGGTCGGCGTTTTCGAGCGCGTCTACGAGGTCGGGCCGGTGTTCCGGGCCGAGCCACACGACACCGTGCGGCACCTGGCGCAGTACACCTCGCTCGATGTCGAGCTGGGCTTCGTCACCGACCATCGGGACATGATGACGGTACTGCGGGACACCCTCGCCGGGATGCTCGACTCGGTCGGTGACCGGGCCGCCGTCGCGTTGGCCACCCTCGGTGTCACGCCACCACCGGTGCCCGCGCAGATCCCGGCGGTGCACTTCACCGACGCGCTGCGGATCGCCAACGCCCCTGCCGACGAACCGGACCTCGCCCCGGCGCACGAACGGGCGCTGGGGGAGTGGGCCCGGCGCGAGCACGGGTCGGAATTCCTCTTCGTCACCGGATACCCGATGGCGAAGCGGCCGTTCTACACCCATCCGGACCCGGCGCGGCCGGGCTACTCCAACGGCTTCGACCTGCTGTTCCGGGGGCTCGAACTGGTCACCGGTGGCCAGCGACTGCACCGGCACGTCGACTATCTGGCCGCGCTGGCCGACCGGGGGGAGCCGGTGGAACCGTACGCCGGCTACGTCGACGCGTTCCGTCACGGCATGCCACCGCACGGCGGCTTCGCCATCGGCCTGGAACGCCTGGTCGCCCGCCTCACCGGCGCTTCCAACATCCGCGAGGTGACCCCCTTCCCCCGCGACCTCCACCGCCTAGCCCCCTAAACCCAACCCCCGCCCCCACACCCTCCGCCCAAGTTGACCAAGAAGTTTGCGTCGGGATCCGCGCCGGCGAAGTCGACGCAAACTTCTTGATCAACGCGGGGCTGGAGCGTGGGCTGGACGTGTGGGAGGGGGTTTAGGGGGTGGGGAGGAGGGTGGGGAGGTGGCGTTCGACTGCGGGGAGGACGTCGGCGACGGTGATGGGGCGGCCGAGCTCGGCGGTGAGCGAGGTGACGCCGGCGTCGCGGATGCCGCACGGCACGATCCGGTCGAAGTGCGCCAGGTCGCAGTCGCAGTTGATGGAGAAGCCGTGCAGGGTGACGCCTCGGGCTACCCGGATGCCGATCGCCGCGACCTTGCGCTCGGGGCCCCGCTCGTCGGCCGGAACCCACACCCCGCTGCGTCCCTCGACCCGGCCTGCGGCCAGGTCGAACTCGGCGCACACGTCGATCAGCAGTTGCTCGACCCGCCGGACGTACGCGACCACGTCGACCGGGTCGGGCAGACGCACGATCGGGTAGCCCACCAACTGGCCCGGGCCGTGCCAGGTGATTTTGCCGCCGCGGTCCACGTCGATCACCGGGGTGCCGTCGACCGGGCGGTCCCACGGTTCGGTGCGCTTGCCGGCGGTGTACACGCTCGGGTGCTCCAGCAGCAGCACGGTGTCACCCTGTCCGCCGCTGACCACCGCCTCGTGCAGGCGACGCTGCTCGTCCCAGGCGGCGGCATAGTCGAGGACACCGGCGCGTACGGCCGTCAGGCCGGAGGTCGTCACGGTCACGTGTCCAGCCTAGACCCGTACCCGCTGGTCACCGGCGGTGAGCCGGCTCACCGCCGGACCTGCCATACCCAGGCGTCCTCGACCCGCTCCGGTTCGCCGAAGAGCAGGACCAGGGTGCGACGGATGGCCTCCTCGTCGACCGGCCATTTGGCGCCGTGCACCTGGTCGGCGAGCACCACCGTCTCGATCCGCCAGTGCTCCAGGTCGGCCCGGACCTCCTCGCGGGTGCCCTCGGTGACGATCGGCGGTAGACCGCTGCGGGCGGCCTGGTCCAGCAGCGCGCCGAACGGGCGCGGCACCGGGCCGATGCGCCCCCGGTCGTCGGGGCCGCCGGGGCCGAGGAAGAAACCGGACGGGATGGCGAACTCGCCCTGCCGGTGCGCCAGCGCGTACGCCTGCCAGCGCTGGCCGTCGGGGTAGACGTCAAGGGTGAGCGGTGCCGGAGTCAGCACCCCGCCCGGGGAGACGTAGTCCCGCCAGGCGCCGGAGGTGATGAAGCGGGGGATCGGCTCACGTTCGCTGGTCAGCAGGGGAGTGGGGAGCAGCGGCACCAGGGCCACCGCGAAGCCGACCGTCCAGGCCACTGCCGCCGGGCGCGACGGCGGGCGTCGGCGTAGCTGGTCCACCGCGTACGCCAGCAGCAGGCCGATCACCGGCGTCACCACCAGCGCGAACCGGGCGGGCAGCGCGGCGTTCACCACCGGCAGGTGCCCGAGCAGGTCGAAGGGCATCGGCAGGTCGGTGCGCTGGCCGTCGACCTTGGCGACCGGCCCGAAGGAGAGCGCGGTGAACACCACCGCGACGATCCCGAGGGCCCACAGGGTGGCCCGTCGACGTGTGTCACCGCCGCGCCACAGCAGCACGAAACAGCCGACGGCGAGCACCAGCAGTGGCAGCCCGAAGAAGGAGTTCTCCTCGGTGGGGTTCGGCGCCAGCGAGGTGCCGAACCCGGCCTCGCCGCCCAGTGAGCGGCGTGGATACGCGGCGTACGCGGCGATGTCCTCGGAGTGGATCACTGCGTCGAAGCCGGTGCCGTGGAATCGTTGCGGCCCGGCGAAGTGCAGCCACAGCGGGTAGGACAGCAGCACCCCGGCGACCACCGCGGTCACCGCGAGCCCGCGCAGGAACGAGGGCAGGACGGCGCGTGCCTCGGCCCGGTTGGCCGGATGCAGGGCCCAGACGGCGACGAAGAGACCGAGCGCCAGCGCGGTGAAGAAGAGTCCTTCGGCGGCGATCGAGAAGGCGACCGCGACGAGTACGCCGAGGATGACGCCGTCGCGCAGCCAGTGACCCGGCCGGCGCAGCGCGAACAGCCGCCACACCAGCAGTGGCACCAGCCAGCCGGCGGTCCAGTTCAGGTGGGCGTTCGCGTGCGAGACCATCCCGGGGGAGAAGCCGATGAACAGTCCGCCGACGGCGGCGGCGAGCGGGCTGCGGACCAGGTGCCGGGAGAGCAGCCAGTACCAGGCGACCGCGGTGGCGGCCAGGTTGAGGGTGAGGATCACCAGGAAGGTGGCCGACGGGCCGATCAGGTACGTCAGCGGGGCAAAGACCGCCGCGTACACCGTGATCGAGGTGTTGACCGCGAGGTTGACCCCGTCCGGGACGTTGATCAGATAGGTGAAGAGCGGGTTGTCGCCATGGGTCAGCGCGTGCCCGCCGAAGGCCAGCAACCATTCGAACAGCGCCTGGTCGCTGGAGTTGACGGTGATCGCCCGCCCGTTCGGGTCGATCCACAGCCCGCTGGTCACCCAGACGGCGAGTGCCAACGCGACAAGCGCCACGGTCAGGTCGGCGCGGCGGTCGCTAGTGATCCGTGACGGCGACGGTGAGGCGGGCGCGGACGCCACGGACGGGGAGGTGGGCACCTAGCGGACGTTACCAACCGCACCGGGACACGCCGGTCAGACCCGGCAGGTAGGCGTCGGCCCGCTCCGCCACACCCGGACATCGACGAATGTGTGCACGGCCACCATGTCATCGGTGTGACACGACTGCGTAACGTCGCGGCAATCATTGGTGATCCAGCTCACAACCATGGAGGCTCTCGTGCGCCGCACCCGTACCCGGCTCGCCGGTGCGCTGGCCGGGCTGGCCCTGGCCGCCACCGCCCTGGTGGCCGTCGCCGCGCCCGCCCAGGCCGCGTCCCTCACCCAGGTCACCGGCTTCGGCTCCAACCCCGGCAACCTCGCCATGTACGCGTACCGGCCGGACAACCTGCCCTCCGGCGCCCCGGCCGTGGTGCTGCTGCACGGCTGCGCCCAGAACGCCAGCGGCTACTTCGCCAACTCCGGCTGGAGGAAGTACGCCGACCAGTGGCGGTTCGCGCTGATCGTGCCCGAGCAACGTTCGGCCAACAACTCCAGCTCCTGCTTCAACTGGTTCGAGACCGGCGACACGGCGCGGGGGCAGGGCGAGGCGCTCTCCATCAAGCAGATGGTCGACCACGCCAAGTCGGCGTACGGCACGGCCGCCAACCGGGTGTACGTCAGCGGGCTGTCGGGCGGCGGAGCGATGAGCGCCGCGATGCTCGCCACCTACCCGGACGTCTTCGCCGGTGGCTCGATCATCGCCGGGCTGCCGCACCGCTGCGCCACCAGCATGATCAACGCGTTCTCCTGCATGAGCCCGGGTGTGGACAAGACCCCCGCGCAGTGGGGCGACCTCGTCCGCAACGCCTACCCCGGCTACTCCGGCGCCCGCCCGAAGGTGGCCATCTGGCACGGCACCAGCGACTACACGGTGGCGACGGCCAACGCCACCGAGTCCCGCGACCAGTGGACCAACGTGCTCGGTGTCTCGCAGACGCCCACCAGTACCCGGCAACTGCCGGCCGGCACCAGCGTCGAGGTCTACGGCAACGATGTGGTCCGGGTGCACCGGGTCTCCGGCATGGGGCACGGCACCCCCGTCGACCCGGGCTCGGGCGCGGACCAGTGCGGTACCGCCGCCGCGTACTTCCTGGACACCATCTGCTCGACGTACCACGACGCGCTCTTCTTCGGCCTGAACGGCGGCGCGACCCCGACCCCGACCCCGACCGCGAGCCCCACGACCAGCCCGACCCCGACCGCGTCACCCACCCCGACCGCGAGCCCGACCCCGACCCCGACCAGCACCCCGACCTGCGTCACCGCCAGCAACTACGCCCACGTCGCCGCCGGCCGCGCCTACCACTCCGGCGGCTACGCCTACGCCAACGGCTCCAACCAGCGGATGGGCCTCTACAACACCTTCTACACCACCACCCTGCGCCAGACCGCCCCCAACCACTGGACCATCGGCTGCTGACCCACCCACCAGGCCCCCGACCCCGCCACACCCGCGTTGATCATGAGGTTGGCGGCAGTTTTAGAGATCAACTCTGCCGTCAACCTCATGATCGACAGGCTAGGGGGCGGGGTGGAGGGCGGCGTGGAGGGCGGTGGGGAGGTCGGGGTGGCGGAAAGTGAACTGGGCGCGGTTGAGGACGCCGGGGAGGACGCGGGTGCTGGTCAACGCCTCCTGGGCGAAGCCGCCGAGGGCCACCTTCAGGGCCAGCGCGGGGATCGGGATGACCGCGGGGCGGTTCAGCTGGCGGGCCAGTTCCCGGGTGAACTCGGCGTTGGTGACCGAGGCCGGGCCGACCACGTTCACCGGCCCGGCGAGATCGGCCCGGGCCAGCAGGAACGTGGTGGCGTTGAGCCAGTCGGTCATCGAGATCCACGGAATCCACTGCCGGCCGCTGCCGAGCCGGCCGGCGATGCCCAGCTTGAACGGCAGCAGCTGCGGCTTCAGCAGCCCACCGTCGCGGTGCAGCGGCAGCCCGGTACGCAGCCGCACCACCCGTACCCCGGCATCCTCGGCCGGCCGGGTGGCCGCCTCCCACACCCGGGCCACGTCGGCGAGGAAACCCTCGCCGGCCGGCGCGTCCTCCTCGACCACCCGGTCGCCGGTGTTGCCGTACCAGCCGATCGCCGAGGCGTTCAGCAGCACCTCCGGCCGGTCGGCCACCGGTAGCCCGGCGATCGTGGTGGCCAGGGTGGTGGTGGTGTCCACCCGGCTGGACCGGATCAGCTGCCGGTACCTGTCGTTCCAGCGCCGGTCGCCGACACCGGCGCCCGCCAGGTTGATCACCGCGTCGGCCTCGGCGACCACCGCCGGGTCCAACTGCGCCGCCGACGGCGACCATCGTCGCTCGTCGGCGGCGCGCGGCGGTCGTCGTACCAGCCGGGTCACCTGGTGCCCGTCGGCGACGAGCAGGTCGACCAGCCGGGTGCCGAGGAAGCCGGAAGCGCCGGCCATGAGGATCCGCATGCCCTCCATCTTCGGGTACGCGCGGCGACCCGGCCGCGTCGAGTCGGTCACGCCCGTGTGGCGGCCTCGTCCCTACGCAGCTCCGACAGGTGCCGCTCGACCTCGTCGTAGGCGTCGGCGGGCAGCGGCCCGAGGGTGAGCACCCGGGTGTTCTCCTCGACCTGGGCCACCGTGCGGAACCCGGGAATCGGCACCGTACGCGGGCTGCGGGCCAGCAGCCAGCCGAGCGCGCCCTGAGCGAGGGTACGGCCGTCGGCGGTGAGCGCCGCGCGTACCTGAGCCACCCGCTGCGCCCACTGCGGTGCCGGCTTGCCGTCGGTGAACCAGCGCAACCACTCCGGTGCCCGTCCCCGCACGTCGTCGTCGCCCAGCGACCGGGTGGCGGCGGTGAGCAGCCCCATCGCCAGCGGCCCCCGGTTGATACTGGCCAGGTCGTACGTGTCGCAGACCGCCAGCATCTCGGCGTTGTCCCGCAGCACGGACTGGTCGTGCTGGATCGCCGTGCAGTGCGGGGCGGCCGGGGCGAAGGCGGCGGCCGAGTCGGGGTGGTCGGTGCTCCACCCGTACGCCCGGATCTTGCCCTGGGTGACCATGCTCTCCAGCGTGTCGACCAGGTCGAGCGCGAGCGCCGGCGCCAGGTCGTTCAGGTGCAGTTGCAACAGGTCGACGTGATCGGTGCCGAGCCGGCGCAGCGACGCCTCCAGACTCGCCGCCGCGTACTCGGGACGGTGGTCCTCGCCGGTGGCCCGGCGGGTCGCCTCCTCGGAGGTGAAGCCGAACTTGGTGGCGATCACCACCCGGTCGCGACGGCCGGTCAGCGCCCGACCGAGCACCCGCTCGCTGTGCCCGGCCCCGTAGTTGCTGGCCGTGTCGAAGAAGGTCACCCCGTGCTCCAGCGCCGCGTGCACGGCCCGTACCGACTCCTCGTCGTCCACCTCGCCCCAGCCCAGCGGCTGCCGGTCGTCGCCCCACAGCGGCCCGCCGATCGCCCAGCACCCCATGCCGATCGCGCTGACCTCGATCCCGCTGCGACCCAGTTTCCGTGTCGTCGTCATGCCGCCAAGCGTCGCGGTTGGAGCACACTCGAAGTCAAGCGCGCTGACTGCACCTGGCCGATGGCCGAGCCTGTTCACGAGGATGCCGCATTTCGCGCCTTCCATCGCCGGGAACCGGCCATGATGCCGCAAGTCGTGCCGATCAGTCGCCTCGACTGGCCGTCTCGGGCGGTCAGGTTGTGCCGGGGGGTTGGCCGTGCCAGCGAGCGCGGTAGGCGGCCTCGTTGGTCTCGTGGGCGGTGCGTTCCTCGAATACCACCGCGCGCAGCGTGTGCCGGGCCTCGGACATGAAGACGACCTCGGCGAAGACCAGGCCGACGCAGATCGCGGTGAGCAGCCCGAGCGCGACCAGCCCGGGCATCGGCATGGCGACCGGGATGGCGGCGAGCAGTACGACCAGGGTGGCGACCCGGGTCCAGCTCAGTGTGTGCAGGGTACGGAGCTGAAAGGCCATGTTGCCGAGCAGGTAGAGGAATACCCCGCCGAACAGCATCGGCACTTTCGCCCCGTGGGCCGGCTCGGCGACCGGTACGCCGGGTTCGGCGATGTCGTGCACGATGCCCTCGGCGCCGAGGGCGAACAGGATGATCCCGGCGATCATCGGCAGGTAGAGGTAGGCGTAGGCGTCGCGGGCCATCAGCACCCGGGTGCGGCCGAGGGTGGCGTGCAGGGCGATCCGGGCGGCCGGGCCGATCAGGTCGTAGTGCACCCACCAGAGGGCGGCGGTGAAGACGATCCCGAGCACGGCGGCGGTCACCCCGGGCCAGGTCGGCGCCTGACCGAGCAGGTTGCTGCCGACACCGACGGAGATCACCGACTCGCCGAGCGCGATGATCAGGATCAGGTCGTACCGTTCGGTCCAGTGCTCAGCCGAGGTCACCTGCCAGCCCCAGGTGCGGGCCAGCAGGCCGGTGCCGTACTGGAGCAGCACCACGGCGACCCAGAGCGCGTCCCGGACGAGCTCGGCCATCCCAGGGTCGGGGATGTGTCCGGGCAGCAGCGCGGCGACCAGCAGCAGCATGGTGCTCAGCGTCAGCTCGGGGGCGTAGCGGAGCAGTTGCCGGCGCTCTGCCGGATTGTCGCGGACGATGTGCAGAAACAGTGCGAGATGCACCGCGCGGATGACCACATAGCTGACCGCGACGACGATCGGCCCGGCCTCGCTGGTCTGCGGGTCCATGAACGCCTGCGGCAGGGCGATGGCGAAGCAGAACAGCGCGGCCATCCCGACGACCATCAGCACCGGCACGAAACCTTCGCCGATACGGATCCGGGTGGCCACCACCGTGTGCACCACCCAGCACCACCAGAGCACCGCCAGCACCAGCGCGGCGTGCAGCAGTTGGCGGCCGCTGATGTTGGCGGCGGTGGCCCGGGTGATGATGAAGAACGAGAAGACGAAGACCAGGTCGAAGAAGATCTCGAACTTGTCGACCCGGGCGCCGGGTGCGATGCCGACGGCCGGCCCGAGCCGCCCCCGCCAGCCCACGTCGCCCACGGGCTGAGTCTGGCAGCGGCGACCTGGGCGTACGCCCGTTTCCGATCAGTCAGGCCGGCGGTATCGCAGACCGTCCATCAGCAGGTCGAGCAGGCGTCGGGCCTGGTCGCGCTGTTCCCGGCCACCGGCGGCGAGCGACACCCCGCTGAGCCCGGCGAGGACGTCGCCGGGCTCCACGTCCGAGCGCATCGTGCCGGCCGCCGCGCCCGCCGCCAGCAGTCTGGTCACGGCTGCGAGCAGCCGGTCCCGGCTCTGCGCGAACGGGTTGGTGCCGGCGGCGATCACCAGGCGCAGCGCGTCGGCCATCTCACGCTTGGTGGCGAGGTAGTCGATGAAGTGGTCCATCCAGGCCCGGGTCGCCGCCTCGGGTGGCAGTTGTCCGAGTAGTTCGGCGGCGGAGTCGCAGAGGCGCTCCAACTCGTTGCGGTAGGCGGCTTCGACCAACGCCTCCCGGGTGGGGAAGTGCCGGTAGAGGGTGCCGATGCCCACCGCCGCGTCGCGGGCGATCTGCTCCAGGGTTACTTCCGTGCCGGCCTGGGAAAACGCCCGGACGGCCGCCTCCAGCAACCGTTGGCGGTTGCGCAGCGCGTCGGCGCGCAACGGTCGGGATGGCTGCTCCGGCACGTACTCCTCCTGACAGTCGGCCTCCGTCCGGTTGGCAAACGGAGGGTCCTCCGGTTAGCCTGGCAGTAACGGAGGAGCCTCCGTTTCTCATCGTAGCGGCGGACCGACCCGCCGCACATCTGAGACAAGGATGGATCATGACCATCGGCACACCTGTCAGCACCCCGTTCACCGCGCAGTCCACCGCGATGGAGGTCGTCGCGGGTATCGACCTCACCGGGCGTCGGGTCGTCGTGACCGGCGGCGGGTCGGGCATCGGCGTGGAGACCGCCCGGGCGCTCGCGTCCGCCGGTGCCGACGTCACCCTCGCGGTTCGCAAGCCCGAGCAGGGCGACCGGGCGGCGGCGGAGATCATCGGTACGACCGGCAACGACCGGGTCACCGTGGCCCCGCTCGACCTGGCCGATCCGGCCTCGGTGGCCGCCTTCGTGGCGAACTGGGACGGGCCGCTGCACATCCTGGTCAACAACGCCGGCATGATGGCCTCGCCGGAGCTGCGTACCCCGCAGGGCTGGGAGATGCAGTTCGCCACCAACCACCTGGGGCATTTCGCGCTCGCCACCGGACTGTACCCGGCCCTCGCCGCCGCGCAGGGCGCCCGGATCGTCTCGGTCAGCTCGGCCGCGCACCTGCGCTCGCCTGTCGTCTTCGACGACATCCACTTCGAGCGCCGGGACTACGAGCCGTGGGCCGCGTACGGGCAGTCCAAGACCGCCAACATCCTCTTCGCGGTCGAGGCGAGCCGGCGCTGGGCCGACGACGGCATCCTGGCCAACGCGCTACACCCCGGCGGGATCCGCACCAACCTCCAGCGCTACGTGACCGAGGAGGAGCTGGCTCGGATGCGCGCCCAGAGCGGCCCGGCCGCGCCGTCCTGGAAGACCCCGGAGCAGGGTGCCGCCACCTCGGTGCTGGTCGCCACCTCGCCGCTGCTCGACGGCGTCGGCGGCCGCTACTTCGAGGACTGCCAGCAGGCCGCCCCCCACCAACCCAACACCCGCACCGGCGTAGCCGACTACGCCCAAGACCCCGAATCCGCCCAGCGCCTCTGGCAGCTCAGCACCCAAACCCCCACCCCCTGATCCCCTGATCCCCGGATCTCGCCGTTGATCATGAAGTTGTTGTCGCGCCACGCCGAACCCGGCGACAACAACTTCATGATCAACCCTCCGGGGGAGGGGGAGGAGGGGGAGGAGGGGGAGGAGGGGGAGGGGGGAGGGAGGGAGGGGAGGGGGCGCCCCGGTCTGGGGGCCGGGGCGCCCTTTGTGCGCTGGGGTTACAAGCCCAGTTCGGCTTCGAAGTTGCCGGCTTCCAGGCGCTCCTTGACCGCCGTCAGGAAGCGGGCGGCGTCGGCGCCGTCGATCAGCCGGTGGTCGTACGACAGGGCCAGGTAGACCATCTGGCGTACGGCGATGACCTCGCCCAGATCCGGGTCGTTCACCACGACCGGGCGCTTCACCACGGCACCCGTACCCAGCATCGCCGACTGCGGCGACGGCACGATCGGGGTGTCGAAGAGGGCACCCCGGCTGCCGGTGTTGGTAAGCGTGAAGGTCGCCCCGGCGATCTCGTCCGGGCTGATCTTGTTGGTCCGGGTCCGCTCGGCCAGGTCGGCGACCCGCTTGGCGATACCGCCGAGGTTCAGGTCACCGGCGTTGTGGATGACCGGCACCAGCAGGCCCCGCTCGGTGTCCACCGCGATGCCGAGGTTCTCGGCGTCCGGGTAGGTGATCGTCCCACCGTCCAGGTCCATGCTGGCGTTGACGATCGGGTACGCCTGAAGCGCCTCGATGGCCGCGAGGGCGAAGAACGGCAGGAACGACAACTTGACGCCGTGCCGCTGCTGGAACGACTCCTTGGCCTGCGCCCGCAGCTTGGCGACCTTGGTGACGTCCACCTCGACCACCGTGGTCAGCTGCGCCATCTCGTGCAGCGACGACAGCATCCGCTTGGCGATCGCCGCACGGATGCGCGGCAGCTTCTCGGTGGTGCCGCGCTTGGCGCTCGGCTGCGGCCTGGCGGCCGGCTTGGCCGGTGCACCGGCCGCCGGCTGGGCTGCCGCCGGGGCGGGAGCGGCCTTGGCGGCGCGCGCCTTCTCCGCCGCGTCCAGCACGTCCTGCTTGCGGATCCGACCGCCGACCCCGGTGCCGTTGACCGAGGCGAGGTCCACGTTGTGCTCGCTGGCCAGCTTGCGTACCAGCGGCGTCACGTAACCGGCCGCCTGCTCGCCGCCGTTGGACGCTGCCGCGCGCTGCGGGGCGGGAGCCGCTGGCTGCGCGGCCTGCTCGGCCTTGACCGGCTCCTGAGCGGTCTCGGCCTCGGCGGCCGGCTCGTTGTACGACATGCCGGGCGTCGGCTCGGACACCTTCGGCTCGGGCTTGGCCTCGGGCTCGGGCTTCGTCTCTGCCTCGGGCTTGGCCGCTGCCTCGGGCTTGGCCTCGGGTTCCGGCTTCGCCTCGGGCTCCGGCTTCGCCTCGGCCGGCGCGCCACCGGCGGCGCCGACCACGGCCAGGGTCGCGCCGACCTCGGCGGTCTCGTCCTCGGCGACCTTGATCTCCAGCACGGTACCGGCGACCGGCGAGGGGATCTCCGTGTCGACCTTGTCGGTGGAAACCTCCAGCAGCGGCTCGTCGACCTCGACGGTCTCGCCGACCTGCTTGAGCCAACGGGTGACCGTACCTTCGGTGACGCTCTCGCCCAGGGCCGGCATCTGCACCGGGGTGCCCTCACCCGACGCCGTCGGGGCCGCCTGCTCGGCCGGCTCCTCGACGGCGGGCTGCTCCGCCTCGGCCTCGGGCTCCGCCGCGGCCTCGGCGGCCTGCTCGGCGGGGGCCTCCTGCTGCTGCGGGGCGGCTCCGCCGCCGGCCGACTCGCCCTCGCCGGAGATCACCGCCAGCTCGCTGCCGACCTCGGCCGTCTCGTCCTCGCCCACCACGATCCGGGTCAGCACCCCGGCCGCCGGGGACGGGATCTCGGTGTCGACCTTGTCGGTGGAAACCTCGAGCAGCGGCTCGTCGACCTCGACGGTGTCGCCCTCCTGCTTGAGCCAGCGCGTGACGGTGCCCTCGGTGACGCTCTCGCCGAGCCGGGGCATGGTGACCGATACCGGCATGTTCTCCAGACTCCTTCATTTCCCTGGTGGGGGGAGCGTCGCCCGTCGCCGGACGCCGCGGGTACGTCGTGGTCAGGCGTGCGCGTGCAGCGGCTTGCCGGCGAGCGCCAGGTGCGCCTCGCCCAGGGCCTCGTTCTGCGTCGGGTGGGCGTGCACGAGCTGCGCCACCTCGCCCGGGTACGCCTCCCAGTTGTAGATCAGCTGCGCCTCGCCGACCAGCTCGCCGACCCGCGCGCCGACCATGTGCACGCCGACCACCGGACCGTCCTCGACCCGCACCAGCTTCACGAAACCGGCCGTCTTGAGGATCTGGCTCTTGCCGTTGCCGCCGAGGTTGTAGTTGTAGGTCTTGATTTTGTCGTTGCCGTACTGCTCCTTGGCCTTCGCCTCGGTGAGGCCGACCGACGCCAGCTCCGGGTCGCTGTAGGTGACCCGGGGGATGCCCGCCTCGTCGATCACCGCCGGGTTCTGGCCGGCGATCTCCTCGGCGACGAAGATGCCCTGCTGGAAACCGCGGTGGGCGAGCTGGAGACCGGGCACGATGTCGCCCACGGCGTAGACGTTCGGCACGTTGGTGCGCAGCCGCTCGTCGGTCAGCACGTAGCCCCGGTCGACCTTGACGCCCTGCTCCTCGTAGCCGAGGTCGGCGGTGTTCGGGCCCCGGCCGACCGCGACCAGCAGCAGCTCGGCCTCGACGGTGTCGCCGCCGGCGATGGTCACCCTCACGCCGTTGTCGGTCTTCTCGACCTTCTCGAACGGCTTGCCGACCTTGAAGTTGATCTTCCGCTTGCGGAAGGCGCGCTCCAGCGCCTTCGACGACTCCTCGTCCTCCGCGGCGACCAGCCGGGGCAGCGCCTCGACGATCGTCACGTCCACCCCGAAGGACTTCCACACGCTGGCGAACTCGACGCCGATCACGCCGCCGCCGAGCACGATCGCCGAGGCGGGGACCCGGTCCAGGGTCAGGGCGTGGTCGCTGGTGATGACCCGCTCGCCGTCGATCTCCAGGCCCGGCAGGCTCTTGGCGTACGACCCGGAGGCCAGCACCACGTTGCGGCCGGTGTACCGCTTGCCGTCCACCTCGACCGCGTTCGGGGCGACCAACCGGCCATGCCCCTCGACGAAGGTGATCGACTTGTTGCCGTTGACCAGCCCCTGCAGGCCCTTGTAGAGCCGCGAGATCACGCCGTCCTTGTACGAGTTGACCCCCGCCATGTCGATGCCGACCAGCTCGGCCTTGACACCGAACTGCTCCGACTCGCGGGTCTGGTCGGCGATCTCGGCCGCGTGCAGCAGCGCCTTGGTCGGGATGCAACCGTTGTGCAGGCAGGTGCCCCCGAGCTTGCCCTTCTCCACCAACGCCACGGAAAGGCCCAGCTGGGCGGCGCGCAGGGCGGTCGCGTAACCGCCGCTACCACCTCCGAGGATGACGATGTCGAAGGTTGTGTCGTTCGGCTCGCTCACGTCCAACTCCCAGGTCGCTTCGCTGCATCGGGGGTCACGGCGGGGTAACACGGACACACCCCACCTCGGCCATCTTGTCACCACCGCGTCGCACCCGCGTACCGAGGTGCCCAACGACACGTTGCCGCCACGTACCCTTGGCTCTGCCTTCGATACGCCACGACTGGGGAGACGGCTCGGTGGGACTGTTCCGGCGAAGCAAGCGATCACGTGCGGCTGACCCTGACCGTACGGCCAATCGTGCCGATCTGGAGCACCTTGAGAACTTCGTCCGTACCCGAAAGGGCGTCGAGGCGTACATCGAACCGCGTACCACAGTCACCGAGACCACTGTGATCTTGATCGCCGACGACGGCGAGTGGACCCGACGCCGGATCGACGGGCCGGACGGCGCGCGGCGGTTCGCGTACCGGCTGAGCATCCCGATCTACGACGTGGCGCTGATGGGCTACCCGCAACGCATGCGCGACTACAACGAGCGCCGCAAACGCCGCCCCGAGCAGTACTGACCCGCTCCCACGCCGGGGACACCCGCTCCCACGCCGCGCCCTGCGTGCCGCGCCCTGCGCGCCGGGGGCCAGCAGTTTCGGGGAAGTTGCTGCCTCCCGGCGCGTCGAGACAGCAACTTCCCCGAAACTGATCGAATCTTGCGCAGTCCGCGCAGTCCGCGCAGTCCGCGCAGTCCGCGCAGTCCGCGCAGTCCGCGCAGGGCTCAGCCGTTGGCGGCCACGTCGTCGATCAGGTGCAGCAGGGTGCGGACCGGGACGCCGGTGCCGCCCTTGGTCCAGTAGCCGGTCGCCTCGCCCGCGTGGTACGAGGGGCCGGCGATGTCGATGTGCGCCCAGGCGACGTCGTCGGTGACGAACTCACGCAGGAAGACACCGCCCTGGAGCATGTGGCCGGCCCGGTCCATGCCCGCGTTCACCTGAGAGATGTCGGCGACGTCCGAGTCCATGCCCTTGCGCACGTCGTCCGGCAACGGCATCGGCCAGGCGGGCTCGCCGACCGCGTCACCGGCGCCGCGGACCCGCTCGCACAGCTCGGCGGTACCCATCACGCCGGAGATCCGCTTGCCCAGCGAGACGACCTGACCGCCGGTCAGGGTGGAGGTCTCGAACAGGTAGTCGCAGCCGTCGGCGCAGGCCCGGGCCATCGCGTCACCGAGGATCATCCGGCCCTCGGCGTCGGTGTTGAGCACCTCCACCTTCTTGCCGTTGAACATGGTGATCACGTCACCCGGCCGGTACGAGGTCCCCGACGGCATGTTCTCCGCCATCGGCACGTACCCGGTCACCGCCACCGACGGCTTCAGCTCGGCCACCGCCAGCATGGTGGCCGCCACCGCCGCCGCCCCGGCCATGTCCGACTTCATCTCCCACATGCCCTGCGCCGGTTTGATCGAGATGCCACCGGTGTCGAAGGTGATGCCCTTGCCGACCAGGGCGACCCGCTTACCGGTGCCGCCACCGTCCGGGGTGTAGGTCAGCTTGACCAGTCGCGGCGGGGCCTCCGAGCCCTGACCGACGGCGACGATGCCGCCGTAGCCGCCCTCGCGCAGGGCGACCTCGTCGAGCACCTCGACCTCGAGACCAGCAGCCCGACCCGCCTCGGCGACCGCGTCGGCGAAGGCCGGCGGGCGCAGCTCGTTCGGGGCGATGTTCACCCAGTCGCGGGTGCGCCGGACCGCGCCGGCCACCGTCCGGGCCCGGGTCACCTCGCGCTGCGCTGCGGCGTCTGCGGCGTCCGGCACGGCGACGAGCACCTCGGCGACCGGCTCGCGGCGGGCCGGCTGCGGACGGGTCTTGTACCCGGCGAAGCGGTAACCGCCCAGCAGCGCGCCCTCAGCGACCGCGCGCAGCGCGGCGTCGGCGTCGGCGTCGTCCGGCAGTGGCAGCGTCATCGCCACCCGGGCCGCGCCGGCCAGGGCACGCACGGCGGCGCCCGCCGCCCGGCGCAGCGTCTCCGGGGCGGGTGCCGCGCCACTGGGCTCCGGGCCGAGACCGACGGCGGCCAGCACCGGCGCGGTGACCGTGCCCAGCGTCGCCAACTTGATCACCTCGCCCGGGCCGCCGGTCGCGCCGAGCAATGCCAGCGTCTCGGTCAGCTTGCCGTCGAAGGCGGCGGCGATGCTCTCGGCGCCGCTGGCGAGCAGCAGGGTGCCGGCGAGGCCGCTGGTGGCGTCCTGCTCGCCGGTCGTACTGTGCACGCCGATCACGATCGCGTCGACGGCGAGCTCGGCGGGGTCGGTGTCGACCAGGCTCAGGGTGGTGCTGGGCGATGTCACGGAGGCTGCTCCCGGGCGGGCCGGGCCGGTCGCGTGGTGGCGTACCGGCGATGGAGTTCCCCGGCGGATGATTACCCGCCGGACGTCATTGCTGCCCCGCCGGGTCATCCGGCGGTCCCGCCGATGCTAACCAGCCCGGTGCGTCCCGGTAAGTTGCCACCCATGACCGAGGTGACCACCGACGCCGCCGCGACCCGGCTGCGTCGTTCTCCGCTGGGCGGCCGGCACACCGCGCTCGGCGCCAAGTTCGCTCCGTTCGGCGGCTGGGAGATGCCCCTTGAGTACGCCGGTGGCGGGGTGCTGCGCGAGCACACCGCGGTGCGTACCGGCGTCGGGGTGTTCGACGTGTCACACCTGGGCAAGGTGCGGGTGACCGGCACGGGGGCGGCGGAGTTCGTCAACGCCTGCCTCAGCAACGACCTGGACCGCATCGGGCCGGGTCGGGCGCAGTACACCCTGTGCTGCGACGAGGCGACCGGTGGGGTGGTGGACGACATCATCGCCTACCTGCACGCCGACGACCACGTCTTCCTCATCCCGAACGCGGCGAACAGCGCCGAGGTGGCACGCCGGCTGCGCGCCGCCGCGCCGCCGCAGGTCACCATCACCGACGAGCACGAGGGGTACGCCGTACTTGCGGTGCAGGGGCCCCGGTCTGCGGAACTGCTGAGCGGGCTCGGTCTGCCCACCGAGCACGGGTACATGAGTTTCACCCGGGCGGCGCTCGGCCCGGTCGAGCTGACCGTGTGCCGTACCGGCTACACCGGCGAACTGGGCTACGAGCTGGTGGTCCCGGCCGGGGACGCGGTCGCGGTGTGGGACGCGTTGTTCGCCGCCGAGCCGACGCCGCAGGCGTGCGGGCTGGCCGCCCGGGACACGCTGCGCACCGAGATGGGGTATCCGCTGCACGGGCAGGACCTCTCGCTGGAGATCACACCGGTGCAGGCCCGCTCCGGTTGGGCGGTCGGCTGGGACAAGCCGACCTTCTGGGGCCGCGACGCGCTGGTCGCGGAGAAGGCCGCCGGTCCGGCGCGTACGCTGCGCGGCCTGGTCGCCGTCGAACGTGCCATTCCCCGCCCCGGCATGGCGGTCTATGCCGGCGATACCCGCGTCGGCACCGTGACCAGCGGCACCTTCAGCCCGACCCGGAAGCAGGGCATCGCCCTCGCGCTGATCGACACCGCCCCCGCCCTCCCCGACGGCGCCGAGCTACACATCGACATCCGCAACCGCCGCACCCCCGCCCACCTATCCCGCCCCCCTTTCATCCACCCCTCCGTCAAATAACCCCACCCACCCACCCACCCACCCCTGTTCGCGTTGATCATGAGGTTGGCGGCAGTTTGAAGATCGAAAAGTGCCGCTAACCTCATGATCAACGAGGTGATGCGGGGTGGGGGTGGGGGTTAGGGGGTGGGGGGTTGGCCGGCGTCCAGGACGGCCTGGGTCCAGCCGCCCTCGATGACGCCGCTGGTGTTGAGGACTGCCCAGTCGACGATGTCGGCGACCTCCACGACGACGGGGGAGCCGATCCGTACGGTGGGGTCGGTGTTGGCGTCGCTGGCGCTGGCACCGACGATCCGGTCCGGGGAATCCCACTCCGTCACGCCGGCCCAGACGTACTCCGGCCCGTCGTCGCCCGGCAGCCCGTACTTCACGACCAGCTGCGTCTCCGGGGGCAGCTGACCGTCGCGGAACCGGGCCCGGATGTCCGCCAGGCCGGCGCGGGCGGTGGCGATCGCCCGGCTCATCGCGTCCCCGGAGCGGGCGTACCGCACGTCGGGCTGGATCCCGGAGAAGAGCGTGGCGCAGGCGTTGGCGAAGTAGCGTCCGGCCGGGCCGGGATGCCCGGCCGGCGGGCGCAGGCTGAGGAAGGAGTCGGCGTCCGGGTCGGTGGCCGGGTCCAGCTCCAGGCGCAGCAGCACCGGCGCGGTCGCCCCGTGCTGCTCCGGATTGCCGTACGCCACCGCGATGTCGTGCCCGGTCACCGTGGCCAGCACCGGTAGCTGCACGAAGGCCGGCACCTCCTCGCCAGCCAGCCCGTCGGTCCAGTCCCGCAGCAGGCGTCGGGCGGCACCGGTCATCACCGCGCCCCAGGCCCGGGTGAGATGGTCGGGCACCCCCTGGGTCTGCAACTCCAGCAGGCCGAAGCGGCGCAGCCCCTTGGTGGTGAACCAGAGCCCCTCGGCGTCCGACGAGTAGGGCACCAGCACCCAGTCGACCAGCCGGACCCGGCCCTGCGCGTCGGGCAGCGAGCGCAGCGCCGCGGCCGGGTCCAGGAACTGCAGGCCGAAGACGTCCACCACATCGCCATCCACTGCCTCGGCGACCGCCGCGGCCACCGCCCGGGCGGCCCACTCGTGGGCGGGCGGCCAGCCCGGCCGGTACTCTGCCTGCACCACCACCAGGTGGGTCGCCGCGGCCAGCCGGTCCAGCTGCGCCTCGCTGGCCCCGAACGCGGTGAGCAGGTCCGGCGGCAGCTCGGGAAACTCGCCGACCGGCCGGATGTCGACGCTCATCAGCGGACTGTCCAGCATCTGCCGGGCCAGCCCGTACACCGGTTCGGCGAGCCGGCCGGCCAGCTTTCCGACGGCCGTCCGGGCCGTCACCGACGGCAGCCCCACCGTCGGCACCAGATAGGTCGCACTGAGCGACTCCGGGACCGGAACGGGCAGGAAGTCGTCGGTGATGAGCATGTCGTCCCCCGGGTGGCCGCGCCGGTGCAGTCGTCGCAGGTACGCTACCCGGCGCCGGGCCACCGACTCAGGCGGACAGCACCAGTCCCAGGTAGACGAGCGTGGTGACCAGCTCGACGGTCGCGCCGAGCACGTCTCCGGTGATCCCGCCGAGCCGGCGTACCACATGCCGCAGCAGCCCGGCCGCGACGGCGAGCGCCGCCAGGACGACCAGCGGGCCCTGCCACGGCCGGTGCGGCACCGCCGCGACCGACAGCAGCACGACGACGGCGGTGGCGACGGCCAGCGCGACCGGCCCGACGCTGCCGGCGACCAGCGCACCCAGTCCCTCCGGACGCGCCGCCGGCACCCCCCGGCGGCAGGCCAGCGTCACCCCGAGCCGCCCCGCCGCGGTGGCCGTCAGCACCGCCGCGAACACCGCCGGGCGGGACCGACCGGCCAGCTCGGCCAGCGTCGCGGCCTGCACCAGCAGGACGAGGACCAGGGCGACCACGCCGAAGGGCCCCACGTCGGGCTTCTTCATGATCTCCAGAGCGGCCGGTCCGCGCCGGTACGACCCGAGCGCGTCCACGGTGTCGGCCAGCCCGTCCAGGTGCAGCCCCCGGGTGAGCAGGGCGGCCACCGCGACGGTCACCCCGGCGGCGACCAGCGGCGCGGTGCCGGCCTCCAGCAACAGCAGTACGCCGGCCAGCGGCAGACCGAGCAGCACGCCGACCGCCGGGGCGAGCGTCATCGCCGTACCGGCGGTGGCCCGGTCGATCCGGCCGACGCGCAGCGGCAGGATGGTGAGGGTGGTCAGCGCCAGCCGCGCTCCGTCGCCGAGCCGGGGCTCAGCCGGCACGTGCGGCGGAGGTCTCCGCCGGCTCGGCGGCCGGCCCGGTGGTGGTCGGGCCGGGCCCCTCGGGCTCCGGCTCGTGGAAGTCGGGCTCCGCCTCCTCGACCGGGCCCGGCCCGTCACCCTCGCTGTCGTCGCCCTCAGGGCGGGACGGCAGCGCGGCGGACAGAGCCAGCGCCGAGCGCAGCAGCGGCAGGACGGTGAGCGCGTTCGCCCCCTCGCCGAGGTCGAGCCGCAGCTGGGTCAACGGATCCAGGCCGAGCACCTCGGCGGCCAGCCGGACGGCCGGATGACCGCCGTCGTCGGCCAACAGGCACCAGTGCCGGGCCTGCCCGGCCAGGTCCCGGCTGATCAGCGCGGCGGCCACCCCGACCGGCCCGTCCAGCAGCACCGGCAGCCGGCGGGCGGTCGCGCCCAGCAGGATGCCGGTGGCGACGGCGATGTCCCCGCCGCCCAACTCGGCGAGCACGTTCACGGCGTCCCGGGAGGCGCGACGGGTGCGGTGCAGGGCGTCGCGGACCGCGGCGCAGCGCGCCATCCAGGCCACGTCGTCGATCTCGCCGCCCGCGGTGACCACCCGGGCGAGCACCGCGGGCGGTTCGGCGCCGGCGGTCGCGGCCAGCACCGCCGCGGCGGTGGCCGCCGTGCCGGCGCCGCAGGCGGCCAGCACCAGCAGCTGTACGCCCGCATCCGCCGCCTCCTCGGCCAGCCGCCAGCCGTAGCGCAGGGCCGAGTCCACCTGCTCGGCGTCCAGCGCCGGGCCGTGCTCGATCGGCGCGGCGGCGGGTGCGTCCACCACCTGGAGGCTCGCGCCGCTCTCGGCCGCCAGCCGGGCGAGCACGCCCCGCCCGGCTCGGGCCTGCCCGGCCCGCCGGTCCGACTCACCGCCCACCGTGCCGGCGGCCACCCCGCCGGTGTGGTCGCCGTGCACCAGCAGCACCCGCACCGACCGCCACGGCGTCGGGGTGGGAGTGCCCTGGGTGGCGGCGGCGAACGAGATCACCTGTTCCAGCGCGCCGAGCCCGGTGCCCGGCACGTCCAGGCCCGCCAGCCGCTCGACGGCCTGCGGTCCGGCGTCCTCGTCGGGCATGGGCAGTTCCATGCCGGGCTGGATGACCAGGCCGGTCGCGACCACCGGGAGAGCCATGGTGGGCGCCGTCCAACCGGTGCCGCCAGCTTCGGTGCCCGGCTCGGCGGGCACCTGCGGGGTGGTCACCGGCGGTGAGCCGGGCAGCGGTGGCGCATCGGGGGCGACCGGTGACTGACCGGTCGGGCCGGCCTGTGCGGGCACCGGGGCGGCGGCCGGGCCGGCCTGCGCAGGCACCGGGGCCGAAGCCGGGGCGGGAGCGGCCGGTGCCGCGTCGGTGGTGGCGGCCTGGACGGCGGCGGGCTTCAACCGGCACGGCTGACCGGCCACCACCAGAACCACCGTGTCGCAGGCGTCCGCGACGGCGCGGTTGACCGCGCCGAGGGCGTCGGTGAACGCCCGGCCCAGCGGTGTGGTGGGCACCAGGGAGAGCCCGACCTCGGGGCTGACCAGCACCAGCCGGGCGGCGCAGGACCGCACGGCGGCGGCCAGTTCCGCCACGGTGGCGGTGTCGTCGGCCGGCTGGTGAGCCGGGTCGAGCAGGACGGTCACCCAGCCGCCGAGGTCGTCGACGAGCAGTGTCTCCTCGGGCCGGGCGGTGGAGATCACGTCCGCGAGACGACGCGGGTCGGTCGCGGTCTCCTCCGTACTCCAGGCCCCGGGCCGGCGGGCGCGGTGCGCGGCGAGTCGCGCGGCCCACTCGGGGTCGTCGCCCGGGTCGGCGGCGGTGGCCAGGTAGCGGACCGTGGGCGCGTCGGCGACCAGGGACTCGGCGAACTCCGACTTGCCGGACCGGATGCCACCGAGGACCAGAAGCGTGTTCCACCCGTCATGGGACATGCTGCGTACCTTACGTCCAGCGGGGCGGCCGGGGCACCGCAGGTGCGACCACCGCACCGCTGCCCCGCGTCGGGATCAGTGCCGCTCGGGGGCCTGGTACCGGAAGTCGTTGGGGTTGACGTTCGCCGGCTTCGGATCCTCCTGCCAGGCACCCTCGCCGGGTCGGGCCTGGAGGGCGTCGATCAGGTCCTCCCGGTTCATGTCCCGGGCCCCCTCGATTCCGCCGCGTACCGCGATGTCGCGCAGCTCCGCCGTGTCCATCTGTGGGATCGGTGTCGTCATCGTCGCCTCCTGTGCGTCGGGTTGCTGAAGGACATACCCCGCCCCGGCGGGGTCAGTCGCGGCCGGGCGACACCGCCGGTGCCGGCCGGAGAGCACGCCGCCCGGCTCGGTGCCGGCCGCCGATCGACGCCCGTGGCCCGGCCGTCGGCCCTGCGGTACGACTACGCTGGCGGAGGTCCGTCCCAAGGGGGCAGCAGCGGCGAGGGGAGACGCGCACATGGCGTGGAGCTGGCGGTACGAGGGCGCGAACGGCGAGTCGGTCGACGGGCCGGCCGAGTCGTTCGGCAGCCAGGCGGATGCCGAGTCCTGGATCGGTCAGACCTGGCGGGAACTCGCGGCGTCCGGCGTCACCTCGGTCGCGCTCCTGGAAGACGATCGGGTGGAGTACCGGATGAGCCTGCAGCCCGTGGCCGAGTGATGACGCCCCGGGACTCCGAGCCGCTGGTGCTCGGGGTGCCCCGGGCGGCCTTCCGGCCCAGCCCGGTCTTCCTGGCGCTGGTCGCCCTGCTGGCGACCAGCGCCGTGTTGACCTGGCACGGAATCGGCAACGTCCGGCTCACCGTGTTCGGCTTCGTCGTCTCCGGCTGGCTGGTCTCGCTGTGCCTGCACGAGTACGCCCACGCCGTGGTGGCGTACCGCAGTGGCGACCGGGGGGTGGCCCACCGCGGTTACCTGACGCTGAACCCGTTGAAGTACAGCCACCCGCTGCTGTCCATCGCGCTGCCGGTGGTGGTGGTGCTGCTCGGCGGGATCGGCCTGCCCGGTGGCGCGGTCTGGGTGGACCGGCACGTCATCCCGGGGCGGTTACGGCACACCCTGGTCAGCCTCGCCGGACCCGCCACCAACGTGCTGTTCGCGCTCGTGCTGGTGGTGGTGCTGCGGCTCGGCGCGAGCGGCGGTGGGCCGGTGGAGTTCTGGGCGGCGGTGGCCCTGCTGGCCTTCCTCCAGATCACCGCGAGCCTGCTCAACCTGCTGCCGGTGCCCGGGTTGGACGGCGGCAACATGATCCAGCCGTGGCTGAGCCCGCCGTACCGGCGGATGTACGACCTCTTCGCGCCGTACGGGTTCATCCTGCTCTTCGCCCTGTTGTGGAACCCGACGATCGGCGGTTGGTTCTTCACCGCCGTCTTCGCCGTCGGCGATGCGCTCGGCCTGCCGCCGTGGCTGTACGCGACAGGTCTGGACCTCGTCCGCTTCTGGCAGGGCTGAGCACGGTCGAGACGCCCGTCCGCCCGGCCGACGTGCGGTACGCCGACCGGGCGGAGTCGGGTCAGGGCCGTTCGGCCGGCGACTCGGTCCGGGCGGCATCCCGCTCGGTGACCGGGTCGACGATCTCGTCGATCGCCTTGAGCAGACCGGCGTCGAGCTTCACGCCGGCCGCCTTGACGTTGTCGTGCACCTGCTCGGGGCGGGATGCCCCGATGATGGCCGACGACACGTTGGGGTTCTGCAGCACCCAGGCGATGGCCAACTGGGCCATGGTCAGCCCAGCCTGGTCGGCCAGCGGCTTGAGCTGCTGCACCCGGGTCAGCACGTCGTCGGTCAGCCACTTGGCGATGAAGCCCGCACCGGACTTCTCGTCGGTGGCCCGGGAACCGGACGGTGGCGGCTGGCCGGGCAGGTACTTGCCGGAGAGTACGCCCTGGGCCATCGGCGACCAGACGATCTGCCCGAGGCCGAGCTCCTCGCTGGTGGGGATGACCTCGCTCTCGATGACCCGCCAGAGCATCGAATACTGCGGCTGGCTGGAGACCAGCGGGATGCGCAGCTCCCGGGCGAGGCCGTGCGCCTCGCGGATCTGCGATGCCTTCCACTCGGAGACGCCGATGTAGTGCGCCTTGCCGGAGTGCACGACGTCGGCGAACGCCTCCATCGTCTCTTCCAGCGGGGTGCTGTAGTCGTACCGGTGGGCCTGGTAGAGGTCCACGTAGTCGGTGCGCAGCCGGCGCAGCGATCCGTTGATCGACTCCATGATGTGCTTCCGGGACAGACCCCGGTCGTTGCGACCCGGCCCGGTGGGCCAGTACACCTTGGTGAAGATCTCCAGACCCTCGCGTCGCTCCTGCTGAAGCGCCCGGCCGAGAACATCCTCGGCGCGGGTGCCGGCGTACACGTCGGCGGTGTCGAAGGTGGTGATGCCGGCGTCGAGGGCGGCTCGCACGCAGGCGAACGCCGCTTCCTCCTCGACCTGCGAACCGTGGGTGATCCAGTTGCCGTACGAGATCTCACTGACCATGAGGCCGGAGCGGCCCAGGTGTCGGAATTCCATGCTCTGACCCTAGCCCGCCGGGGTGCACCCGGCAGGGGACGGTGATCAGTCGGGGTGCGACAACAGCGCGTGGCGCAGGCTGCGGCCGAGCCAGTGCCGGAAAACCTCCTCGGGCCAGCCACGCGCCAACACCAGCGCGCCGTAGTGCGCCGGGTCGTTGTAGAACCACACCTCGTCGATGGCGGCCTCGATGTCGGCGCCCTGGCGCAGCGGCCCGCCCAGGGCGCACACCCGCTCGACCACCATCGT
This sequence comes from Verrucosispora sp. WMMD573, assembly GCF_027497175.1. Taxonomy (NCBI): domain Bacteria; kingdom Bacillati; phylum Actinomycetota; class Actinomycetes; order Micromonosporales; family Micromonosporaceae; genus Micromonospora; species Verrucosispora sp. WMMD573. The sequence continues at coordinate 6,155,662 of NZ_CP114901.1, read as the reverse complement.
GGCGCCGAGCCGACGGTTGCGGAGCAGCGTCTGCCAGACCTCGGCCACCTCGGGGCCGCTGTCGGCGGCGCGTCGCACGGTCTCGAACACCCGGGCGGTCCGTCCGCCGATCATGGTGCACACCCCGGCGTAGGCGTCGAGTACCTCGCCCCCGGTGGTCGCCTCCCAGACCGGCCGGTACCAAGGGCGTTGCGCCACCGGCACCGGCTCGTCGTCGCCGGCGAGCGCCTCGTCGAGCACCTGACGCAGCAGCGCCGCCTTGGAGCCGAACGCGGCGAACACGGTGGGCCTGGCCACTCCCGCTGCGGCGGCCACGTCGGCCAGCGAGGTGGCCGTGTAACCCCGCGCGACGAAGAGGTCGGTCGCCGCCGCGACCACGGCCTGCCGGGTGCGGCGGGCGTTCTCCTCACGGATCCGGGACCGGTACGGCCGGGTCGGTTTTCCGTCCTTGACTTCATCCATGGCGTCGTCATACTAGCAATGTATTCACTAGACACCCAGCTATCGAATAGCTGACAACTATCCAATAGCTGGTGGTCCGCTTGAGTCTGTCGTCCCTGGGAGGCGTCATGTCCGTCCATCCGTTCGTACGTCGGTCCGACGAGGGGGAGGCGTACTGGTTCCTGGGCAATCTGGTCACCGTCAAGGCGACAGGTGCGCAGACCGGTGGGCGGCTCACCGCTGTGGAGTTCGTCAACCCGCCCGGCTTCGCTCCGCCACTGCACCGGCACCAGGTCGAGGACGAGATGTTCTACCTGCTGTCCGGCACCGCCACGTTCCACTGCGGCGAAGCGGTGCTGACCGCCGTACCTGGTGACTTCGTGCTGCTGCCGGCGGGTCTGCCGCACACCTTCGTGGTCGGTCCCGACGAACCGCTGCGGGTGCTGCAACTGACCACCCCCGCCGGCTTCGAGGAGTACGTCGCCGACGTCGGGGTGCCGGCGCTCGAACGCCGGCTGCCGGACCCGGCGCCGATCGATCCGGCCGCGCTCGGACACGCCTCCGCGCGGCACGGGATCGAGCTGCTGGGACCGCCGCCCGGTCAACAGCCGACCGGCCACGCCGGCCAACCGACCCACCGGCCAGTGCCGTGAGCGCCGTCGGCACCCGCTGGGACGAGTCGCGGGGACCCAAGACCGGTCAGGCCCGGCCCCACCACGCCCGGACGCGGTCGAAGACGTCGGCCTGATCCTGGCCGACGCCCGTGCTGTCGCGACAGCCCGGCCGGTCGTCGTCCGAGCCGGCGCAGTAGGGCTTGGCCTCCGCGAAGGACCCTCTCAGAGCACCGGATTGGCGTCGGCGAGCAACCCGTCGATCTCGGCCACGACCGCGCTCGGGTGCTGGAACATCGGGTCGATCAACGACTCGCCTCGCCGGTCCAAGGCACCCCAGTTCCCGGCGCTGTTGGTGGCGAGGAAGGCGACCGGGTGAATCAACAACGCCGGATGCGCCGGTGCGACGATCACCTGCCCGCCACGGTCCACCACACCCTTGCGGCCAGCCAGATCCACCACGGCCAGCCCCTCCTCGGTGAAGCCGTCGACATAGTGACCGTCGGCCAACGTGGTGTGGAAGCCGTGGTAGCGGGTGGGGACCACGATCCGGCCGGTGCGGTCGACGGCACCCCAACCCTCTCGGCGTACCACGGCCACGCCCTTGTGGAAGGGCCGCACGTCGGCGAAACCCGGCGGTACCGCCACCGCACCGGTGGGGTCGACGGCGTGCCAGCCGCTCTCGTCCCGCACCACCCACGCCAGGCCGTCGGAGAACGGCCGGGCCGCCAGGTAGGTCGGCCCGAGCACCGTCTCGCCGGCCAGGTTGATCAACGACCATCGGTCGCTCTGCGGACCGCGTACCCAGGCCAGGCCATCCCGGAACGGCTGTGCCTCCGCGTACCGGGCGGGCACCACCATGTCGCCGTCGGCGTCCGCGTAGCCCCACAGGCCCTGGTCGCCGTCGCGTGCCGGCACCGGCGCCCGGTCACGCTCCAACACCTCGTCCCAACTGCGCGGGTACGGCCCGAATCCGCGCTCCTCGGCGCGGGCGGCCACCGCGTCGAGGCCGGCACGGACCCGAGCCAGCAACTCGGCATCCTGCTCGCCACGCAGGTCGAGAGCCCGCTCGAAGTGATGGCACGCCTCCATCAGCCGGCCCTGGTCGTAGCAGCAGCGGGCCGAGTGCTCGTGCAGCGCGGCGCGGAGTCGGTCGGGTAGCTCGACCGAGTTGGCCTCCGCGAACAGCCGATCGGCCTCGGCGAACTCGCCCCGCCAGCGCAGCACGTGGGCCAACCGGGCCTGGGCGAGCGCGGCCCGCCGCAACTCCCCGGTCGCCTCGGCGTAGGTGAGCGCCATCCGGCCGTCGTCCAGCGCGTCGTCCAGGTGGTCGAGGACCCGTGAGGCCACCGCGCGCAGACTCAGCAGCCGGGCCCGGGATCGGTTGTCCAGCGCCGAGGCGAGCTTCTCGGTGAGCCGCTCCCGTACCTCCCGCAGCTCCTCCGGGTCGTCCACGATCTCACGCAGGGTCACCGGGTCGAGGCGCCAGCGGAAGTTCGCCAACACCTGTTCGGGATCGGTCGGCGGCTCGGGTACGGGCTCGCTGTCCGCCGCGTCCTCGGTGCCCCGCTCGCCGTCGGCGGGTGGGCCGGATTCCGCGGGGGTGGCGAGCGTCGCGTCGAGCGGGCCAGGGTCATCACCCGGTGGTGTCCCGCCACCGATGTCACCGGGCGAGGTGTCGGCCGGAGGCTCGGCGGCGTCACCGGATTCCTCGGTGCCAATCCCTTCGCCGGTGCCGGGCTCCATGCGCTGCCCGACCTGAGCCTGGTCATCCGACGGGCCGGGGTCGCCTGGTGGCCGGGAGACCGGCGGTGCCGACACCGGCGCGGCCGAGACCGGCACGCCGGGGCCGGGCTCGGCGGGCGGCGCGGCGACGGGTGCCGCGTGACCGGCCGGTGTGTGGCCGGGGGGTGTGTGGCCGGGGGGTGCGGAGGTGGGTGCCGCTTGACCGGACGGTGCGTGACCGGGTGGTGCGGAGACGGGAGATGTCGGGACGGGAGGCGACGGAATCGGCGACGCCGATGCCGGTGGAGTGACGGCTGGCCGATCGGCTGGCGGCGGTGCGGAGACGGGTGATGCCGAGATCGGCCGCTCGGGGGCGTCGACGTCGAGCGGCGCGAGATTCGGTGCGGCGGGGCGGTTCGGCGCGGGGAGGGTGGACGATGCCGGCGCGGGATCGGCGAGCGGAGCGGTGCCGGGTGCTGCGGGCTGCGCCGCAGACGGTGTGGCGGCGGGCGTCGCAGCAGCCGGCTCGGCGGCGGGCCCGAACCAGCTCTGCGGTCCCTCAGCGGCGGGGCGGGTGGGCGCGGGCGGCTCGGGTGCTGGCGGAACGTACCGGCTGGGCTGGCGGGCCGCCGGTGTGTCCGGCAGCCCGGGATCGCGGCCGGTTCGGTCGGGGTGTCCCATCGGCGCTGGTCCGACCGGCACCGGGCCGGTGCCGCCCCAGGACTTCCGCCCCGAGGGCGCAGGCACGTTCGACTCGGGTGGTGCGGAGACGGCGGCAGACGTCGGATCCGGGTCAACGGGCGAATGGTGGATCGGCGGTGCGGAGACCGGCGGTGGAGCTGGCGGCGCGGAGACCGGCCGGTGGGTGGGCGGTGCGGAGACCGGCCGGTGGGTGGGCGGTGCGGAGACCGGCCGGTGGGTGGGCGGTGCGGAGACCGGCCGGTGGGGTAGTGGTGCGGGGGTCGGTGGGGCGGAGACGGGGCGGGCCGGCGGTGGGGTGGCGGATGGTGTGGCGGCCACCGAGGGTGCCGGGGCCGGTGGTGGCGAGGCGACGACCGGCTGGTCGTGCAGGGGTGCCGGCCGGACCTGGTGCTCGTGCAACGGCGCGGGACGCACCTCGTGCTGGTGCAGGGGTGCCGGCCGGACCGCGTCCCCTACCGGGGCCCGGTCGGCACCGGAGGCGACGGCGGGCCGGTCCCGGTTCTGGCCGGGAAGGTCGGACCGGCTCCGCTCGGGACGCCCGGTGGGGCCACGGTCCTGGCCCGGCAGGTAGCTGTCGCTCCGGTCCCCGGCAGCGGCGGGGCGGCTCCGTTGCGGGCGGTCGATCTCCGGCTGGGGGTGGTGCGGAGCCGGGGAGACGGGCCGGGCACGGCCGGCTGCCGGAGACACCGGACGATCCCGTTCCGGAGCAGGGGAGACGGGGTGGTCCGACACCACCGACAGGTGACGGCGGCGTGGATCCTGGTCGGGTGCCGCGGAGACCGGCCGCTCGGGGTCGGGCAGCGTGGCGGCGGGCCGTTCGACGAACCGTTCCGGGCCGGGACCGTCCGGTGCGCCGCTCGGTCGCCGGTCGGCGTCCTGCTCCTGCGGTGCAGGCCGCTGGTACTCGCGGTGGTCCCGCCCGCTGCTCGGACGCAGCGGTCCGGGCGCGGGCCACGGCAGGTCGCCACGCGGCGCGGCACCATACGCCTGCTGATCCGGTGTCGGCTGCTCGGGGCGTCTCCGACGGGGCGCCCGATCCGGGCGGACCCATTCGTCGGACGCGGCCGGAATCGGCTCATGGTCGACAAAGCCGTCCGGGTACGGCGCGGCGTCCGGATCGTCGCCACCGACAAAGTCGGTGCGGTAGCCGTCCACCAGCGGGCCGTCGGTGCGGTTCGGTTGCCCCGGGTGGTGGCTCCACTGGTAGCGAGGGCGCGGGGCGTCCTCGGGTGCCCGACGGTCGGCACCCTCCACCGGGCGGTCTGCGGCGGCGGGCCGCCGCGTCTCCTCGTCCACCTCGGCAGCCCAGCCGGGTTCTGGACGGGGAGCCGGGGACACCGGTGCCCCGCGTCGGTAGTCGTCGCGGCCAGCCGGCTCGGCGCGACGGCGCTGCCGGTCCGGGTACGGCGCGGGTTCGCGCTGGCCCCGTCGCTCTGGCTCGGGGCGCGGGTATCGGTTGTCGTGGCGGTCCGGGTCACGCCGTTCGGGCTCCTGCCGGGCGTGCCGTTCGGGGGCGCGTCGCGCGTACCGGTCCGGGTCACGCTGGTCACGGCGGCGGTCCGGGTCGCGTCGGTCGGGAAAGCGGTCGGGTTCGTGCTGGTCGCGTCGGTCGACGTACCGATCCGGTTCGCGCTGGTCGCGGCGCGGCGGTGCGCCGGCACCCTGCGGACCGACGTCCGACCAGACGATCCCGTCGCGACCCCGGGCGGGCTCACCGTACGGCGAGCGTCGTCTGTCGGGCCGGCTCCGTTCGGACCGGGAGTCGGGCGGCAACGACCGGTCGTACGGTGGCGAACCGTCGTGGCCGTCGGTGGCCCGCCGGCCGGGTACCTCGTGCCGGCCCGGCCAGCCATCCGGCTCGTCGTCCCAGGACCGGCCGACGTACGTGCCGTCGGGTCGGGTCGGCGCGAGCGGCGGCACCTCGGCGCGTCCGACGGCGCTCGCTCGACCTCTGACGGAAGGTGGCTGGTGCTCGGCGCCGATGTCACCCGGATAACGCTGGCCAGGGAACTGCGGATGCCACTCGCTCGTCGGCTCGACGACCCAGGATGGCTCCGCGGGATCGTGCCACCGGTCGGCGTAGCCGCGACTCATCCGCCGGACCTGTCGCTGCGGCCGGGACGCCGCCGGGCGGCGGCGCCAGTCACGACAGGAACCTGCCGAGCCCGCCCGGCGGAACCGCAATGATCGAGCCCGCCGCTCCGGCACGTGCCAGAACCCAGGGCCGGCGCCCGCTCGCTCACGGTCGCGCCCCGGTGGTCGGCTCGCGTCCGCTCGCTCACGGCGATGTCACCTCGTCGGAAATGGTCGCGCTGGGCACCCCGGAGGCCGGCAAAATCGCTCGTCCGGGCACCGAATGGCTGCGCAAGGAGGGTAGCGGCGCGGGCTCGGTCACCGCCACTGCGGCACCCTCATCAACCCAAACGTTATCCTATTGATCCGGACATTTATCCCTATGCCGGTATCGGACTTCCGACGATGCTGCACCCACCGTCAGCCGCCCGTCGCGGCCGCCGCGCCGAGGGGCGGGACAGCGCCAGCGTGGCGGAGGTGCCCGGTTCGCGGACCTGGCACCTTGCTCGGTCGCGTCTGGGGTCGCGGTCAGACCTGGTCGCCGATGGCGACCCGCGGCTCCGGCGTACGCAGCTTGCGGAAGGTGATCGACCGCATGATCGCGTAGAGGTAGAGCGACCCCATCCGCTGGGTGGAGTTCGGGAAGCGCTCGCGGACCAGCTTGGAGATCCTGCGCGAGATGAGCACCGAGTCGACCACCACCCCCAGCGCCAGCGCGCCCCAGAGCAGGTTCGAGGCCAGCCGGATCACCGGCGGCATCGCCTGGTTGGAGCCGATCAGCACCACCAGGGCGCCACCAAAGAACCAGGTGCCGACGGTACGCCGGGAGTCGACGACGTTGCGGGCCAGCAACCGCTCCGGACCCCGGTCACGGGGACCGCCCTCCCGCCGGAACTCCGCAGCCGCCTCGGCGCGTCGTTGCCGGCGCTGCGCTTTCGCCTCGTCCTTGCTCAGCGGCTTCGTCGCCCCGGCGGGCCGACGGCCGGTGACGGGTCGTTTCGGCGTCTCCCGTCCCTTGGCCGGGGTGTAGGCACGGGACCGTGCCGCCTCGGCCGCCTCCTCCTGCGCCGGGGTCAGCGGCTCGGTGGCGGGATCGGCGAGGTCGGCGGACTTGCGACGAAACAGCGACGGCACGCGGCAAGGGTAGCCAACGCCGCGCGGCCGGTGCACATCGCGGTGCAGGCGAACGCGCGGCGGCGGCGTCGAGCCGACTACGGCCGTTCCACCTGCGCGCCCAGATCGGCGAGCTTGGCCTCGAAGTCCTCGTACCCCCGGTTGATCAGGTCGACGCCGTAGACCCGGGAGGTGCCCTCGGCGGCCAGCGCGGCGATCAGGTGGCTGAAGCCCGCCCGCAGGTCGGGAATGACCAGGTCGGCGGCGTGCAGCTTGCTCGGACCGGCGATCACGGCGGAGTGCTTGAAGTTACGCCGGCCGAAGCGGCACGGGGTGCCGCCCAGGCAGTCCCGGTAGACCTGGATGTTCGCACCCATCGAGTTCAGCGCCTCGGTGTAGCCGAGCCGCTGCTCGTAGACCGTCTCGTGGACGATGGACAGCCCGCGAGCCTGGGTCAGGGCCACCACCAGCGGTTGCTGCCAGTCGGTCATGAAGCCCGGGTGCACGTCGGTCTCCAGCGCGGTGGCTTGGAGTTCGCCGCCCGGGTGCCAGAAGCGGATGCCGCCCTCCTGACCCGGCTGTCCGGGCCGGGGCGGACGGGTGTCGGTCACCTCGTACTCGCCGCCGACCGAGCGGAAGACGTTCAGGAAGGTCATCATGTCGGCCTGCTCCGCACCGAGCACCTCGACGTGGCCACGGGTGGCCAGTGCCGCCGCCGCCCAACTCGCCGCCTCGATCCGGTCCGGGATGGGCCGGTGGGTGTAACCGTGCAGCTTCGGTACGCCCTGGATCTCGATCACCCGGTCGGTGTGCACCTTGATGATCGCGCCCATCTTCTGCAGGACACAGATCAGGTCGACGATCTCCGGCTCCACCGCCGCGTTGCGCAGCTCGGTGACGCCCTCGGCCATCACCGCGGTCAGCAGCACCTGCTCGGTCGCGCCCACACTCGGGTAGGGCAGCGCGAACTTGGTGCCGTGCAGCCCGTTCGGGGCGGACAGGTGCAGCCCTTCGGGGGTCTTGTCGACAGTCGCACCGAACTCGCGCAGCGCCTGCAGGTGGAAGTCGATCGGCCGGGGCCCGATGTGGCAGCCGCCGAGGTCCGGAATGAAGGCGTGCCCGAGGCGGTGCAGCAGCGGCCCGCAGAACAGGATCGGGATCCGGCTGGAGCCGGCGTGCACGTTGATCTGGTCGGTGCTGGCGCTTTCCACGTTGGCCGGGTCGAAGACCAGCTCACCGTCCTCGACGCCGTCGGTGACCTTGACGCCGTGCAGCCCGAGCAGACCCCGGACGACCTCGACGTCGCGGATCTTCGGTACGTCGAACAGCCGGCTCGGGCTGTCGCCGAGCAGCGCGGCGACCATCGCCTTGGAAACCAGATTCTTCGCGCCGCGCACGCGGATCCGCCCTTGCAGCGGCGTGCCTCCGTGTACGACCAGGACGTCGTCGGTCAACGCAACCTCCAGCGCGTGCGTGCTGCCGTTTCGATGGATGGACACCACCCGGTCCGCTACCCGGGACGCGGTCGCGCCCAAACGCCCGTGCCCGCGTGTGCCGTCGCCCGGCAGCATAGCCCTCCGTGATGAGAATGGATCCGGTCACACCGCCTCGGAGGGCATTTATCGGTGATCCGGCACTTTCGCGTATACCGTCCCTCACTGAGCGTGAGGGACGGTCGAGGTCAGGCCCCGGGCAGCGCGAGCATCTGGTCCAGCGCCACCCGAGCGTGGTGCGCGGTGTCGGCGTCAACCGTGATCCGGTTGACCACGCGACCGGCGACCAGCTCCTCCAGTGCCCAGACCAGGTGCGGCAGATCGATCCGGTTCATCGTCGAGCAGTAGCAGACCGCCCGATCCAGGAACATGATCTGCTTGTCCGGGTGGGCCAGCGCCAGCCGGCGGACCAGGTTCAGCTCGGTGCCGACGGCCCACGCGGAGCCGGCCGGAGCGGCCTCGATGGTCCTGATGATGTACTCCGTCGAGCCGACCAGGTCGGCGGCCTGCACCACCTCGTGCCGGCACTCCGGGTGCACCAGCACGTTCACCCCCGGCACCCGCTGCCGGACGTCGTTGACGCTGTCCAGGGTGAACCGGCCGTGCACCGAGCAGTGGCCGCGCCAGAGGATCATCTTCGCCCCGCGCAGCTGCTCCGCGGTGAGCCCGCCGTTGGGCTTGTGCGGGTCGTAGAGGACGCAGTCGTCCAGGGAGAAGCCCATCTCCAGCACGGCGGTGTTGCGGCCCAGGTGCTGATCGGGCAGGAAGAGCACCTTCTCACCCTGCTCGTACGCCCAGTCCAGGGCCCGCCTCGCGTTCGACGAGGTGCAGACCACGCCGCCGTTGCGCCCGACGAAGCCCTTGATGTCCGCCGAGGAGTTCATGTAGGTGACCGGGACGGTGTGCTCCGCCAGCCCCAGCTCGGTGAGCACGTCCCAGGCGCTCTCGACCTGCGGCAGCGCCGCCATGTCCGCCATCGAGCAGCCGGCGGCCAGGTCGGGCAGCACGACCTGCTGGGTGTCGGCGGTGAGGATGTCCGCGCTCTCGGCCATGAAGTGCACACCGCAGAAGACGATGTACTCGGCCTGCGGCCGGGCGGCGGCCTCGCGGGCCAGCTTGAACGAGTCGCCGGTCACGTCGGCGAACTGGATCACCTCGTCGCGCTGGTAGTGGTGACCCAGCACGAAGACCCGGTCGCCGAGAGCGGCCTTGGCCGCCGTCGCGCGGGCCACCAGGTCGGGGTCGCTCGGTGCCGGCAGGTCACCCGGACACTCCACGCCACGTTCCGTGGCGGGGTCGCTGCCGCGGCCGAGGAGCAGCAGCGCAGTGGCGGTGTTGGAGGGCTCTACCCAGGTCGACGTCACGCCTCCATGGTCCCACAGCGTGACCGTCGTGCCGGCCGTGCCGATGTGGGCTGCCACACTGCCAGGCATGCGCGTACTGCTCTGCCCGGACAAGTTCGCCGGTACGCTGCCGGCCCCGCAGGTCGCCGCTGCCGTGGCCGACGGTTGGCGGGAGGTGGCACCCGGCGACGACCTGCTGGTCAGACCGTTGGCCGACGGGGGACCGGGCTTCCTCGACGTGCTCGCGGAGGCGCTGCCCGGCCGGCGCGTGCCGGTGCCGACGACCGATCCGCTGGGCCGCCCGGCCACCGGTGAGATGCTGCTCACCGAAGGCGGCGCGGTCGCGTGGCTGGAGAGCGCGCAGGCCTGCGGGCTGCACCTGCTCGATGCCGCCGAGCGTGATCCGTTGGCCACCACGTCGTACGGCCTGGGTCTGCTGATCGCCGCCGCGGTGGAGGCCGGCGCACGCACGGTGGTGGTCGGGCTCGGTGGCTCGGCGACCAACGACGGTGGCGCGGGGATGCTCGCCGCCCTGGGTGCGGTGGGTCTCGACGGCACCGGCGCGGCCCTGCCGTACGGCGGTGCGGCGTTGGCCGCGGCGGCGAAGCTCGACGGGCTGCCCCGGTTGCGTGAGGCCCGGCTGATCGCGGCCACCGACGTCGACAACCCGTTGCTCGGGCTGCACGGCGCGAGCAACGTCTTCGGCCCGCAGAAGGGCGCCGACCGGGCCGATGTGCTGCTGCTGGACGCCGCGCTCGCCCGGTGGGCCGAGGTGCTGGAGCGGGACCTGGCCGGCTGCCCCAGCGGGCTGGGCGCGCTGCCCGGCGGCGGTGCTGCCGGCGGCATCGGCGCCGCGCTGCTCGCCCTGGGCGGGCGGTGCGAGTCCGGCATCGGCCTGGTCAGCCGGGCCGTCGGGCTGGAGACCGTGCTCGACGAGGTCGATCTGGTGGTCACCGGGGAGGGCCGGTTCGACCACCAGTCGCTGCGCGGCAAGGTGGTGGCCGGCGTGGCCGGTGCCGCCCGGGACCGGGGCGTACCCTGCGTCGTGCTCGCCGGCCAGGTCAGCGCCGGGCGGCGGGAGGCGGCGTCGGTCGGGGTGACCGACACGTACAGTCTGGTGGAGCACTTCGGCGGCGAGGAGCACGGCGGGCTGGCCGCCGCGCTGGAGCGCCCGGCGGAGGGACTGCGGGCGCTCGGTGCCCGGCTGGCCCGGCAGTGGAGCCGCTGATCCGGGTCTGCACCGAGTGCCTGGTCACGCCGCCGGGTCAGGCGGCCGGCGGCGGCCTACAATCAAGAACTGGACCACTGTGGGAATCGCTGACCGGCGGCTGACGTTGGCCAGGGGAGGACCACACCGACGCGCCGCAGGGAGAATTCCACGTGACCACGCCAGCGCAGACCGAGTCGACCGAGGCCAAGGCCCCCACGTCCGTCGTCCTCACCGACGTCGCGGCGCAGAAGGTCAAGGCCCTGATCGAGCAGGAGGGCCGCGACGACCTGCGGCTCCGGGTCGCCGTGCAGCCGGGCGGCTGCTCCGGCCTGCGGTACCAGCTCTTCTTCGACGAGCGTTCGCTCGACGGTGACATCGTCACCGACTATGACGGTGTCGAGGTCGTCGTCGACCGGATGAGCGCCCCCTACCTGGCCGGCGCCACCATCGACTTCGCCGACCGGATCGACGCCCAGGGCTTCACGATCGACAACCCCAACGCGGGCAACTCCTGCGCCTGCGGAGACTCCTTCAGCTGAGTCCGGACTTCACGCGGACGGCGGTACGGCCCATGAGCCGTACCGCCGTCCGCGTCTCTGCATCCCGGCCCGGGCGCCCCACGGTCGATCATGAAGTTGTTGTCGTGCCAGGCCGGTGCGGCTGACAACAACCTCATGATCAACGGGTTGGTTTCGGGGTGGGGGTGGGTGGCGGGGTGGGGTGGGGGTGGGGGTGGCGGGGTGGTCGCTCGGGGGTGGCGGGGCCGGTAGGCTGACCGGGCTCTGCTGCCGATCCCGAGGGTTGCCATGAAGATCGCCGTGACCGGCTCGATCGCCACCGACCACCTGATGAGCTTCCCGGGGCGGTTCGCCGACCAGCTCATCGCCGATCAGCTGCACAAGGTCTCGCTCTCCTTCCTGGTGGACGACCTGGTGCTGCGCCGGGGCGGGGTCGCGGCCAACATCGCGTTCGGCATGGGGCAACTCGGCCTCCAGCCGGTGCTGCTCGGCGCCGTCGGCGCCGACTTCGCCGACTACCGCTCCTGGCTGGAGCGGCACGGGGTGGACTGCGACTCGGTGCACGTCAGCGAGATCGCCCACACCGCCCGCTTCGTCTGCACCACGGACACCGACATGTGTCAGATCGCCTCGTTCTACGCGGGCGCGATGAGCGAGGCCCGCAACATCGAGCTGCACCCGGTCGCCCAGCGTCTCGGTGGGCTGGACCTGGTGCTGGTCGGCGCCAACGACCCGGAGGCGATGCTGCGGCACTCCGCCGAGTGTCGCGAGCGTGGCTACCCGTTCGTCGCCGACCCGTCTCAGCAGCTTGCCCGAATGCCCGGCGAGGACGTGGTCGCGCTGATCGACGGCGCCGACTACCTGATGACCAACGACTACGAGAAGTCGCTGCTGCAGAGCAAGGCCGGCCTCTCCGACGACCAACTGTTGGACCGGGTGAAGATCCGGGTCACCACGCTGGGCAAGCACGGGGTGGAAATCGCCGGGCGGGAGATCGAGACGATCCACGTGCCGATCGCCCGGGAGGCCCAGGCGGTCGACCCCACCGGCGTCGGCGACGGCTTCCGCGCCGGCTTCTTCACCGCGCTGTCCTGGGGGGTCGGGCTGGAGCGGGCCGCCCAGGTCGGTTCCCTGCTCGCCACGCTGGTGCTCGAGACCGTCGGCACCCAGGAGTACCAGGTGCGCCGCGACGTGTTCGTCAAGCGTCTCGCGGAGTCCTACGGCGACCACAGCGCCGACGAGATCCGCCCGCACCTGCTCCCCTGACCGCCCCTACCCGTTCCGAGATCCGCGCAACTTCCCTGATCCTGCTGCCTCGTTTGGGGTTGAGGCAGCAGGATCCCTGAAGTTGCGCGGATCTCGGAACGGGTGTCGGTAAGAGGCCCTTCCGTTAGTGGGTGCGGCGGATGTTGTAGGCGGGGCCGGGGGTGGTGCCCAGGTAGTCCTGCTGGCGCATGCGGCACCAGGCGGGGATGTCGACGGCCGCCGCCGGGTCGTCGGCCAGTACCCGCAGCACCGCGCCGACCGGGAGTTCGGGCAGCCGCCGGGCCAGCGCGATCACCGGTAGCGGGCACCGCTGACCGAGGCAGTCGAGCACCTCGTCGGGAGTCGTCACAGTCCCGTCACTCCCGCCTGTTCCCGCAGGTCGGCGACGATGCCGGGCAGTTCGGTGAGGAAGCGCTCCACCTCGGCCTCGGTGCTGCCGGTGTGCAGCGAGACCCGGACATTGCCGTGCGAGAGCACCCCCATCGCCTCCAACACGTGCGACGGGCGCAGGGTGGACGAGGTGCAGGACGAGCCCGACGAGACGGCGAAGCCCCGTCGGTCCAGCGCGTGCAGCAGCGCCTCGCCGTCGACGTACAGGCAGGAGAAGGTGACCAGATGTGGTAGCCGGCGCTCCGGATCGCCGACCACCTCCACGTCCGGCACCTCGGCCGCCACCCGGGCCCGGATCCGGTCCACCAGCGCGGACAGCCGTGCCGCCTGGGCCGTCGCGTCGGCCGCCGCGGCGCGCAGGCTCGCCGCCGCCGCCACCACCGCCGGCAGGTTCAACGTGCCGGGGGTACGCCCCGACTCACGCTCGTCGGTCGGCCAGGGTGACTCCCAGCGGGTGCCCTTACGGACCACGAGTAGTCCGACGCCGGGCGGGCCACCCCACTTGCGGGCACTCGCGGTCAGCACCGACCAGCCGGGCGGCACCGGTACCCGGCCCACCAGCTGCGCGGCGTCGACGTAGAGCGGCACGCCGACCCGGGCGCAGGCCGCGGCGGCGGCCTCGACCGGCTGGACGGTGCCCACCTCGTGACTGGCCGCGATCAGCGCGGCCGACGCCACCCGGGCCCCGGTGACCGCCGCCGACCAGGCGTCCAGGTCCAGCCGGCCGAGGCGGTCGACCGGCACCTCGACGGCCGTGCCACCGCCGGCCACGTGCTGTTCGGCGGCGTACAGCACGGCCGAGTGTTCGATCGCCGAGTGCACCAGGACCTGGCCGGCCCGTCGGCGTCCACGCAGCCCACCGAGCACCGCGGTGTGCGCGGCGGTGGTGCCACTGGCGGTGAAGGACAGCTCGTCGGGGCGTACACCGAGGGTCTCGGCCGTGGCCTCGCGGGCGGCGTCGAGTAACTGGCGGGCGCGCCGGGCCGGCGAGTAGAGCCGGTCGGGGTCGGCCCAGCCGTCGTCGAGCGCGGCCAGCAGCGCCTGCCGGGCGACCGGGTGCAGCGGCGCGGCGGTGGCCGCGTCCAGGTAGACGGGGGAGGAAGTCACGTCTGCCCACGCTATCGCCTCGGTCGGCACAAGATCCCCCGTCGGGTGCGGACAACGACCCCAACCGGGTCCAGCCCGTCATGGTCGAGTAATCTGCGACCGTCGGTGACGCCTTTGCCGCCGGTGCGGCGGCTCCGCTCGGCGGAGCCGGCCGAAACGAGGACACCGCGGCGCGCTAGGGAGGCAGGACCAGGTGGTCGCAAGGAGTTCGGAGGTACGGCCGACGGCCGTACGGCGCAGCGCATCCCCGCGAGCCGGTGGGCGGCGGGGGCGTCGTGCCGGGCGTCTCGCCGGGCTCGGATTCAGTGGGGCGGCGCTGCTGGTCCTGCTCACGGGCTGTGACGTCGGTGCGGCGTTCGGGGGCTTCGGGTGGCCGCAGGGCGGCATCACTCCCGAGGCCCGGCGGATGTACGACCTGTGGATCGCCTCGTGCGTCGCGGCGCTCGCGGTCGGCTTCTTCGTCTGGGGCCTGATCTTCTGGTGCGTGGTGCGCTACCGCAAGCGCGGCAACGAGCTGCCGGTGCAGACCCGCTACAACCTGCCGATGGAGTTCCTCTACACCATCGCGCCGGTGCTTATCGTCTCCGTGCTCTTCTACTACACCGCGGTGGTGCAGACCGACGTGGTGAAGACCACCAACAACCCCGACGTCACCGTCGAGGTCGTGGCCTTCAAGTGGAACTGGCAGTTCAACTATCGCGACGGCCAGGGCGTCGACGCCGAGACCACCGCGTCGGTGCTCGGCACCAGCGAGGTCATCCCGATCCTGGTGCTGCCGACCGACCGGTCCATCCGGTTCGAGGAGACCAGCCGCGACGTCATCCACTCGTTCTGGGTGCCGGAGATGCTGTTCAAGCGGGACGTAATGCCCGGCAGCATCCGTAACGTCTTCGAGGTCTCCTCGCTGGAGAGCGAAGGCGCCTACGTGGGCCGCTGCGCCGAGCTGTGCGGCAGCTACCACGCCTTCATGAACTTCGAGCTGCGGGTCGTCTCACCGGAGAACTTCGACCGCTTCCTCGCCGCCAAGCAGGGTGGCGCCTCGACGCAGGAAGCGTTGACGTCGATCGGTGAGGAGCCGTACGCGACCACCACGAGGCCGTTCGAGACGCGGCGGACCGAGAGCAACTTCAACCCGGACACCGCTCCGGCCGGCACGGGAAGCTGAGGCAACCGGCATGAAGACCGAGTGGCGTATCTTCCTGATCATCGCCGGGTTCCTGCTCTTCGCGACCTTCCTGTACGGCGGCTGGACGTGGGCCGACTCGGACGGCCGGGTCGAGTGGATCGGCACCGTGGCCCTACTGCTGTCGTTCCTGCTCTGCACGATGTGCGGCGGCTTCTTCTGGTTCGTCTCCCGCCGCATCGACCTACGCCCGGAGGATCGGCCGGACGCCGAGATCGCCGACGGCGCGGGCGAGATCGGCTTCTTCAGCCCGGGCAGCTACTGGCCGTTCGGGCTGGCCCTGGCCGCCGCGATCGCCGGCCTCGGCCTGGTGTTCTGGCAGTTCTGGCTGCTCGGCCTCGGTGCGGTGGCCGTGATCCTGGCCGCCTGCGGCCTGCTGTTCGAGTACTACAGCGGCACTCGGCGCACCGCCGAGCACTGAGCCTCGGAACGTGCGAGGGCCCGCCCCACCGGGGCGGGCCCTCGCTTTCGTCGTCGGTGTCGAGTGGGTGGGCCGGTTCAGGCGGCGCGATGTCGGACCGCCGCGCGGCGACGGGTGGACCGGCGTGGTGGGCTGAGGACGAAGGTGATGATCGCCGCCCCGCAGCCGGTGCAGGCCCGCTCGGGGCAGTCGGCGCCGTGGCCGTCGACGCAGGGCGGCGTCTCGAACGGCTGATTGCTGCCGCAGGTGTCGCAGTGCAGCTCGCGCTCCGTCACGGACCTCTCCTCCCGCTCGGCGGCCGGTCGCTGGGCATCGCCGGAACTACTCGTTTGTAGTTTCCCACGGCACTCCGACATACCCGCGTCGAGCATCGGACGGGATCAGACGGTGCGGGCGACCTCGATCCAGCGGTCCAGGGTGCGGGCGGCCGCGCCGGAGTCGATCGACTCGGCGGCGCGGCCCAGGCCGGCGCGGAGCGCGTCGGTCAGGTCGCCGTCCAGGGGCCCCTGGGTGGCCAGGGCCGCCGCCGCGTTGACCAGGACGGCGTCGCGCACCGGCCCCGGCTCGCCGGCGAGCAGACGCCGGGCCACGTCGGCGTTGTGGGCCGCGTCGCCGCCGCGCAGGTCGGCGATGGTGGCCCGGGGTACGCCAAGGTCGACCGCGTCCACCACGGTCTCCCTGACGGCCCCGTGCTGGGCGATCCAGAACCGGGTCGCGGCGGCGGTGGTGAACTCGTCCAGCCCATCCTCGCCGCGCATCACCAGCACCGAGTCGCCCCGGGCCGCGAAGACGGCCGCCATCACCGGCGCCATCGTGGCGTCGAAGCAGCCGACGGCGCCCGAGCGGGGACGGCCCGGATTGGTCAGCGGGCCGAGGAAGTTGAACGCGGTCGGCACCCCCAGCTCACGGCGGACCGGACCGGCGTGGCGCATGCCGGGGTGGAACCGGGCGGCGAAGCAGAAGCCGATCCCGGCCTCGGCGACACAGCGGGCCACCTGATCGGGCCCGAGATCCAGTGGAATGCCGAGGAACTCCAGCAGGTCGGCGGTGCCGCAGGAGGACGAGGCGGCCCGGTTGCCGTGCTTGACCACGCGTACGCCGGCCCCGGCCACGACCAGCGCCGTCATCGTGGAGATGTTGACCGTGTGCGCGAGGTCGCCACCGGTGCCGACCACGTCGAGCGCCTCGGCGCGTACCTCCTCGGGCAGCTCGACCGGGACGGCCCGGCTGAGCATCGCCTCGACCAGCCCGGTCACCTCGGCCGGGGTCTCGCCCTTGGCCCGCAGCGCGACGGCGAAGCCGGCGATCTGGGCCGGTCCGGCCGACCCCGACATGATCTCGCCCATCGCCCACGCGGTGTCGGCGGCGGATAGTTCCTCGCCGCGCAGCAGCGCGGTGAGCAGGTGCGGCCAGGTCCGATCGCCCATGGTGGGCCTCCCGAGCAGACGGTTACGGGTGGGACGGGACCGGCGCCGGCTCGCCCGGCGCCGCGGCGGTGCCGGAGTGGGACGTCAGGCGGGTGCGCCCGCGCGCAGCAGCTCGGTTACGGTGGCGGCGGTGGTGACCGGGTCGAGCGGGTGCACCAGAGTGGCGTCGACCTCGGCGAAGGACGCCAGCCAGCGGTCAGCGGCGCGGGCGATCACCACGCAGGTCGGCGGGGCGTCGTCACGGTCGTCCTTGATCTGCCGGGCGATGCCGATGCCGCCGCCGGGGGTCGCCTCGCCGTCGAGCAGCATCAGGTCGATCTCGTAGTCGTCGACAAGTCGGACGCACTCGGCGTAGCTGGACGCCTCGACGAACTCGACCCGTAGGTCGGCCGCGGGGCGGGTGCCGACGGCGAGCCGCATCCGGTCCCGCACCTGCGGGTCGTCGCTGTAGAGCAGGACGGTGCACAGACGGTCGCTCATGCCGACACTCCGCTTCGCTTCGTGCCGTCCTGAGGCACCATGGCACTGAGCCTGATTCGCTCGTTGTGCTCGCTCATGGCTTCCAACGGCTCCCACTTCGTAGCTGCGTGGCTGATCGTACCGGTCGGTGTGGTGCGCGCGACACGCCGCCCCGGCCGGTTGCCGGGCCGCCCTCAGGCAGTGGTTTCCGCCGCTCGGCGGCGGGCCTCCTGGCGGTCCAGCTCGCGGTCGATCCGGCGGGCCTCCCGCTCGGCCTGGCGCATCCACTGCACCACCAGGACTGCGAGCATCGTCACGCTGACGAACTCGCCACCGGCCCACAGGATGCCGCCGGCGAGCACCTGGTCCTCCCACGGGTCGGCCCAGGTCAGCCCGAGCGAGGGGTACCAGTCGCCGGCGAAGAGGGTGGTGCTCTGCATGATCGTCAGCCCGAGCACGGTGTGGAACGGCACCGACAGCAGCATCAGCAGCGCCCGCCCCGGGTACGGCCAGCGTCCCGGCAGCGGGTCCAGGCCGAGCAGCGGCCAGAAGAAGACGCAGCCGGTCATGATGAAGTGCGCGTGCACCACCTCGTGCGCCCAGGCGTGCTCCAGCGTGTAGCGGTACAGGTCGGTGAAGTAGAGCGCGAACGGGTTCACCACGAAGATGGCGAACGCCACCAGCGGGAAGGTGTAGATCCGGGCGATCCGGCTGTGCACCACCGCGAGCAGTCGCTTGCGCGGGCCGGTCGGCAGGGTACGCAGGGCCAGGGTCACCGGCGCGCCCAGCGCCAGGAAGATCGGCGAGACCATGGACAGCACCATGTGCTGCACCATGTGCACCGACAGCAGCGCGGTGTCGTATGTCTCCAGCCCGGTGACCGTCACCGAGGCGATGCCGCCGAGGCCGGGGCCGAGGAAGAAGATGGTCCGGGCGACCGGCCAGCGGTCGCCGCGCAACCGCAGCCGGTACACCCCGTAGAGGTAGAGACCGGCGGCGAGGACCAGGCCGACGGCGAGCCAGCTGTCCAGCCGCGCCTCGGTGAACACGGCGGTGACGGAGAACGGCGGCGGCGTCGACTCGGCCGCCACCGTCAGGGCACTGGTCGTCACCTCGGTCCCGGCCGAGCCCGTCACGGCCGAGCCCGTCACGGCCGTGGTGAGCAGCGGCGCGGTCGGAGCGGCCAACGTGATCGGGTCGACGTGCAGCACACCAATCAGCCTAGGTCAGGCGAACCGGACGGTACCGATCGGGCCACTCCTGGCCCGGGTTTCACCCCCCGCTGATCGCCGGCCGTGGTGAACGGCAATAATGACCGCGTGACTGCGGCCCCAGCCATTGACAAGAGCCGGATCCACTCCCTGACGCGTCCCAACATGGTCAGCGTCGGGACGATCGTCTGGCTCTCCAGCGAACTCATGTTCTTCGCGGCGCTGTTCGCGATGTACTTCTCCATCCGCGCAGCGGCGCCGGAGCAGTGGGCGGAGCACACCGAGGTCCTCAACATCCCGTACGCGACCACCTTCACGGTGATCCTGGTGTTGTCCTCGGTGACCTGCCAGCTCGGCGTGTTCGCCGCCGAGAAGGGTGACGTCCACGCGCTGCGCCGTTGGTTCACGATCACCTTCGTGATGGGTCTGATCTTCGTGCTCGGCCAGCTCAACGAGTACCGCGAGCTGGTGCACCACGGCGTCAAGATCAACAGTGATGGCTACGGGTCGATGTTCTACCTGACCACCGGCTTCCACGGTCTGCACGTCACCGGGGGTCTGATCGCCTTCGTGATCTTCATGGTCCGTACCACCATGGGCCGGTTCACGCCGGCTCAGGCCACCGCCGCGATCGTGGTGTCGTACTACTGGCACTTCGTCGACGTCGTGTGGATCGCGCTCTACGCCATGATCTACTGGCTTCAGTGATCTTGGCGCGCGCCAGCCGCCTTGCCGCTGCTTCACCCCCCGCAACACAAGGTCCAACCGGTTAAGGACACAGGTCATGACTTCTGACAACGACCGCCGACGCGGTCTGCTCGCGCGGCTGCGCGGGCGGCCCGGGGCGCCCAGCAGGGGCCGCCGCCGGCTGGGTGCTGCGGTCCGGCTGGTCGCCGCGCTGATGCTGGCCGGCGGCGCCTACACCGTCCTCGCGCCCGGCGCCGCCGCTCAAGAGAACCCGCCGCTGAGTACCGCCGCCGCCGACGGCAAGGCGCTGTTCGACGTGAGTTGTGTGACCTGTCACGGTCGCAACGCGCAGGGGGTCGAGGGGCGCGGGCCGAGCCTCATCGGCGTCGGCGCCGCCTCCGTGGAGTTCCAGGTCGGCACCGGTCGGATGCCGATGGCCCGGCAGGAGGCCCAGGCGGCGCGCAAGCCCGAGGTCTTCACCCGCGACGAGATCGACCAGCTCGCGGCGTACATCCAGGAGCTTGGCGGTGGCCCGGTCGTGCCGGCCGGTGACAACCTGCACGCCGACGGCAATGTCGCGATCGGCGGTGAGCTGTACCGGATCAACTGCTCGCAGTGCCACGCGTTCAGCGGCGGCGGCGGCGCCCTCTCCTCGGGCAAGTACGCGCCGAGCCTGCGGCCGGCCACCGACCGGCAGATCTACGCGGCGATGCTCAGCGGCCCGCAGAACATGCCGGTCTTCGGTGACAACCAGATCACGCCGGAGCAGAAGGCGGACATCATCGCCTACATCCAGCAGACGCTGAAGGACGACGGCGACCCGGGCGGCCTGTTCAACCTGGGCCGGTACGGACCCTCCACCGAGGGAGTGGCGATCTTCCTCGTCGGTATCGTCGCGCTGGTCTTCGCCAGCCTGTGGATCGCGGGCAAGTCGTGAGCGGGGGGACCATGAGCAGCCAGACCGGGCAGCAGGCCCTGCCGGGCGCAGAGCCGCTCGACGTGAACGACCCTCGGCTCAGCCGGTTCGACATCGTCCGGGAAGGCGCCCGGCGGGACGACATCGAGATCGTCCACTATGAGCCGCAGGTGGCCCCCGGTACCAAGGCCGAACGACGGCTGGTCCGCACGGTGGCGGGCTTCTTCCTGCTCACCGGGTTGGCGGCGACCGCCTTCCTGGCCATCTACATCTGGTGGCCCTGGGAGTACGAGCCGGGCCGCGGCGGCGACAAGCTCTACACCCCGCTGCTCGGGGTGACTCTCGGCGTAGCCCTGCTCGGCATCGGCTTCGGCATCCTCACCTGGGGCAAGAAGCTGCTGCCCAAGGAGGTGTCGATCCAGGACCGGCACGAGGGGGCGGTGCCTGCCGAGGACCAGCGGATCACCGGCGAGACCATGGCGTACATGGCCGACGAGCTGGGGGTGAAGCGTCGGCCGCTGCTGGGGGTGTCGCTGCTGGCCGGGCTGCTGCCGGTCGGCGCTGTCGCCGCGGCGCCCCTGGTCGGCGGGCTGATCTCCAACCCGCACAAGGACGACCAGATGATGACCACCGGGTTCGCCCCCCGGGACGGTCAGAAGATCCGGCTGGTCCGCGAGGACGGCCGGCCCATCCGGCCGGCCGACATCAGCGCCGGTGGTCAGATCACCGTCTTCCCGGGCGTGGAGCACGGGGTCAGCAACCGGTACGCCGACTCGCCCACCCTGCTGATCCACCTGCGCGAGGACGACGCCGTGGAGTCGCGGCGCAACAACGAGCGCGAGGGCCACGGCGGCCACATGTGGGGCAACTACGCCGCCTACTCGAAGATCTGCACGCACGCCGGCTGCCCGGCGAGCCTGTACGAACAGCAGACCAACCGGCTGCTCTGCCCGTGCCACCAGTCGCAGTTCCTGATCACCGACAACGCCAAGCCCGTCTTCGGTCCGGCCAGCCGGCGGCTGCCGCAGCTGCCGATCGAGGTGGACGCCGAGGGTTACTTCGTGGCTACGTCCGACTACACTGAACCCGTCGGGCCCGACTTCTGGGAGCGGCCGTGAAGCGGCGAAAGTTTGACGTGGCAGCGGTGCCGGGAAACACCGCCCGGGCGGTCGACGACCGCTTCCAGGTGGCGACTCCGTTGCGCCGACTGCTCAACAAGGTCTTTCCGGACCACTGGTCCTTCCTGCTCGGCGAGATCGCGCTCTTCTCGTTCATCGTCCTGCTGCTGACCGGTGTCTTCCTGACGTTCTTCTTCGAGCCGGCGATGACCGAGGTCATCTACAACGGCAGCTACGCCCCACTGCGGGGCACGCCGATGTCGGCCGCGTACGCCTCGACGCTGGACATCTCCTTCGATGTCCGCGGTGGCCTGATCATGCGCCAGATGCACCACTGGGCGGCGCTGCTGTTCATGGCGGCGATCGTGGTGCACATGCTGCGGGTCTTCTTCACCGGCGCGTTCCGTAAGCCGCGTGAGACCAACTGGATCATCGGCTCGCTGCTGTTCTGGGTCGGCTTCCTGGCCGGCTTCACCGGCTACTCGCTGCCGGACGACGGCCTGTCCGGCACCGGCCTGCGGATCGCCTCCGCGATCATGCTGTCCATTCCGGTGATCGGCTCCTGGGTCACCGCGGCGGTCTTCAACGGCGAGTTCCCCGGCACGATCATCATCAGCCGGTTCTTCATCGCCCACGTGCTGCTCATCCCAGGGCTGCTGGTGGCGTTGATCACCGTGCACCTGGGCCTGGTGTTCAAGCAGAAGCACACCCAGTGGCCGGGGCCGGGTCGCACGAACGGCAACGTGGTCGGCGAGCGGATGTTCCCGCGCTACGCGATCAAGCAGGGCGGCTTCTTCATGGTCGTCTTCGGCGTGATCGCGCTGATGGGTGGCCTGTTCCAGATCAACCCGGTCTGGCTGTTCGGCCCGTACGAGGCGTGGGTGGTCTCGGCCGCCAGCCAGCCGGACTGGTACGTCATGTTCCTCGACGGTTCGACCCGCCTGATGCCGGACTGGGAGATCACCATACCCATCGGCGAGGGATATGTGATCCCACCGCTGTTCTGGCCGACAGTGGTGCTACCCGGCATCCTGGTGGCGATATCCCTGCTCTATCCCTTCATGGAGGCCCGCCACCTGAAGGACTACCGCAGTCACAACCTGCTCCAGCGTCCCCGCGACGTCCCGTTCCGCACCGGTCTGGGCGTCATGGCCCTCACGTTCTACGTGATCCTGACCCTGTCGGGCGCGAACGACGTCATCGCCGACAAGTTCCACATCAGCCTGAACGCGATGACCTGGGCCGGTCGGGTGGGTCTGCTGCTCCTTCCGCCACTGGCGTACTACGTCACCTACCGGATCTGTCTGGGCTTGCAGCAGCACGACCGGGAGGTTCTCGCCCACGGCGTGGAGACCGGCATCATCCGGCGACTGCCGGACGGCCGGTTCGTCGAGGTGCACCAGCCGCTCAGCGCGAGCAACGGGCACGGCGAGCTGGACTACGCCGGCTGGGTGGTACCGAAGAAGATGAACCGGCTCGGTGCGCTCGGCCCGGCCATCCGCGGTTTCTTCTACCCGATCGAGCGGCCGGTCGAGGCTCCGGTCTCGCCCGGGCACCCGCCGGTCGAGCCGCGCCCGGAGCGGGAGGAGATCACCAGCGGGGAGACCCGCAGCTGAGATTCGTGGCAACGTGACGTGGCGCCCGCCGGACCAGTTCCGGTGGGCGCCACGTTGGTTTTTGCCTCTTCCGGACACGTCGGCGCCGCTTCCCGTCGTCGCCGGATCGCAGGAATAACCCCGGCCAGCCGGGTATCCGTGCGGTCCAACGTCTCAACGGGGAGGAAGCATGTTGGGTATCAAACGCCTCGGCCTGCTGGCCGCGCTGGTGCTGGTGGGCGTCGCGCCCGCCGCGGCGGCGCAGGCGGCGGCGCAGCCGTCGGAACAGGACACGCAGTATCTGCAGGCGGTCCACCAGGTGAACCTGTACGAGATCGCCGCCGGCGAGCTGGCCCAGGAGAAGGGTCAGAACCAGCAGGTCAAGGAGCTGGGGCAGCAGTTCGTCACGGATCACACCGAGCTGGACCAGTCGGTGCAGGATCTGGCCGGACAGCTCAACGTCGAGCTGCCGAGCGAGCCCACCACTGATCAGCAGGACGGTCTCGACCAGCTCAACAACGCCAGCGGTGAGGAGTTCGACCGGCTCTGGGTGACCCAGGAACTGGCCGGCCACGTCCAGGCCATCCAGGCGACCCAGACGGAGATCTCGCAGGGTACCGAATCGCAGGTGGTCCAGCTGGCGCAGACCGCGCTGCCGGTCCTGCAGGCGCACTACGACGCCCTGGTGATGCTGGCCGAGGAACTCGGCATCCCGGTCCCGGAGACCAGCCCGAGCGGTACGCCCAGCCCGGGTGGCACCGTGCCGGCTCCGGGCGGCACCACGCCGACCCCGGGTGAGACCTTCACCGAGGAGGCCCCGGTTCCGGGTGGCACCGTCACCGAGACCCCGGCGCCGCAGCAGAGCTGACCCGGCGGTACGCGACGAGCCGGTCCACCCCGTGCGGGGTGGACCGGCTCAGTCGGTGCTGCCCAGCCCGATGGCGAAGGCCTCCTCCAGGTCGTGCCGCGAGTACGCGCGGAAGGCGATGTGCGACTCGGTGTTGAGCACGCCCGGCACCTTGGAGATGCTGCCCGCGATGATCTGGGCGATCTCGTCGAACTCGCGGACCCGGACCATGGCGATCAGGTCGACGTGCCCGGCAACCGAGTAGACCTCGCTGACCCCCGGCAGGTTCGCCAGTGCCTCGGCCACCTCGGGGATCGAGTCGGTGGCGCAGTCGATCAGCACGATCGCGGTGATCACGGAACTCTCCGTTCGTCGGCGTACTCGCCCATGCTAGGCGGTGTGCCGGCAGCAGCGTGCGGGGCTGTGGCGGGTAGGCGCACGAAGAGGGCGGCGGACGCGAACAGCACCGCCGCGCCGAGCAGGTAACCTGCTTCGATGCCGTGCCGGGTGGCCTGCCAACCGATCAGCGGTAGCCCCACCGCCCCCAGGACCTGCATGACCAGTGACTGCACAGACAGCACGGTGGCCCGTTCGGTCGCTTCGACGCGGTCGTGGAGCAGCTTCGCCTGTGCGGGAAAGGCCGCGCCGAGACCGACGAAGAGCAGACAGTAGGCCAGCCCGGCGAGCGCCATGGCACCCGGTCCCCGCAACAGGGCGCAACCGGCGAGCCCGAGCAGGGACAGCGCGGATACCACCACTCCGGTCGCTGCCGCCCGCGCGTGCGACCCGCAACTCCGTACGACCCAACCGGCGATCATGCCGCCGACGGCGTCGGCGCCGAATCCCGCGGCTGCGACGACCGCGTACGTGGCAGCCGCGGTAGGACCGCCGGTCAGGTCGGCCAGCCAGGCCGGGGTGAGAAGTTCGATGGTGCCCAGCGCGATTCCTGCTCCGCCGGCCGCCAGCAACACCCGGGTCAGTGCCCGGTCCCGTGCCGACACCTGTAACCCGGCGACGACGGTGGCGGGCACGTGCCGCACCACGGCCGCCAGCTTCGGGCGTGGGTGGGGCGGCTCGGCCAGCCGGGCCGTCACCAGGGCCCGTAGCACCTCGACCCCGGCCGCTGCCAGCACCGGCACGGCCAGCGCGGGAAGCGTGTCGGTGCCATCCAGGACCAGTGGCAGCAGACCGCCGGTGAGCGTGCCGACCGCCAGTGCCAGCGACCCGGCGACCTCACCTCTGGCCAGACCGCCGGTCAGGTCGACATCGCGGCCGGCGTGAGCGTGCACGGTGTCGACGTACCACGCCTCCAGCGGACCGGTCGACAACGCGCGGGCGATGCCGCGCAGCACTGCCGAGGCCAGAAACAGGGCGATCGTGTCGGCCAGGCCCAGCAGCAGCAGGCCGCCCGCGCCGGCCACCGCCGAGGCGACGAGTACGGGACGGCGTCCGATCGCGTCCGCCAGCCCCCCCGGTGGGCAGTTCGAGCAGCGCGATGGTGAGGCCGTACACCGCGGTGACGAGCGCGATCGTGGGCACCGACAGCCCACGGTCGAGCATCAGCAGCACGAGAGGCACCAGATGGAGCCCGGTCGGTAGCCACAGCAGGAAGTTCAGCGAGGCGTACCGGCGTCGGGCTGCGTCTATGCTCATCGACGTTCGGCCCGGGGAAAGCCGGCCACCACGATGGACACGGTGACCGCAGCCGGATCGGCCTCGTCCCGTGCGCTCAGCTCATCGAGGTGGGCATAGAAACGGTCCCACAGCTCGGCCATGGAGGAGCGGCTGAGCCGCGTCACGATGTCGCCGATACCTGCCGCCTCCACCCAGGCCGGATCCAGGTCGTTCAGGTGCGCCTCGAAGTGCTCGACATCGCCGATGAGCACCTCGACCTGTCGACGCCGCATCATCGCCGCAGCCTGCCGACCGGCGTCGCTCGCCGAGAGCTCGGTGTTGCTCCAACCGGTCGTGCGGTGCACAGCCGCCCAGCGCCGTTCTCGGGGATGTCTGCGCCCGAGCGTGGACTCCGTGACGAACCCGTGTCGGGCCAGGATGCGCAGGTGGTAGCTGGTCGATCCGGACTCGGTGTCGAGCAGGCGGGCGAGTTCGGTGGCCGTGGCGGGGCCGTGCTCCCGCAGCGCGGCCAATAGCCGCACTCGAAGCGGGTGGGCCACCGCTTTGAGATCTGCGGGATCGGACACCCGTCGCTCGTGGCGAGGATCGGTCATGCACGACAGGCTAACTATGCAGAGAGTTTTCTGCAAAGAATTTTCTGTAAGCAACGCACCATGCGCTCGGGTGTCGGCGTTGGCAGGTCAGATCGCCGGGACGGTCAGGTCGGCGCCAACGCGGATCACCTCGTGCAGGTCCTCGTCGGCGCCGACGACGGCGTTCGACCAGATCACGCTGCGGCTGACCGCACCCCGGACGGTGGCACCCGCACCCACGACCGAGCGATGGCAGGGGCCGGTGACGGTGGCGGCCGGGTCGATCAGGCAGCCGTCACCGGCGGCGTGCAGGTTCGCGGCCAGATAGTCGGCCGGGGTGCCGGTGTCGATGAAGGTGCCTCGGTAGCGGACCACGGTCAGCCGGCCGGCGGCCTCGGCCGGACGCCACACCGCGCGTACCAGGTCGCCGAAGGTGGCGGGCAGGTCGCGGACCAGCCGCCACGGCAACAGTGAGAAACCGGTGAAGACGTGCCCGTCGAAGGTGCCCGGCGCGCCCGGGTCGGTGGCCGGCTGGCCGAGCAGGCGTACCGAGTCGCCGTCCCAGCCGTCGAGCAGCGCGGCGATGTCGGGGCCGGGCGGTGCCGCCGGATCGGCCAGGTAGGCGTCGGCGTTGCCGACCAGCGCCCCCCGGCCGTCGATCCAGTCCCGCAGCCGTCCCACACCGCCCGCAGTGCCGAGCGGACTGCCCGGCTCCACCGAGAGGTGCGCCCGGGTGCCCACCCGCTCGACCACCTGGTCGCCCAGGTAGCAGGCGTTGACCGCGACCGCCGCCGGGCCGTTCAGGCCGAGACCGGCGAGCCGGGCCAGCGCCCGGTCCAGCAGGGGCACGTTGCCGACGGGGCAGAGCGCCTTGGGTGTCCGTTCGGTCAGCGGGCGCAGCCGGGTGCCCGCACCGGCGGCGAGCACCACCGCGCAGAGGCCGTCGGAGGGCGCGGTGGGCCGACTGCCGCTCGCTGCGCCCTCGGCCCGGGTCATGGCGTCGTGTCGGGCAGCGGTGGCGGGAACTGCCCGGCCAGCGGACCGATGTCGTAGTACGCCAGCAGGCGGGCGGTCGGCCAGGTCAGCTTCGGTAGATCGTCAAGCGGGTGCCAGGCGGCCTCGAACACCTCCGCGCCGTCGACGCTCAGCTCGGTGCTCGATGCCGGCACCTCAGCGGTGAACACCACGTCCACCCAGCCCTTGGCGTGCACGATGGCGTTGGGCACCGCCGGAGTCAGCCGGGTGGGGGAGAGGCGGACACCGCTCTCCTCGTACAGCTCCCGGGCGGCGCCCACGGCGGGGTTCTCGCCGCGTTGCAGGAGCCCCGCCGGCAGGGTCCAGCCCCGGCCGGGCGGCTGGCGCAGCAGCAGCAACCGTCCCGCGCCCTCGGCCTCACTGTCGCGCAGCAGGGTGACCGCGCCGACGATGTACTTGGGCACGGCCATCCGGACCAGCCGACGTCGGACCGGCAATGGCAACCGGTAGAAGACCTGGTACGCGACGGCGCGCCCGGTGCGGCGGGTACGGGGGATCATGACCCCAGGCTAGTGGCCGTGAGGCGGGCTCGCGCCACGAGGACCACGCCGAGTACCGCGTGGGGCCCGGGCGGTCACTGACGGTGGTCGACCAGGTCGATGAGTTGACGTACCACGGCGTCCGGCTCGATGACCCGGTCGAAGACCGCGACCAGCAGAGTTTCCAGGTCCGGGTAGCCGAGTTCTTCCGACAGCCGCAGCAGCGGCAGATCGCTGGCCAGCCCTCGGTTGTGCTGACGCAGGGCCAGTCCGATGGTGGCACGGCCCAGGCGTACCTTGTCGCTGATCGAGATGCCCGGCTCGCTGTGCTCGGCGAACCACCTGTTGATCTGCATCTGCGCGTGCGGTGACTTGACGAACCCCAGCCACTCGCGACGCGGCCCACGGGGAGCCACCTCGGCGTCGAGGCTGCTCTCCTCGTCCGTCTCGGTGAAGATCTCCACCACGTCGCCCTCCTCAAGTTCTGAGGAGAGCGGCACCAGCCGACCGTTGACCCGGGCCGCCAGGCACCGTTCCCCCCGGTCCGTACCCAGCTCGTACGCCAGGTCGACCGGGGTGGCACCGGCCGGCAGCACGATCTGCCGTCCCTCGGCGACCACCTGGATCTGCGCCTCGGACAGGTCGCAGCGCAGCGAGTGGAGGAACTGGGCAGGGTCGGCCGCATCCTGCTCCCAGTCCAGCACCCGCCGCAGCCAGTCGAGCTGCCCCGGGCGGGCCGTCGTCCCGCCGGAGCGGGGGAAGCGGAAGTCAGCGGCCACCCCGTACTCGGCCGCGCGGTGCATCTCCGTCGTGCGGATCAGCACCTCGACCGTGCGGTTCTTCGGCCCGCAGACGCTGGTGTGCAGGGATCGGTAGAGGTTGTTCTTCGGTGAGGCGATGAAGTCCTTGAACCGACCCGGCACCGGCCGCCAGACGCCGTGCACGGCGCCGAGTGCCGCATAACAATCGGTCGCCGGGCCATCCACCACGATGGTGATCCGGGGCAGGTCGAACGGGGCGGTGTGACCGCCGGCCACGGTGTCCTTCCAGATCGAGTAGAGGTGCCGGGGTCGCGGGGCCACCTCGGCGTCCACCCGGCTGCGCCGCAGCGCCACCCTGGCCTGCGCGACCACCTCGGCGAGGTAGCCGTCCCAGCCGGGCCGGTCGTGCACGTGCCGCGCGATGCGGGCGTGCTCGTCCGGTTCGAGGTGCAGCAGCACCACGTCGTCCAACTCCCGCTTCAGGGTCTGGATGCCCAGCCGGTCGCAGAGCGGTACCAGCACCTCCTGCGTCTTGCGGGCGATCCGCTCGCGGGAGGCGGCCGAGCGTACGCCCAGGGTGCGCATGTTGTGCAGCCGGTCGGCGAGTTTGATGATGAGCACCCGGACGTCCTTGCCGGCCGCGATGATCATCTTGCGGATGGTCTCCGCCTCGGCGGCCTGCCCGTAGAACGCCTTGTCGAACTTGGTCACCCCGTCGACCAGGTGGGCGACCTCGTGGTCGAAGTCCTCCGCGAGGGCCTGCAACGTGTAGCGGGTGTCCTCCACCGTGTCGTGCAGCAGCGCCGCGACCAGGGTGGTGGTGTCCATGCCCAGTTCCGCGCAGATCTCGGCGACCGCCAGCGGATGGGTGATGAACGGTTCCCCGCTCTTGCGGAACTGGCCGCGGTGCATGTTGTCCGCGATGGTGTATGCGCGGCGCAGCACCGCCGGGTCGGCGCCGGCGTGAATGGCGCGGTGGGTGCGTACCAGCTGGCCGACCGGTTCGGTCTCGGCGCTCGGCCAGGTCAGCAGCGATCGGAGTCGTCTGGTCAGGGGCAGCTCGCCGGGCTGTGTCGGGAGCGCACCGCCCAGGGCGCCGCCGTGTCCGGCGTTGACGTCCACCTGGGACACCCCCTCACGCCTGCTGCGCCACCACCGGATTCCGGCAAGCGGGAGCAGACCCTCGAAACGGGCAGGACTGCACTTCCTTAACAGAGTAAGTGAGTCGACGTAGTCCGATCGGACAGTTGCTCATGAGCGTTCGGACCAGAGTTGCCGGGACGCCGCGTTCTCGGCCTTGGTCAACAGGTCCCGGAACCGTGCCGCGCCGGCCACCGGAGAGGACCAACCGGCTGACATCTCGACCAGCCGGGTCTCCGGTCGCTCCAACCAGGACAGGATCCGCTCGGACTCCTCCGGGCTGGCGGCCGGGACCGGGCCGTGCCCGGGTGGCACCGTCTCGGCGGTGGCCCGGATGGCGGCCAACGTCGGTCGAGGGTGGACGCCGGGCGGGGACACCCCGGCCCCGGCGAGCCGCCCGTGCCGGACCAGCGCCAGCTCCCAGCCGCCGCCGGCCGCCGGGTGGGCGGCGGCCACCTCGGCGAGCCCACTCAACGCGGCGAGACGCTGCATGCGCACGGTGGCCCGCAGCACCGCGGCGAGGCGGGAGCGCAGCACTGCCGCGTCCTCGTAGCGCTGGCCGGCCGAGAGCGCCTCGATCCGGGCGAGCAGGGCGTCCACCACCGGCTGCGGATCGCCGGTGGTGGCGGTGGCGAACGGCGTGACCGCCCGGGCGGCGTACTCCTCCGGAGAGATCCGGTGCTCGCAGGGGGCCGGGCAGCGGCCCAGCTCGGCCAGCGCGCAGGCCGGCGTGACGGTGCGCAGCGACAGCCGGTGGGTGCACTGCCGTAGCGGGACCGCGTCGTGGAAACCGGCGGCGGCCAGCTCGGCGGCGCGTCGCGAGGCGAACGGGCCGAGGTAGGCGCGGTCGCTCGGGGAGATCTCCCGGACCACCGACAACCGGGGGTACGGCCCGTCGGTCAGCTTCAGCCAGACCACCCGCTCCGGGTACTTCGACCGTCGGTTGTACGGCGGCGCGTGCGCCGCGATCAGTCGCAGCTCCCGCACCTCGGCCTCCAACGAGTGTGCGCACTCCACCGCCTCGACCCGTTCGGCGGCGGCAAGCATCTCCGAGATCCGGGCGCGTTTCTCCGCCGCGGTGAAGTAGCTGCGCACCCGGGTGGCGATGTCCCGCGAGGTGCCGACGTAGAGCGGTCGGTCGTCGGCGGCCCGGAAGATGTAGACCCCGGGGGAGCGGGGCAGGCCGTCGGCCAGGTGCCGCTTGCGACGCTGGGTCGGGGTGACCGCCCGGGCGAACTCGATGGCGTCGCCGATGGTGTCGACCCGGTGCCCGCCGAGGCGTCCGATGAGCCCGTGCAGCACGTCGACGGTCGCCCGGGCGTCGTCCAGGGCCCGGTGGGTCGGCTGCGTGGCGGCGCGGAAGTACGCGGCGAGGGTGCCGAGCTTGCGGTTGGGCACCTCGTCGCGCAGCAGCACCCGCCGGGCCAGCGCCGCGGTGTCCAGCACCCGCGGGTTCGGCCAGCGGTAGCCGTGCTTCGCGCAGGCAGCCTTCA
Organism: Verrucosispora sp. WMMD573; assembly: GCF_027497175.1. NCBI lineage: Bacteria > Bacillati > Actinomycetota > Actinomycetes > Micromonosporales > Micromonosporaceae > Micromonospora > Verrucosispora sp. WMMD573. The sequence goes on along the minus strand of NZ_CP114901.1, from coordinate 6,124,691 downwards.
GGAAGCCGACGTCGTAGGGCGCGTTGTGGGCGACCAGCACGGCATCCGAGACGAACTCCAGAAAGCTCGGCAGCACCTGCTCGATCGGCGGTGCCGGCAGCAGCATCGCCTGGGTGATGCCGGTCAGCACGGTGATGAAGGGCGGGATCGGCACCCCGGGATTGACCAGGGTGGCCAGCACCCCCAGTTGTTCACCGCCGCGCACCTTGACCGCGCCGATCTCGGTGATGCCGCCACCGTCGGGAGCCCCTCCGGTGGTCTCCAGGTCGACCACCACGAACGTCGTCGCGTACAGCGGCAGGGCCGGGTCGACACCGCCGACGGTCGGATCGAGCCCGGCCAGCGCCGGTTGCAGGAACTCCTGTGCTGCCATCCGCGGCACCGTAACGGTCCGGTCCGACACTCGCGCCCCATCCGTCCCACCGGCAACTACCGGGTCTAGGATGAGAGATCGGCTCACTCACCGGGCGGTGGGCCCGGTCGCGGTGGGAGACTTGCCACATGCCCCTCACCGAGCCGCACGACGACAACCTCCCCCAGGAGGAGCAGGTCGTCGCGGTGCCCGCGGCCGGTGACGATGTCACCGAGGCCCCGGCGGGGCCGGACTCCGGGCCGGTGGAGTCCGGGCAGCCGGAGCCGGAGCCGAGCCTGCCCGAGCCGGTGCGACAGCGGATCGTCTCGCTCACCGCCGCCGTGCTGCCGGGTCTGCCCGGTGACGAGGTGCCCGTGCCGTTGCGCCGGGTCGCCAAGTTCGCCCCGAATCGACGCGCCCGGCTCGGTGCGCCGGCGATCGCCGCCCAGCTCGCCGCCGATCCGCTGTTCCGGCAGCGGGTCACCGCCCGGGTCCTGACCGACGCTGGTGACCTGGGTACGGCCGTGGTGGAGGGCACCGCCCCCGCCGCCGCCGACCCGGTCGAGGTGGCCGCCCTGGCCTACCTGGCCCGCCCGCGCGGCTGGCGGGAGCTGATCGACGCCAGCGGGGCGGCGGTCCGCGCCGAGGCGGACACGGCGGTGGTGGCCGAACTGGTCCGGCAGGCCGAGCAACGGGCCACTCGGGCCGAGCATGACCGGGCAGTGGCCCGCGTGGAGGCGGACAAACTCCGCGACGAGCTGGCCCGGGTGCGCGAGGAGTTGGGCCAGCTGCGTGAGGAGGCCCGGCAGTTGGCCCGTACCCTGCGGGAGAACCAGGCCCGCGAGCGCCGGGCGAACGAGCTGCTGGCCACCGAGCGGGGCCGGGCCGCGCGGGCCGCCGCCGACGCGGACGCCGAACTGCGTCGCGCCCGGGCCCGGCTGGCCGAGGCCGAGGCGGCGGCCGGAGCGGCCCGCAGCAGCGCCAAGGAGGCCCGCTCGGTCGACGACGCACGGCTGTGGCTGCTGCTGGAGACGATCGGTCAGGCCGCCCTCGGGCTGCGCCGGGAGCTGGCTCTGGACCCGGTCGACAGGCTGCCCGCCGACTTCGTGGCCGACTCCTTCGCCGATTCTCCGGCCGCCACCGCGGCCGCGGCCCGGGCCCAGGACACCGACGACCCGGCCCGGCTGGATCAACTGCTGGCCCTGCCCCGGGCGCACCTGGTGGTCGACGGCTACAACGTGACCAAACGCGGCTTCGGTGAGATGTCCCTGGAGCAGCAGCGCAAGCGGCTGGTCACCGGCCTCGGCGGGATCGCCGCGCAAACCGGCGACGAGGTCACCGTGGTCTTCGACGGCGCCGAACGCGTGCACGGACTGCCGCCTGCCCCGCGAGGCGTACGGGTGCTGTTCTCCCGCAAGGGTGAGACCGCCGACGAGTTGATCCGCCGGCTGGTCCGTGCCGAACCACCGGGCCGCCCCGTGGTGGTGGTGTCCTCCGATCGTGAGGTCGCCGACGGGGTACGCCGGCACGGGGCGTACCCGCTGGGTGCGGACTCGCTGGTGCGCCGGCTGTCGCGGTCCTGAGCCCGGCGGCGGTGGTCCTGAGCCCGCCGTGCGGGTGGCCGACGGGCGTGGGGTGGGCTCACCCCGGGACATAGGATGGGCGCCCATGGCGACAGGAGCGGCGGGTATGAGGCGCACGGCGGGCGACGGACCGGTTCGCGTCCGCTGCGGCGGGTCGCCGCTGCCGGACGGGGTGGCGCGGTGAGCCCGCGGGGGTGGGCAGTGCTGACCCTGGCCGGGCTGGGCGTCGCGCTGGTCGTGGCGGCACTGGTACTGATCCCCTGGCAGCGCCCACCGGCACCCCGGGCAGAACAGCTCGCCGCCCTGCGTGACCTGCCGACCGAGCAGGTGGAGCGAGCCCGGCAGTTCCGCTCCGCGTTGCGCCCCGGCGGATGGGCGGCGCTCGGCGTCGGCCTGCTGGTGGCGCTGGCTCTCGGGTTGACCCCGCTGGGCAGCCGCCTGGTCGAGTTGGCCGGGCGCCCCTTCGGCGGGCACTGGATCGCGCAGGCGATCCTCGGCGGTCTGGCCGTGGTGCTGGTCGCCGACCTGGTGACGCTGCCGTTCGCGGCCTGGCGGCACAGCGTGCTCACCCGTTACGGGCTGGCCACCAACGGCTGGGGCGGCTGGGCGGTGGACCTGCTCAAGTCGTACGCGGTCAGCGCCGTCATCGGGGCGGTGGCGCTGCTCGGCTTCTACACCGTGATCCGACTCGCCCCGCGCTGGTGGTGGGCGTTCGGCGCGGCTGGCGCCGCCACCCTGGTGGTGCTGCTCTCCTTCGTGCTGCCGGTGCTGGTCGAGCCGGTCTTCAACCGGTTCAGCCCGATGGAGCCGTCGCCATTGCGCAGCCAGCTCATCGAGCTGGCCGAACGCGACAAGGTGCCGGTGCGTGACGTGCTGGTCGCCGACGCGTCCCGGCGTACCCGGGCGGTCAACGCGTACGTCTCCGGATTGGGGCCCACCCGCCGCGTGGTGGTCTACGACAACCTGCTGCGTGAGGCGACGCCGGCAGAGGTGACCGCGGTGGTGGCGCACGAGCTCGGCCACGCCCGGGACCGGGACGTGCCGGTGGGCACCCTCACCGGCGCGCTCGGCGCCGCCGCCGCCGTGGTGGCGCTCTACCTGATCGGCTCCTGGCCACCGCTGCTGCGCCTGGCCGGTGTCGACTCGGTGGCCCAACCGCGCGCGTTTCCACTGCTGCTCGCCCTGGTGACGGTGGCCGGATTGGTCTTCACCCCGGTGCAGGCGCTGATGTCCCGGCGGGTCGAGGCCCGCGCCGACGCGCACGCGCTGGCGTTGACCGCAGACCCGGCGGCGTTCGAGTCGATGCAGCGGCGGCTGTCCGCGGTAAACCTCTCCGACCCCGACCCGCCCCGCTGGGAATACCTGTACTCGGCGTCCCACCCGTCCACCGTGGAACGGATCGCCGCCGCCCGCGCGTACGCCCGAAAGGTTGGCCGGTGAGCGAGCGTCAGCGAGCGAATCATCGACGCAGCGTCCTGGTGCCTCATGGCGGCCCGCAGCGGAGCGGAGGGCCGGCATGAGCCGCACGTTGCTGGTGACGAACGATTTCCCGCCCCGGCCGGGCGGCATCCAGTCGTTCGTGCACAACCTCGCGGTGCGCCAGCCGGCCGGTTCGGTGGTGGTGTACGCGTCGCGTTGGGCCGGTGCGGACAAATTCGACGCCGACCAGCCGTTCGAGGTGGTGCGGGAGCGCACCAAGGTGCTGCTGCCCACCCCGCTGGTGGCGCGCCGGGCCGCGCGGCTGGCCCGGTCGTACGGCTGCGACACGGTCTGGTTCGGCGCGGCAGCTCCGCTCGGCCTGCTCGCCGCCGGGTTGCGCCGACGGGCCGGGATCCGACGGGTGGTCGCACTGACCCACGGCCACGAGGTCGGCTGGGCGGCGTTGCCGATGGCCCGGACGGCGCTGCGACGCATCGGTCGGGACACCGACGTGGTGACCTACCTGGGGGAGTACACCCGCACCCGGCTGTCCCGGGCGCTGGACGGCCTGACCGAGCTGCGGCGGCTGGCGCCCGGCGTGGACACCGACGTCTACCACCCGTCCGTCGACGGCGCCGCGGTGCGGCACCGGCTCGGCCTGGCCGACCGGCCGGTGGTGGTCTGTGTGTCCCGGCTGGTGCCCCGCAAGGGCCAGGACATGCTGATCCGGGCGATGCCGCTGATCCGCCGCCGGGTGCCCGACGCCGCGTTGCTGGTGGTCGGCGGCGGACCGTACCGGACCACGCTGGCCCGGCTGGCCCGCCAGTCCGGAGTGGAGCGGGAAGTGGTCTTCACCGGCTCGGTGCCCTCGGCCGAACTGCCCGCCCACTACGCGGCCGGCGACGTGTACGCCATGCCGTGCCGCACCCGCAACCGGGGCCTGGACGTCGAAGGGCTCGGCATCGTCTACCTGGAGGCGTCGGCGACCGGCTTGCCGGTGGTGGCCGGCGACTCCGGCGGCGCCCCGGACGCGGTGCGTCAGGGCGAGACGGGCTACGTGGTGGACGGTCGGGACCTCGCCCAACTCGCCGACCGGGTGGCCACCCTGCTGGCCGACCGGGACCTGGCCCGGCAGTTCGGCGCCGCCGGCCGGGCCTGGGTGGAGCGGGAGTGGCGCTGGGAGACGCAGGCGCTACGCCTGGCCACACTGCTCGCCGGCTGAGGCCGGCCGCCGAAGGGTGGCTCAGCGGATGCGGGCGAGAATGTGGTCGGGGGAGGCGGGGCGGCCGAAGTGCCAGCCCTGGCCGGCGTCACAGCCGATCGCCCGCAACCGTTCGGCCTGCCCGCCGGTCTCCACGCCCTCCGCGGTGACCGTGAGGTCCAGCGCGTGCGCCAGCGACACCAGCGAGGCCAGGATCCGCTCGTCGGCGCGGGCCTCCGGGGTGCGTAGGCCGCGGACGAACTCACCGGCCACCTTCAACTCGGTCACCGGCAGATCCCGCAGGTAGGCCAGGTTGCTGTAGCCGGTGCCGAAGTCGTCGATGGCGATCCGGATGCCCAGGTCGGCGAGGGCACGAAGGGCGCGCACCGGCTCCTCGGAGGTGGTCATCATCGTGCTTTCGGTGATCTCCAGCTGGAGCCGGTTCGGCGGCAGGCCGGTACGCCGCAGCAGGGACCGCACCTCCTGCACCAGACCGGGGCGGCGGACCTGACGGACCGCCAGGTTGACGCTGACGTAGGGCGGCTGGCCCGAGGTGGACGTCCAACCGACCGCCTCACGGCACGCCTCGGCGAGCACCCACCCGCCGAGCTGCACGATCAACCCGGTCTCCTCGGCCAGGCCGATGAACCTGTCCGGACGCAACACGCCCAGTTCTGGGTGACGCCACCGGACCAGCGCCTCCACCCCCAGCAGCGAGCCGTCGTGCAACGAGGTCAACGGTTGGTAGTCGAGGAAGAACTCACCCCGCTCCAAGCCGGCCGGGATGGCCGCGCTCAGCTGCTGACGAGCCTGTTCCTGCCCGTCGCGCTCCGCGTCGTACAGGGCCCATCCCGCGCCGCCAGCCGACTTGGCCCAGTGCAGGGTGCTGCCGGCGGCACGCATCAGGTCGTCCGGTGAGGTCCCCGCGACCCGCCGCTCCACGATGCCCACACTCGCCGTGACCGTCACGTCATGCCCGTCGACCACCACCGGCTCGGAGAGCGCGGCCAGCGCCGCCTCGGCGACGGCGACCACGTCGCCGGTGCCGGTGGACCGTTCGACGAGGACGACGAAGGCGTCCCCGCCGAGCCGCGCGACCAGGTGCGGTTCGACCGCCCGCCGCAGTCGCCGTGCCGCCGCCACCAGGGCCCGGTCGCCGATCTGGTGCCCGAACGAGTCGTTGACCCGCTTGAACCGGTCCAGGTCGAGGAAACACAGCCCGACCCGACGGCCGCTGCCGACTGTTCCGTCGACGGCGGCGGCGAGGCGTTCGGCGAAGAGCGTGCGATTCGGCAGGCCGGTCAACGGGTCGTGGGTCGCCTGATGCCGGAAGCGGGCCTCGCTGGCCCGCAGGGCCTGCTCCGCCTCGACGCGGGCGGTCATCGCGGCCCGGCGGATGGACTCCTGCTCGTCGAGGGTCCGGTCCCGCAGCGCCCGGGCGTAGCCGGTGGCGACCGCGCCCAGCAGCCGGGCCATCCGGTCCTCGATGTCGTCGGCGACCAGGTCGAGGTCGCGGACCAACCGAAGCTGGATCACCTCGACGGTCCGGCCGAGCGCCTCGGCGGAGACGATGTGCGCGGCGACCAACTCGTCGGCGACCTTGTGCCCCACCCGCAGGTCGAGCGGCTCCGCCCGCAGCGCCTCGGCGAGCAGGTCGGTGAGCCGCTGCAGCAGCACCTCCAACTGGGCGTGGGTCATCGGCAGATAGCTGGTGCCCGACACCGCCTTCGCCCAGGCGCGGGCGAACACGCCGACGCAGGGCCGGCCGTCCGCAGGCTTACCCACCGAGGCGCCCGACCCCGCCGAGGAACACCGCCCGTTCGGCGTCCTCGGCGCTCTCCGGCGTTTCCGGGCGCCACTGCGGCACCCACACCACGCCGGGCTCGACCAACTCGAAGCCGTCGAAGAACCCGGTCAGCTCGGCCCGGCTGCGAATGAACAGCGGGCTGTCGGTGCGCCGGTAGACCTCCTCGGCCTCGGCCCGCTCGGCCTCGTCCCGGCCGTCGTCGCTGGCCTGCGACAGGACCAGGTGGCTGCCGGGAGCCAGTGCCGCCCGGAGGGTCCGCAGCACCTCGGCCGGCCGGTCGTCGTCGGGGACGAAGTGCAGCACCGCCACCACCAGCACCGCCATCGGCTGGGAGAAGTCGAGCATCGCGCGCACGTCGGGGTGGGCCAGGATCCGGTCGGGATGGCGCAGGTCCTCCTGGATCACCGCCGTACGGTCGTTGCCGGCCAGAATCTCCCGACTGTGCGCCACGGCGACCGGGTCGACGTCGACGTAGACCACCCGCGAGTCGGGGGCGTGCCGCTGCGCGATCTCGTGCACGTTGCCCACGGTGGGGATGCCGGAGCCGATGTCCAGGAACTGCCGGATACCGGCGTCGGTGAGGAACTGCACGGCCCGGCGCAGGAAGGCGCGGTTGGCCTGGGCCATCAGCGGCGCCTGCGGCACCACCGCCACCATCGCGCGAGCGGTCGCCCGGTCCACGGCGAAGTTGTGTGAGCCGCCGAGATAGTAGTCGTACATGCGGGCGACGCTGGGACGTTCGACATCGATCGTCTCGGGTGCCCAGTCCGGCCGCTGCAAATGCCCTCACCCCTTCGCACGCCCTCGGGGGCGACGGCGCCCCGGCGGGTATTCTGCCCCGCTTTCGCAAGGGAGGCCATAGCCGTTCGTGTCGGAGGGCGATGAATGCGAAGATCCGTGTCCCGGCGCGGCGGGACACGGATCTCCGTCGGTACCGCGCCGGTCAGAACTTCGGCGCGTCCGGTGCCTCAAGCAGACCGAGCCGCAGCGCGGTCATCAACGCCTGCGCCCGGTTGGCCGCGCCGAGCTTCTCGTAGAGCTTCGAGATGTGGGTCTTGGCGGTCGATTCGCTGACGAACAACTGCTTGGCGATGCCGGCGACGCTCATCCCGTCGGCGAGCAGCCGCAGCACCTGTCCCTCGCGGGGGGACAGCTGCGGACCGGACGGGGCGAGCCGACGCTTCATCGCCTCGGCCAGATCGGCGGCGGTGAAGGCGCTCGGGGAGGAGGCGGCGTGCCGGGCGGCGGCGACCACCTCGTCGGCCGGCGCGGTCTTCGGCACGAACGCGCTGGCGCCGGCCTCCAGGGCGCCGAAGAGCTGGTCGTCGCCGGCGTACATGGTGAGCACCACGATGCCCATCGACGCGCTGGACTTGCGCAGTGCCCGGGTGGCCTCCAGGCCGCTGCCGTCGGGCAGTCGCAGATCCATGATCACCACGTCCGGCTGCAGGGCGCCGGCCTGCCGGACGCCCTCCGCCGCCGTGGCCGCCTCGCCGACGACCTCGAACTGCCGGTCGCGCTCGAAGGCGTGCCGCAGGCCCTTGCGGATCAAATCGTGATCGTCGACAAGGAGGACCTTGGTACGGGTTGCCGGTGTCGGGCTTGTGGTCATCCTCGGCTTACTCCCCTTCTGCAGCGGCGGCGCTACCGCGAACGTTATCGCGCCGGGGCGGTGAACCGACCACCACCGCGACGGTCGTCCCGCTCGGCTGCCGCGGCCTGATCTCCAACCGGCCTCGGATACGTTCCGCTCTCTCGGCCATGATCGCAAGACCATAGTGCCCGTCCGAGCGCTGGTCACCCATGCCGTGACCGTCATCCGACACTTCGATCTGCGCGTAGGGCGGGTCCACCTCACAGGTGACCCAGAGATTGGCTGCGCCGGCGTGCTTGCGGGCGTTGGTGACCGCCTCCTGGGCGATGCGCAGCAACTCGGCCTCGGTCGCGGCGGGCAGCCGGGCGGTGGACTCGTCCAGGGACAGGTGCACCCGCAGCCCGCCGGAGGCGCCGACGGTGCGGGCGTACTCGGCGATGGCGGCGGCCAGGCCACCGTGCCGGTCCACCTCGCTGCGCAGCTCGAACAGGCTCAGCCGCAGCTCAGTGATCACCCGGGTCACCTCCTGGCGCAGCAGCCGCAGCGACTCGGCGGTCTCCTCGGCGTCGTCGTGCACGGTGGCCAGGGCGTTGTCGATGCCGTAGCCCACCATCACCAGTTCCTGGGCCACCCCGTCGTGAATCTCCCGGGCCAGCCGCTGCCGTTCCTCGTTGGTGGCCAGCGAGCGCACCTCGTCGAAGAGCAGGGCGGCCTCCAGACGCAGCGCGGCCGGGCCGGTCAGCCCGGTCACCTGGGCCACCACCGGTGACGGGTACGCCTGCGCCGTGTCGGTCTCCAGCACCACCAGACCCACCGTGCGCAACCCGGCCACCAGCGGCACGATCAGCGCCGAGACCTCCCCACCGCGGTGTGAGCGGGACTGCGAGCGGGCCGAGGTCTGCGACTGCTGGCTGGCCCAGGCGTCGGCGATGGCCGAGTCCGCGTCGATGGTGGTCTCCCAGTCGACCCGGTCCGCACCGAGCTGAGCGAGCACCACCAACCGGCCACCACCGCTGGCGGAGAGCACCGCGCCCCGGTCGGTACGGGCCACCGTGCGCAACTCCTCCAACAGGTGCTCGGAGATGCCGCCCGGGTCCAGCGTGGCGCCGGGCAGTTGGCGGGCCACCGTGCGCAGCTGGGTCAGCAGCCGGGTCGCCTCGGCGTACGGCTGGGGCTTGCTGTCGTGGCGGGCCTGCATCACCCGGTGCAGGGTGCCGGCGGCGTAGAGACCGAGGGCGGCCAGGATCAGCCACTGCGCGCAGACGGCGAGGTAGCCGGGCTGGCTGAGCTGGCGAACCCCGCCGACCTCGGTGACCGCACCGGCGACCAGCAGACTGCCGGCGGTCACCGCGATCAGTGCCGCGCCCTCACGGAAGCGACGGCGCAGCGCCGTGACGGTCACCGGCACCGCGAGGTAGGGCAGCACCGCGGAGGCGCCCAGCCCACCGATGTGGCCGCCGACGGTGGCCACCGCGGCGACCTGGCTGGCCGCCAGACCGAGCACCACCACCTCCGCCACCCGGCTCAGCGGGCCGACGAGCCGGTGCTGGGGCGCCAGCATCGCTGGTAACCCGGCCAGCGCCAGCAGGACGATCCACCACAGCTGTGTCACGTCGCGGGTGGCGAACAGGGTCAGGACGGCGACCAGCGTGAGCACGACGACGCGCGCCGCCGCGGCGAGCGGGTGCGAGCGGGCCAGGGCGGATGTGGAGGCGGGCACGTGACGGATGGTAGTCAGCCGCGGTAGATGTCCGCGATTTCCGCCGCGTACGTCTTGTGCACGACCTGGCGCTTGACCTTCAGCGACGGGGTCAACTCCCCGGTGGCCTCGGTGAAGTCCTGAGGCAGCACCCGGAAGACCTTGATCGCCTCGGCCTTGGAGACCGACTGGTTGGCCTGGTCCACGGCGGCCTGGATCTCCGCGCGCAGCCCCTCGTGCTGACGCAGGTCCTCAATGCCGGTGTCGGCCGGCAGCCCGGCTGATTCCAGCCAACCCGGCAGGGCCTCCTCGTCCAGGGTGACCAGCGCGGCGATGAACGGCTGCCGGTCACCCACCACGACGCACTGGCTGACCAGACGATGCGACCGGACCTGGTCCTCCAGCACGGCCGGGGCGACGTTCTTGCCGCCGGCCGTCACGATGATCTCCTTCTTGCGGCCGGTGATGGTCAGATATCCGTCGCTGTCGAGCGAACCCAGGTCGCCGGTGCGGAACCAGCCGTCGGCGGTGATCGACTCGGCGGTGGCCGTGTCGTTGTGCCAGTAACCCTGGAAGACGAGGTCACCGGCGACGAGGACCTCGCCGTCGTCGGCGATCCGGATGGTCACGCCGGGCAGCGGTCGACCGACCGTGCCGATCCGGGTGAATCCGGGCAGGTTGGCCGCGGCGGCGGGAGAGGTCTCGGTCAGGCCGTAGCCCTCACAGACCGTCACACCGATGCCCCGGAAGAAGTGGCCGAGCCGGGCGCCGAGTGGCGCGCCGCCGGAGATCGCGTCGCGGCAGCGCCCGCCGAGCGCGGCCCGCAGCTTGGCGTAGACCAGCCGGTCGAAGAGCGCGTGCTGGGCACGTAGCGCCAGGCCGGGCCCGCCGGGCGTCTCCAGCGCCTCGCTGTACGCGATGGCGACCGCCTCGGCCCGGGCGAAGATCTTGCCCTTGCCGCCGGCCTCGGCCTTCTGCTTGGCGCCGTTGTAGACCTTCTCGAAGACGCGGGGCACCGAGAGCACGAAGGTCGGCTTGACGTCCTGCAGCTCGGCGACCAGGTTCTTGGTGTCCGAGCAGTGCGCCATCGTGGCGCGGGCGTGCACCACGCCGATCTGGATGAGCCGGGCGAAGGCGTGCGCGAGCGGCAGGAACAGCAGGGTCGACGCGTTCGGCCCGAACAGATTGGGCAGCACCGGAACGGCGTTGGCGATGTCGGCGTACATGTTGCGGTGGGTCAGCACGCAGCCCTTGGGTCGGCCGGTGGTGCCGCTGGTGTAGATGATGGTCGCCACGTCCGAGGAACGCAGGGCCGCCCGGCGGCGGTCGATCTCGGCCGGTTCCACCTCCGCGCCGGCGGTCATCAGGTTGTCCACACCATCCAGGTCGATCTGCCAGACGTGGGACAGGGCGGGCAACTGGTCACGGACGCCGGCCACCAGCGTGGCGTGCGCGGTGGTCTCCACCACGACGGCCACCGCGCCGGAGTCGCCCAGGATCCAGGCCGCCTGCTCGGCGCTGGAGGTTTCGTAGATCGGCACGGTGACGGCACCGGCCGCCCAGATGGCGTAGTCGACGAGCGTCCACTCGTAACGGGTGCGACTCATCAGCGCCACCCGGTCGCCCGGCTGCACCCCGGCGGCGACCAGCCCGCGCGCGACCGCGGCCACCTCGTCGCGGAACTGCTGGCAGGTCACGTCGGCCCAGCCGCCCGTCGCGTCGCGGCGGGCGAACTGCACCGCGTCGGGCGCGCTCTCGGCGTTGTCCCAGACCGGATCGGTGAGGTTGGCCGAATCGCCGACAGTGACGATCGGCGGAACGGTGAACTCGCGCACCTGCACTCCCTCGTGCTCACGGGACCGGGGTCGGGCCGCCACCTGCGCCGGTGGCCCTGTCGAAACCTACCCGCCCGGTCGGCCGGGAGCACACCGCAGGTGGACGGCGCGGCGCGCGGGAGGTCACCGGACGGTAGCCTCCCAGCATGGCGGACTCCTCCACCCAGTCGATCATCATCGGCGCGTCACCGGACCGGGTGGCCGCGGTCATCTGCGACTTTCCGAGCTACCCGGAATGGACCGACGCGGTCCGTGCGGCGGAGGTGGTCGAGGAGTACGAGGACGGTTACGCCAGCCAGGTCCGTTTCGTCCTCGATGCCACGGTGATGGCCGACGAGTACGTGCTGGCGTACGCCTACTCCGAGGACCTGTCCCGGATCGAGTGGCACCTGGTGGCCCCGTCGAAGATGCAGAAGGCGCAGCGGGGCGCGTACGACCTGGTGGCCAACGCCGACGGGAGCACCACCGTGACCTACACCCTGGAGGTGGAGCTGGCGGTCGGGATGCTCGGCATGTTCCGTCGCAAGGCCGAGAAAATGATCATGGATGCCGCGTTGAAGCAGCTCAAGCGCCGGGTAGAAGCATCCGGTGCGGCGCAGTGACGCAGCTGGCGACCCGGTCGCCGCGGTAGAGGAGCCCAGCATGGGTGCGACAGATCCGGGCACGGCCCGGGAGGAAGCGGAGCGGCTGGTCGCCACTCTGCTGGCCACCGTGCGGTTGGCCGCCGCCAACCCGGCGGCGGTGCCGCTGGGCCCGCTCGGCGGGATCGTGACCGGTGTCCTCGGTCACAACGACGCGCCGGGCGCGGCCTCCGGCGGCGCCGGGGCGGGTTTCGCCACCGGCGCGGCCGAATGCTGCGTCTGTCCGGTTTGCCGGGGCATCGCCGCGTTGCGTGACCCGAGCCCCGAGTTCGCCGAACGGCTGGCCACCGGCGCCGGGGATCTGGCCGCTGGCCTGGCCAGTTTCCTGCGTGCCTTCGCCCCGGCCGAGCCGCCCGCCGGACCGGGCGCGGCGTCGGCGCCGGGGTCCGCCGCCGATGCCACCGCCACCGCCTCCACCGATCCGCACGGCGGCCACGTGTGGCGCGAGGCGACCCGGACCGGGCATGATTCTCAGCCGGCACCGGAGCGGGACGTCTGGTCCGCCGCGACCCGGGCGGAGGACGTCGTCGTCCCGGCCGCCGCGCCCGTCGATGCCGCCGGGCCGGCCGGACGCCGGACGGCGACCGAGCGTCGCGTGGTGCCCGCCTCCCGGGTACCCGACGGCGAGCCCGCGCCGGGTGACGAGCCCGCGCCGGACGGCCGTACCGTGCCCGGCGGGCGGCAGGGCGCACCAGGCGACGGGGCCTGATCACGGACGACCCGCAGCACCACCGGCGAGGGCAGGTGTGCGCGGGGTGGCACAGCAGAGGGGAGTGGCAGCGGTGACGCTGACCATCGGAGTCGACGTCGGTGGCACCAAGGTGGCCGGCGGTGTCGTCGACGACACCGGCACGGTCCTCGTGCAGACCCGACGGGACACCCCCGCCGACGACGTCGGCAAGACCCGCGACGTCATCATCGAGCTGGTCGGCGAACTGGCCGCCGGCCACGACATCCAGGCGGTCGGCATCGGCGCGGCCGGCTGGATCGACGCCAGTCGGTCCACCGTGCTCTTCGCCCCCAACCTGGCCTGGCGCGACGAGCCGCTGCGGGCGTACGTCAGCGCGGCGGTCGGACTGCCGGTCATCGTCGAGAACGACGGCAACGTGGCGGCCTGGGCGGAGTTCCGCTACGGCGCTGCCCGCCACGCCGACGACTCGATGGTCATGTTCACCATCGGCACCGGCGTCGGCGGCGGCATCGTGCTCGGCGGTGAGCTGGTCCGTGGTGCCCACGGCATCGCCGCCGAACTGGGTCACATGCTCACCGTTCCCGACGGCCACCAGTGCGGCTGCGGCCGACTCGGCTGCATCGAGCAGTACGCCAGCGGCAGCGCCCTGGTCCGGTTCGCCCGGGCCGCGGCCCGGCAGGAGCCGCACCGGGCCGCCGCCCTGCTGGAGTTGGCCGACGGTGAGGCCGAAGCCATCACCGGCCCGATGGTCACCGCCGCCGCAAAGGGGGGCGATCCGGTCTCGGCCGAGGCGTTCGCACAGGTCGGCCGCTGGCTCGGCACCAGCCTGGCGGACATGGCGCAGATCCTCGACCCGCAGATCCTGGTCGTCGGCGGTGGCGTCATCGACGCCGGTGACCTGCTCATGGGCCCCACCCGTCGCTCGTTCACCGAGGCGCTGGCGCAGCGCAGTCGGCTGCCCGTGGCCGAGATCCGGCCAGCCGAACTCGGCAACTCCGCCGGGGTCATCGGCGCCGCCGACCTGGCCCGGCGGATCTAGGTGGCCGAACCCGGCGTGCCGCTGCGCGTGCTGTCGTACAACGTCCACGGTCAACGCGACGACACCGCAGCGCTGGCCACCGTGGTGCGCGAGGCGGCACCGGACGTGGTCATCGTCCAGGAGGGACCGCGCCGGTTCCGGTGGCGGGAGAAGTCCGCCGCGCTGGCCGAGTCGTTCGGGCTGGTGGTCGCCGCCGGTGGGCTGCCGTCGCTGGGCAACCTGGTGTTGACCAGCCTCCGGGTGCGGGTGACCGCGACCCGCTGCCGACGCTTCCCGCTCACCCCGGGCCGGCACCTGCGCGGCGCCGCGTACGCCGACTGTCGGGTGGGTGCCTCGACCCGGTTCACGGTGGCCGGGTCACACCTGTCCACCGATCCGGCGGAGCGTCCTGGCCAGGCCGAGCTGTTCAAGCGGGACCTGACCGCCGCCGCCCACCCGGTGATCGCCGCCGCCGACCTCAACGAGGAACCGGGCGGGCCGGCGTGGCGCGCCGTGGCCGACGGGCTTACCGACGCGGCGGTGGCGGCCGACCGGACCGAACGGCTCACCTACTCGTGCGCGAACCCTCGGCGGCGCATCGACGCCCTGTTCGTCGACGCGCGGATCACCGTGGTCGACTACGACGTGATGGACACCCCCTTGACCCGACGGGCCAGCGACCACTTCCCGGTCCTGGTCGACCTGCTGCTGCCCGCCACCGCCTGAGACCGGTCCTGCGCCGGGCTGGACATCCCGCTCCGTTGTGGAGAGGATTTCGCGCGACCCGGCACTCGTGCCGAGACGAAGGAGATCCCCGGTGCCCACCTCCACCGAGCCCGGCCGGCCAGATCCGGAGACGACCACGCTCGCCCGCGGCCACGACGGCCGCCCGGTTTCCGACCGGGGCGACACCGTCTGCGTCATCGGCGCCGGCGCCAGCGGCCTGACCGCTGTCAAGAACCTCGCCGAGCATGGCTTCGGGGTCGACTGCTACGAACGCGAGACCGGCGTCGGCGGCGCCTGGAACTGGCGGCACGACCGCAGCCCGGTGTACGCCAGCACCCACCTGATCTCGTCGCGGCCGTTCACCCAGTTCCCCGACTTCCCGATGCCCGACCACTGGCCGGACTACCCGCACCACAGCCAGCTGCTGTCGTACTTCGAGCGCTACGCCGACCACTTCGACCTGCGCCGGCACATCTGGTTCGGCACCGAGGTGGTGCGGGTCGAGCCGGTCGGCGACGACCGGTGGGACGTCACCACCCGCAGCACCGGGGGCTACGGCCCCGAGCGCACCTCCCGGTACGCCGCCGTGGTGATCGCCAACGGGCACAACTGGTCACCGAAGCTGCCCCGCTACGAGGGGTTGGAGCAGTTCCGCGGCGAGGTCATGCACGCCTCGTCGTACAAGGACTCGGCGCAGCTGCGGGGCAAGCGGGTGCTGGTGGTGGGTGCCGGCAACACCGGCTGCGACATCGCCGTGGAGGCCGCCCAGCAGGCGTCGCGTTGTTGGCACTCCACCCGCCGCGGCTACTGGTACGCCCCGAAGTACGTCTTCGGCCGCCCCGCCGACCAGGTCAACGATCTGTTGCTGGCGCTGCGGGTGCCGCTGCGGGTACGGCAGTGGCTCTACCACCGGACCCTGCGGCTGACCGTCGGTGACCTGACCCGCTTCGGCCTGCCGAAGCCGGACCACCGGGTGTACGAGACCCACCCGATCGCCAACAGCCTGCTCGTCTACCACGTGGGCCACGGCGCGATCACCCCGGTGCCGGACGTCGCGCGGGTCCACCCCCACTCGGTGGAGCTGACCGACGGCCGGCAGATCGACCCGGAACTTGTCGTCTTCGCCACCGGCTACCTACCGCGCTTCGAGTTCCTCGACGGCAAGATCCTTGGCGACGACGAGGGGGTGGGCCGGCCCCGGCTGTGGCTCAACGCCCTCGTGCCGGACCATCCCACGCTCGCGGTGACCGGGCTGCTCCAGCCGGACTCCGGCATCTTCACCCTGGCCCACTGGCAGGCCGTGCTCGTCGCCCGGTTGCTGCGGTTGCGTGCCAGCCGCCCGGAGCGGGCCGCGGCCTTCGCCGCCCGGGTACGCGCCGGGGCCGGCGAGCGCTACTCGGGACAGGTGAAGGATTCGACCCGGCACTGGTTCGAGGTCGGGCACGCCGACTACCTGCGCGCGCTGGAGCGCGCCCTACGCGAGCTGGAGAGCAAGTGACCGAGCGGGTGATGCGCAGCTGGGAGTGGGCACGTCCGGTGCGCCCGGTCCGGCGTGAGGTGCTCAGCGCCGTCCCGGAGTTGGAGGAGGGTCGGCCGCCGCTGCTGTTCGTACCCGGCTTCGGTCATGGTGCCTGGGCGTACGCGGAGAACTGGCTCGGACATGTCGCCTCCCGCGGCTTCGGCGCCTACGCGGTGAGCCTGCGCGGGCACGGCGCCAGCGAGCCGGCACCGGAGGCGACCCTGCGGGCGTACGCCCACGATGTGGTCCAGGTGGCGGCGAGCCTGCCGCGCCGGGCGGTGCTGGTGGGGCACGGCGCCGGGGCCCTGGTGGTCGCGCACGCCATGGCCCGCTATCCGGCCCGGGCGGCGGTGCTGGTGGCGCCGGTGTTCGGCGGCTGGGCGACGTTCGGCAACGCGTTGCGTCGCAACCCGCTCGGTACCCTGCCTGCGGTGTTCGGCGCCGGGCTGCGGCTGAACCGCCGGCAGTTGTTCAGCGGTGAGCTGCCCGACGCCGACGCCCGGCGGTACACCGGGCGGCTGGGGCGGGCGGCCCGGCGCGCCCAGTGGCAGCTGTTGACCGGCACCGATCCGGAGCCGGCGGTCGGTGACCCGCCCGTGCTGGTGATGGGCAGCCCGGACGACCGGGTGGTGCCGGCCGCCGCGTTGAGCAGCGCCGCGCGGCGGTACGGTTCCGCCCCGCTGCTCTTTCCTGGCATGGGGCACGATCTGATGCTCGACGCCAGGTGGCGGGAGCCGATCGACGCGATCCTCGACTGGCTGGTCAAGGACCCGGCCCGCGACGAGCTCGGCTGAGACGTCGCGGGTGTGCCGTCTCAGCCGCCGCCGAGGCGGGCGAGCATCGAACCGCTCTGGTCCAGCGTGGACAGGTAGGAGCGCGCCCAGGCCCGGATGTCGTGTTCGTGCAGGTACGCGCGCATGGATCGCATCCGCTCCCGTACGTCGGCGGGGTCGGCCCGCAACGCGGCGAGCAGACCCTGCTTGAGCCCCTCCAGGTCGTGCGGATTGACCAGGTACGCCTGCGGCAGCTCGGCGGCGGCCCCGGCGAACTCGCTGAGCAGCAATGCGCCGCTGTCGTCGACCCGGGCGGCGACGTACTCCTTGGCGACCAGGTTCATCCCGTCGCGTAACGGGGTCACCGCCATCACGTCGGCGACCCGGTAGAGCGCGGCCAACTCGGCGCGATCGAACGGCTGGGTGAGGTAGTGGATGGCGGGCTCACCCACCCGGCCGAACTCGCCGTTGATCCGCCCGACCTCGCGTTCCACCCGGTCCCGGAGGATCTGGTACTGGCTGACCCGCTCCCGGCTGGGCACCGCCACCTGCACCAGCACCGTGTCGCGAACCTTGACGTGCCCACCCGCCAGCAACTCGCTGTACGCCTTGAGCCGCTGCTCGATGCCCTTGGTGTAGTCCATCCGGTCGACGCTGAGAATCACCTGGTCGGGGCTGCCCAGGTCGTGCCGCAGCCGGTGAGCCCGGTCGGCCACGTCCGGGCGGTCGGCCAACGCGGCCATCTCGGCGGTGTCGATCGACACCGGGAACGCGCCGATACGCACCACCCGGTCCTCGATCCCGACCCGCCGGTCGGTGGCCGGCAGCCCCAGCACCTTCGTCACCAGCTGGGCGAAGTTGTGCGCAGCCTGGGCGCGCTGGAAGCCGACCAGGTCGGCGCCGAGCATCCCGCGCAGCAGCTCGGCCCGGCGGGGCAGCTGCATGAACAGCTCCGGCGGCGGGAAGGGCACGTGCAGGAAGAAGCCGATGCGCAGGTCGGGCCGGAGGGTGCGGAGCAGCCCCGGCACCAGTTGCAGGTGGTAGTCCTGCACCCAGACCACCGCGCCGGGCTCGGCCACCTGCGCGGTGGCCTCGGCGAACCGCTGGTTGACCCGCTGATAGGCATCCCACCAGCGCCGGTGGTGCTGGGGCTGCTCGACCGCGTCGTGGTAGATCGGCCAGAGGGTCGCGTTGGCGAAACCCTCGTAGTGGTCGCGCAGGTCTTCACCGGTGAGCGGCACGGAGTGCATTCGCACTCCGTCGATGTCGGGCAGGGCGGGCGCGGGACCGGTCCCGCCGGCCCAACCGACCCAGGCGGCAGGGGTGTGGCGCAGCAACGGGTGCAGTGCGCTGACCAGCCCACCGGGGCTGCGCCGCCACTCGCAGGCGCCGTCGGGGGCCACGCTGTCGTCGATGGGTAGGCGGTTGGCCACCACCACGAGGGAACTCTGTCGCATCTCGGGCATTCCGATCAGCAGGGGAGTGACCGCCACGAGGGAGGAACAACCGGGCAGTCGGCGGGTGACGTGACGTACTGCGGTATTCCTACTGACAGTAAGTTACACCACTGTTACGCCCGTCCACACGGGCGGTCGCCATCCCGGTATCCGGACGGCTACCCTGCGCGGCGGATCAGACGACGGCACCGTCGTCCGGGTCGCGGTCATCGGCGTCGCCCGGCCGCAGGCGCCACACCAGCGTGACGAAACCGGCGAGAATGCCGGTGAAGCCGAGCAACGTCACGACGCCCTGGTCAGCGGGGAGCAGATCGGGGAAGAGGAACAGCACGAAGCCGAGCAGCACGGCGAGGATGCCGGCCAGCGCGAACTTCGACACCCGGGGCAGCGGTGGAGGCGGCGGCGGTACGTAGCGCTCGTCGTCGTCCGGGTCGTCGGGCAGCTCCGCGCCGAAGGTGTCCAGGCCGTCCAACAGCGACGGCCCCTCCCCGTCGCGGGGGCCACGTCCCACCGAGACGCCGGAGATGTCGGCGGCGTACGGCAGCCGGCGTACGTCGGTGGCGGTGGGGCCGGGCTCCTCGGTGCCGGGTCGGGTGGCGGTGGCCGTGCCACCGCCCCGCCCGGCCGGGTCGTCCACATTCTCGGCGGCGGGCCAAGGATGGTCGCCGGAGTCCGGCGGGGCGTGGAAGCCGGCGATGATCCGCTCCCACTCGGCGTCGATGTCCGGTTCTCCAGTGGCGCGGGCGTCGCCGGTCTCGTCGGCGAGCTGGCTGAGGTAATCCCGGGCGGTGCTCAGGTACGAGCGGTCCACGTAGAGCCGGTCCACCGGTCGGGGCGGCACGGTGGTGGTGCGGGTGACCGGGTTCAGATCGGCCGACGGTTGCAGGTAGGCGGCGATTCCGCCGGCGGCCAGCACGTCGAGCAGGTGCTCACCGACGCGCGGGTCGACGTCGCCGGCAATGGCGTACTCGCTCGCGTCGAGACCGTTGTCCCGCCGTCCCCGGCGGGCCCCACCCGCTGACACCGACCATCCTCCTCATCGCGCCACCGGCGCGCGCCCCGCAGCTGTCGGCGCGCCCCCGCACGCCCCGTGCCCTGAATCGTGACACGTCGAGGGCGGGTTCGGGGAGTGCCTTGTGGCGCGGCGTACGGTCGCGGGGCGCGGCCGATGGCCGCAGCCGTCACTGTCGCACCGCTTGTCTGCCAGGCGACGACCCTCGGTGATGGCGACCCAGTGTGACAGTACCCGCCTCGGCTACCACCCACCCACCGCCGCCTTTGCTCTGCTTCAACCCACGCACAGCCGCCTGACCAGGTGGGATGGTGCCGGCGGAAGCCAGGTTCCGGCTGACAATCGTCACGGAAAGTGACTGTTGCGTGGGTTGAAGCAGAGCAAAGTGTGGAGAGGGGAGGTGCGGAGGGGGAGCGGTCAACACCGAACGTGACGGGCGATTTCGGGCCGAGCGTCCGTTGCCGCGGCTGGCCGTCGGTTCGTAGGCTCGTGCCACGATCACCCGACACAGCGCGGTCCGGGGTGAGCAACACCTGGGGAGAGGATGCCGGTGCTCTACTGGCTGCTGAAGTACGTGCTGCTCGGCCCGCTGCTGCGGCTCATCTTCCGGCCGCAGGTGGAGGGCCTGCACCACGTACCGACGACCGGTCCGGTCATCCTGGCGAGTAATCACCTCTCTTTCTCCGACTCGATCTTCACGCCGCTGATCGTGCCGCGGAAGGTCACCTTCGTGGCCAAGGCGGAGTACTTCACCGGCAAGGGGGTCAAGGGCTGGCTGACCAAGATGTTCTTCACCGGCACCGGCACCATCCCGGTGGACCGCTCCGGCGGCCGGGCGGCCCGCGCCGCGCTGGACACTCAGCTGAACGTGCTGCGGTCCGGCGGCATCGCCGGCATCTACCCGGAGGGCACCCGCTCGCCCGACGGCCGGCTCTACCGGGGCAAGACCGGAGTGGCCCGGCTGGCCCTGGAGAGCGGTGCGCCGGTCGTGCCGGTGGTGATGCTCAACCTGGACGAGATCCAGCCGCCCGGTCAGCTCATCCCGAACCTGGCGCGGGTCCGGATCCGCTTCGGCCCGCCGCTGAACTTCTCCCGTTACGCCGGGTTGGCCGGTGACCGGTTCGTCGAGCGCGCGGTCACCGACGAGATCATGTACGAGTTGATGGAACTCTCCGGCCGCGAGTACGTCGACATCTACGCCCAGCAGCTCAAGACCCAGCCCACCCCGACAACCCCGCCGGTAACACCTGTCGCGGCTTGAAGATCCTTCGGCGAGGGGGCCGGGCGATAGGGCGGCCGGCCAGGAGGCGAGGATCTGCCGGTCAGGAGGCGAGGATCTGCGCGGTGTCGGCGGGCGGCTGGGCCAGAGCGAGCAGACCCGGCGCGCCGTTGCGGTGGGCGAAGGCGCGCAGCTCGGCCAGGGGCGTGTCGGCCGCCGCAAGGTCACCGAAGCGGGTCAGTTCGCGTACCGCGAAGGTCAGTGCCAACATCCGGTCGGTGACGTCGGGGATGCCGGCGTAGGTCTCGGCGGCGGCGAGGTGCAGCTCGGCGGCGTGCCGGTGGTTGTCGTCGGCCCCGGCCAGCGCGCCGGTCACCGTCCGCAGCGCCGCCTCCGACCAGGGCGTACGGTGGCCGACCCGGTCGAGCATGGCCCGTATCCGAGCGGCGGATTTGCGTCCGGTGAGGCTCGCCGCCCAACTGGCCGCGGCGATCCACTCGCCGCTGGCCAGCGCGGGCACCGCCGCCCACGACTCGGCCAGCTCGTCGACCAGCGCGGCGGCCTCGTCGAGGCGATCCTGTACCGCCCGGCACAACGCACCCATCGCCAGCATCGTCCAGTGCAGCCGGTGGAAGCCGCTGCGCCGGGCGATGTCCAGCGCGGCGGCCACGTCGTCGCGCGGCGGTGTCCCGGTCGTCGCCCCGTCGGCGGGTGGGCCGGGCGGCACCGGCTGGCCACGCAGCACCAGCAGGCACGAGCGCAGGCCGCGCACCTGCATGTCCCAGCTGCCGGTCGGGGTGTCCACGAACGCCTCGGCGGCGGCGAGCAGCCGGCCGAAGTCTCCCTCGAACCAGGCCCGCATCGCCTCGCTGGAATAGCTGGTGGTCAGGGTCTGCCCGCTCGCGGTACGCGCCGGCACAGCCGAGAGCAGGGCGTTCGAGCGCACCCAGTCACCCTCCTCGCAGACGGCGTAGGCGAGGTTCTGAGTGGCCCGAGGCAGCGCGAGCAACTGACCGGCCCGGCTGAACTCCACGATGCTGTACAGCTCGTCGAGCCCGGCGCGGTCGCCGGCCTGGTAGCGGGCG
The DNA here is from genome assembly GCF_027497175.1 of Verrucosispora sp. WMMD573. Classification (NCBI taxonomy): domain Bacteria; kingdom Bacillati; phylum Actinomycetota; class Actinomycetes; order Micromonosporales; family Micromonosporaceae; genus Micromonospora; species Verrucosispora sp. WMMD573. The sequence goes on along the minus strand of NZ_CP114901.1, from coordinate 6,103,060 downwards.
GTGGCCGCAGTGATCCGGGCGTTGGTGCGGGTCTCGGTCAGCCCGAGTCGTTCGCCGATCTCCGCTGCCGTGTCAGCCGCCGCCACCGCCGGATCACGCTCGTAGTTGAGCATGTGCAGCCGCCCCAACTCGGCGAAGGCGTCGGCCTTCTGCGCGCTGTCCGGCAGCGGCTCGAACAGCCGTACCGCCCGGTCCAGGCAGGCCAGCGCCGCCGGCCGGTCGGCCCGCAGCCACGCCGCCTGGCCGAGCAGCGTCCAGGCCCGCGCCGCGCACGCCTCATCGCCGTACGCGAGCAGTCGCTCGGCGAGCGCCTGCACCTGCTCCGGCCCGCCGCCGGAGAGGAAGGCGTTGCCGTCGCGGTGGAACGAGATCTCGGTGCTGAGCAACTCCAACTGGAGCCGGCCCACCGGATCGGAGTCGTCGGCCAGGCCCAGCGCCCGGGCGGCGTGGCTGGCGGCGGCGTCCAGCCCGTGCAGCGCGTACGCCCGGCGCGCCGCCCGGTGCAACGCGGCCCGGGCCGGCGCGACGTAGCGGCGGGTCTCCATGCCCAGCGAACGGGTGATCTCGTGCGCCGCCCAGCGGTGGTGGGCCAGCACCTCGGCCAGGTCGGTGTCCCGGCTCTGCGACAGCGTGTCCAGCCAGTCGGCGGTGCGCTCGTGCCGGGCCACCCGCTCGGTACGGGGCAGCCGCTGGTAGCACACATCGCGGACCAGGACGTGCCGGAAGCGGTACTCCGACTGACCGGCCATCGTGGAGGCGGCCTGCTCGTGGACGAAGTCCCGCTGCTCCAGCCGACGTAGGGCACGCTCGACGGACTCGACCGGCTGCCCCACGGCGGCGGCCACCGCGCCCGGCCAGAACTGCACACCGACGACCGCGGCGGCCAGCAGCACTGCCCGGTCCTTGGCATCGAGCAGGTCGACCCGGTTGGCGATGACCGCGTGCACACTCTCCGGCATCGGCAGGTCCAGGTGCTTCTCCAGCGACCAGCCACGCCCGGACTGCCGCAGCGCCCCCTGCTCGATCAGCATCCGGACGTATTCGTGGGCGTAGAGCGGATTGCCGCCGGCCACCTCGACCAGCGGGGTCAGCAGGTCGGCGGAGAACGCGGCCTGACCGAACATGTGCGCGTACAACGCGGCGATGCCGGTGTCCCGCAACGGCGGCAGGGCGATGGTGACCGAGCCGGTGATCGTCCCCGCCCAGCTCGGATCCCGGTCGACCAGTTCGGGACGGGCGGTGCACAGCAGCAGCAGCGGTACGTCCCGGGCCGCCGCACCCAGCAGCTCCACGAACCGCAGCATCGCGTCGTCGGCCCAGTGCAGGTCCTCGAAGACCAGCACGGTGGGACGGCGAGCGGCGAGCGCCAGCAGGAACCGTCGCCACGCCGACTCCGCCTCCTCGGCCGGCAGCGGGGTGCCGGCCAGCCCGACCAGTGGCCGCAGCGCATCGGCCACCCGGTCCCGTTCGCTGACGCCGACCAGTTCGCCGACGGCGGTGGCCAGCCGTTGAGCGGCACTGGCCGCCGGATCGGTGTCGAGAATGCCCGCCTCGGCCTTGACGATGTCGGCAAGCGCGGCGAACGTGACGTTCTCGCCGAACGGTGGGCACCGGCCGGTCCGCCAGGTCAGCGGCTCGTCCACCAGCCGCGCGGTGTGCCGGTGCAGCTCGCGGACCAGCCGACTCTTGCCGATGCCGGCCCGGCCGAAGACGGTGACCACCTGGGGCCGACGGTCGCGCAGGCTGCGGTGCAGGGCGTTGACCAGCATGCCCAGCTCGTGTTCCCGGTCGATCAGCGGGGTGGTGTCCGGCTCCCGGTCGGTGGGCTGCTGTCGTACCGCGGACCGGGCCAGCCACACCTCGGTTGGTGCGGACCGCCCGCGCAGGGTGACCGGGGGCTGCTCGTCGTACCTGATGGTGTCCCGGGTCAGCGCGTGCGTGGCACCGTCGACCAGCACCCCGCCGGGTGGCGCCGCCGACTGCAACCGGGAGGCGGTGTTGACCACGTCGCCGGCCACGATCGCCTGCCCGCCGTCGCGGGCGGCGGCCACGTCGACAAGCGCCTCCCCGGTCGCCACCCCGACCCGGAAGCGCAACCCGTCGGTGCCGGTAGGGGTGAACCGGGTCAGCACCCGCTGCAACTCCAGCCCGGCTCGGACACACCGCAACGCGTCGGTCTCGGTGGCCACCGGCGCACCGAACAGCGCCATCACCGCGTCGCCGATGTACTTCTCCACCACCCCGCCGTACTGGCCGACCACCCGGCGTGCGGCGGAGAAGAAGCCGGTCTGCATGCCGCGCACCAGCTCCGGGTCGGCCCGCTCGACATACGGGGTGAAGTCGATCAGATCGACGAAGAGCACGCTGACCCGGCGGCGGTCCTCCTGGTTGATGGCCGCCGGCCGGTCGGTGCCGGCCCGGGGTGACCCGCAGGAGGTGCAGAAGGCCACGTCCCGGGCGAGCGGGCGCAGGCAGTGCGGGCAGACGGCACCGAGTTCCGCGCCGCAGCCACCGCAGAAGCGGTCGCCCTCGGCGGCGGTACGTCCACAGCGGTCACACTGCGCGGCGATGACACCCTCCACTGGCAGGCCCCCGACGCCCCGGGGCGCAGCATCGAGTATCGCCGCTCGGCGCACTGTCGGGTACCGGGCTGTTGGCTTGTGGACACTCAGCCGGGCAGCTCACCACGTTTCGGAACGGCTAGATTCAAGCAGCCGATTCGTCAACCGCTGATCAGGGGGACAGCTCCATGGTGTACGTGATGCTGAAGAGCGACTGGACCGACGGTAACGGGGTGGCCCACTCCGCGGGTGACTCGGTGGATGTGGACGCAGCCACCCTCGCCCAGTTGCAGGCGCAGGGGATCGTCGGCGAGGTGCCCGGCGGTGGCAAGGACGGCACGGACTGGGCCGGGCCGGGTGACACCGAATGGGTCGGGCCGGGCAGCACCAAGCCCTGACCGGACAACCACGGGCGGGCCGGGACGATCGTCCCGGCCCGCCCGTGTCCGCGTCTGCGTTCCGCGTGGGCCGCTCAGCGCTCGTTCATACCGGCGCGGCGGCGCAGCGCGGGCACGTCGGTGACCACGATCCGTCGACCCTCGGTACGCAGCCACCCCCGGTTGGCGAACGACCCGATCGCCTGGTTGACGCTCTGCCGTGAACCGCCGGCCATCTCGGCGAGCTGGCTCTGGTTCAGCTCGATCGTGATCATCGGAGCCTGGCTCTCGCCGGCCAGCCGGACCAGCGTCTTGGCCACCCGGCCGGGCAGGTCGAGGAAGACGTGATCGGCGTTCTGCTCGGTCAGCCGCCGGATCAACGCACCGAGGGATCGCATCACCGCGTCGAGGATGCGCGCGTTCGAGTGCACCAGCTCCATGAACGCCGGCCGGGACAGCGCCAGCGCGGCAGTGTCCTCGATCGCCTCGGCCGAGGTCGACCGGGTCGAGGCGTCCAGCAGGGAGACCTCACCGAGCACGTCCGGCGGACGCATCACGGTCAGGATCGCCCGTTCGCCGGTGGGCGCGGTCCGGAACACGGCCACCGCTCCCCGCCGCAGGATGATCAGCGACTCACCCGGGTCGTTCTCCACGAACAGCAACTGACCCTTGCGGTACGTCCGGGGCACCGCTGCGGCGACCACCCGCTGGCGCACCTCCGGCTCAAGCCCGGCGAACATGTCGACGCCGGTGAGCGCGTCGCCCGGCTCCGGCAGGCGCATCTCCACGGCCCCACCCCTCCCCGGTCAAGGACCTCAACTCGCTCACCGGGTGAGCCTGGCGGCCCTGACGAGGTGATCCGACACCCGTTCGGCGTCCGGCAGCGGTAACACATCAGATCATGACGGTCCGGTCGCGTGCTGTACACCCCTCAAATCACTTCCGTGACCGGTTCGAGCTGGGGTGTGACCTCCCGGCGGACCGTGGAAGCGCTCCCGGTGTCGCCGACCCGATGAACGGGCCGCGGTGACTGTCGGCGAGGATGGTCGCGATGGCCTACCGCTACTTCTACGACTGCGAGTTCATCGAGGACGGCCGGACCGTCGAACTGGTCTCGATCGGCGTCGTCGACGAGTACGGCCGCGAGTTCTACGCGGTCTCCACCGAGTTCGACGCGTCCCGGGCGGTTCCCTGGGTGCGCCGCAACGTACTGGACAAACTGCCCTCCCCGGCCGACCGGGCGTGGCGGTCCCGCGAGCGCATCCGCGACGACCTGTACGACTTTCTCGTCGAGCCGGTCAGGGGCCGCCCCGGCGAGGAGGTGGAGCTGTGGGCCTGGTACGCGGCGTACGACCACGTGGCCTTGGCGCAGCTGTGGGGCGCGATGCCGGCGCTGCCCCGGGAGATCCCCCGGTACACCAAGGAGCTGCGGCAGTTGTGGGACGAGCGGGGTCGGCCCCCGCTGCCCAACGCCGCGGCGGCCCGGCACGACGCGCTTGTCGACGCCCGGCACAACCTGGCCCGCTGGCGGGCGATGACCGGTTCGTGAGATTCGGTATTTCGGTGGTTTGACCCGTGCTGTCCCGGGCACCGGGTTCGCCGAGAGGCCGAGGCGAGGGAGTGCCGGCGTGGGCGGGTGCAGGGGAGTGTCGACGTGAGCGGCGGGGTGATCGGCGGCCGACAGGCCCGGACCCGGATCACCGAGCTGATCCGGGCCGCGCGGACCTGCACCCTGACCACGATCTCCCTCGACGGTCGGCTGGTGGGCCGGCCGATGACCCTGCAACGGGCGGAGTTCGACGGGCAGCTGTGGTTCTTCGCGTACGCCGGCTCGGCGACCGTCCGGCAGGTGCGGGTCAACCCGGAGATCGAGCTGAGTTTGCACGACCCGCGGGCGCAGGTCTGGGCCTCGATCACCGGCAGCGCGCGGGACGACCCTGATCAGGCACGCGCCGAACGGCTGTGGCACCCCGGACTGGCCTCGTGGTTTCCGGACGGTCCGGCCACGGCGGGGCTCACGCTGGTCGCCGTGCACCCCACGGGCGTCCGGTGCTGGGACGCCCGGGGTGGTCAGATCGAGCTGATCGGACCGGTCGGCGCAGCGTCCGGCGGTGGGTCGCCGGCCGATCGCCAGGAGGACGGCTACTGACCGGTAGCGGGGCGCGGTGCGGTCCGTACCGAGCTGCGACTACAGTTCGTAGGGACGGCCCGCCCCGGGCCGGCAACGGTGCCGAGGGTCCGCGCTGACACATATCCTGGGGCTTGATCGGGCTTGACCAGATGCTCCCCAGGAGGATGAGCAGATCATGCGTATCGGCGTGCTCACCGGCGGCGGCGACTGCCCGGGTCTCAACGCGGTCATCCGGGCGGTGGTCCGTAAGGGCGTCGCCAGCTACGGCCACGAATTCGTAGGCTTCCAGGACGGTTGGAAGGGTCCGCTCGAGGGGCTGTCCCGCCCGCTCGGCATCGCGGAGGTCCGCGGCATCCTGCCCCGTGGTGGCACGATCCTCGGCTCCTCCCGGACCAACCCGTTCAAGATTGAGAACGGCGTCGAGCGGATCAAGGACAACCTGGCCGCGCAGGGCGTCGACGCCCTGATCGCCATCGGCGGTGAGGACACCCTCGGTGTCGCCACCAAGCTCCACGAGCTGGGCGTCAACGTCATCGGCGTGCCGAAGACCATCGACAACGACCTCGGCGCGACCGACTACACGTTTGGTTTCGACACCGCCGTCAACATCGCCATGGAGGCGATCGACCGACTGCACACCACCGCCGAGAGCCACCACCGCACCCTGGTGGTCGAGGTGATGGGCCGGCACGCCGGCTGGATCGCCCTGCACGCCGGCCTGGCCGGCGGCGCCAACGTGATCCTGCTCCCCGAGCGGAACTTCGACGTCGAGCAGGTCGCCGGCTACGTCGAGAAGCGCTTCCAGCACCAGTACGCCCCGATCGTCGTGGTCGCCGAGGGCGCCCAGCCGCTGGAGGGCCAGATGGTCCTGCAGAACCAGGAGCTGGACGCGTTCGGGCACGTGCGGCTCGGCGGCATCGGCCAGTGGCTGGCCGAGCAGCTGGAGGCCAAGACCGGCAAGGAGGCCCGCACGGTGGTGCTCGGCCACATCCAGCGCGGCGGCACCCCCACCGCGTTCGACCGGGTGCTCGCCACCCGGCTGGGCCTGCAGGCCATCGACGCCGCCCACGAGGGTGACTGGGGCAAGATGGTCGCGATGCAGAGCACCAACATCGTCCGCGTCCCGCTCGCCGACGCCACCGCCGAGCTGAAGACCGTTCCGCTGGAGCGGTACGCCGAGGCCGAGGTCTTCTTCGGTAGCTGATCGTCGTTCCGGCGTCGCGGTCGGGCCACCGGGCCCGCCGCGACGCCGGCCCACGAAGGGGGTACGCCAGTGTCAGCCGGGGTGCACACGGTCGCGGTGATCGGGGCGGGCAAGATCGGCGAGCTGATGCTCTCCGGGCTGCTGCGGTCCGGCTGGCCGGTGGACCGGCTGCTGGCCACCGCCCGCCGCCCGGCCCGCGCGGAGGAACTGGCCGCCCGCTACGGCGTACGCGTGGTGGACAATCTCACCGCCGTGGACGAGGCCGAGGTGCTGGCCGTCTCGGTGAAACCGCAGGACGCCGCGGCGCTGCTGGACGAGATCGGCCCCAAGGTGCCGCCCGGCAAGTTGTTGATCTCGCTCTGCGCCGGCCTGCCCAGCAGCTTCTTCAGCCGCCGACTGCCCGAAGGCACGCCTGTGGTGCGGGTGATGACCAACACCCCTGCCCTGGTGGACCAGGCGATGACCGCGATCTCGGCCGGCGCGTACGCCACCGGTGAGCACCTGGCGTTGGCCGAGGAGATGTTCAAGCCGCTCGGCGCGACGATCCGGGTGCCCGAAACCCAGCAGGACGCGGTGACCGCGCTCTCCGGCTCCGGCCCGGCCTACTTCTACCTGCTGGTCGAGGCGATGACCGACGCCGGCATCCTGCTCGGTCTGCCCCGCCAGGTGGCGCACGACCTGATCGTGCAGACCGCGATCGGCTCGGCGGTGATGCTGCGCGACTCCGGCGAACATCCGGTGAAGCTGCGCGAGGCGGTCACCTCGCCCGCCGGCACCACCATCTCGGCGATCCGCGAGTTGGAGAACCACGGCGTACGCGCCGCCCTGCTGGCCGCCCTGGAAGCCGCCCGCGACCGCGCCCGTCAACTAGCCGCCCAAGCCGAGTAACCCACCCTTCCCCCGCCCCGCCCGGGCTCCCGCCCCGGTTGGCGCTGCCGGCGCGGGTTGCGGTGAGTGGCGGTATCCCGGTCGAGTTGAGGGCGCAAAAATGCGGCGTCTCGTGCGGTGACGGGTGGTTGGCCGGCTCTCGGGACGGTAGCGGGCGCGGACACAGCGGTGGTCAGTTCAGCGATGCCGGATCGTACCGGTGATCGGGGTGGCGCATACTGGCGCGGTGTTCACTCTCGCCCAGGCTCGGCACCTGGTGGCCACCCTGCATCCCCGGATCGAGGAACTGATCCGGGTCCGGGCCGATCTGGCCGAGTTGCAGGCCGACCTGGCCTCCCACGGGCTCAGCGCACTCGGTGGTCGGGCCGAGGTCAAGGGCCTGGAGGCCCGGCTGTACGCGGTCCTCGACGAGATCCAGCAGCACGGCATCGAGGTCAAGAGCGTGGCACCGGTGTTGCTCGACTTTCCCGGCGAGCGCGAGGGCCGACAGGTGCTCTGGTGCTGGCTGGAGGGGGACACCGACGTGCGCTGGTACCACCGCGCCGACTGCGGCTTCGCCGGCCGCCGCCCGATCTGACCCTGCCGCCCGTCGGGACCTGCCCCGCGCTCCCACCCGTGCCGCTGACTCGATCGGCGCGAGCCCGTGACGATCCTGACGGTGGACGGATCCATCGATCGGCGGCTGGCGGAGGGGGGAGACGGCCGGTCGGGGCCGAGACGCGCAGACGGCTAGGCTCTGCCGGTGAGTGACGTGCGGCGGGCGACTGTGGATGACGCCCGGGAACTGGTCCGGCTACGGACGGTCATGTTGGGCGCCATGAGTGGTGCGCCGGCGGAGCCCGGCGAATGATGTTCGCCTTGGCGTTGCGCGAGGATGCCGAGCTGCGGCCGCTGAACCCGTGGCACGCCGAGGAGTTCCTGGCCAACCTGGACCGGGCGCGGCAGCACATCGCGCCGTGGGTGTCGCCGTCCTTTGTGGCCACCGACCTCGATGGGGCGCGGCACGTGCTCCAGCGTTATGCCGACAGGTGGGCCCGCGACGACGGAGGCATCTGGGGCATCTGGTGGGGCGGCAAGCTGGTCGGCGGCGTGCTGCTGGTGTCGCTGAACGCGGCGTCCGGGGTGTGCGAGGCGGGCTGCTGGCTGGAACCGGCCGCCGAGGGACGGGGGCTGGTGACCCGGGCGGTCGAACGGCTCATCGACTGGGTGCTTGTCGAGCGCGGACTGCATCGGGTCGAGTGGCGGACCAACGCCGGCAACGTACGCAGCATCGCGGTGGCCCGTCGGCTGGGCATGCGCCGCGACGGCGTGCTGCGCGAGGTGTTGCCCGGCCCGGACGGCCGGATCGACCTGGAGGTCTGGTCGGTGCTGGCCCCCGAGTGGCGGACCCGGCGCACCGGCGTCCCGTCAGTGGGGGATCCCGGCGGTGTGGCCGCTGAGAGATGAAGGCGTGGCCGCTGAGAGATGAAGGCGTGGCTGCGGAGAGATGGATCAGCCGCCGGTGGCGGGGACAGGTGGGGTCCGGCCACCGACGGCTGATCGCTCAGGGCCGGATCAGGAGGTGGCGACCTCCACCGTCCCGGCGTAGTCCGGGTTGGCCTTCAGCCACTCCTCGACGGCCTTCTCCTCGTCGTCCTTGTGCACGTTGAACATCAGGTCCTCAAGCGAGCCAAGCTGCTGGTCGTCCATCTTGAACTTCGTCAGCATCTCGGTGACCTCGGGGAAGTCCGCGCCGAAGCCCTGACGGGCCAGCGTGTTGATCTCCTCGGCCCCGCCGAGCGTGCCCTTCGGGTCCGCAAGGTCCTTCAGCTGGTAGTTCGCGTAGGCCCAGTGCGGGTGCCAGAGAGTCACCACGATCGGCTTCTGGTCCTTGATCGCGCCGTCCAGCGCGGCCAGCATCGCCGGCGTCGACGACGTCTTCAAGGTGAGCTTGTCGGTCAGGCCGTACTCCGGGATGACCTTGTCCTGGGTGGCGGCGGTCAGGCCGGCACCGGGCTCGATCCCGATGATCTCGCCGCCGAAGGTGTCGGCGTTGGCGGCCAGGTCCTCAAGCGAGTTGACGTCGCTTACGTACTCCGGCACGGCGATGCTCAGGCTGGCGTTGTCGTACCAGACGCCCACCTTCTCGATCTTGTCGCCGTACTCCTTCATGTAGTCGGCGTGGGTCTGCGGCAGCCAGCTGTCGAGGAAGAGGTCGATGTCCCCCGTCGCCAGGCCCTGGTAGACGATGCCCGCCTCGACGTTCTTGAGCTCGACGTCGTAGCCCTTCTCCTCCAGCAGGTTCTTCCAGAGGTAGGAGGTGGCGATGGCCTCGTCCCAGGCCATGTAGCCGATGGTGATCTGCTTGTTGTCGCCGGCGGAGTTGCCGGAGTCGCCGTCGTCGCCGCAGGCGGCGACGCCGGTCAGCGCCAGGGCGGCGGTGGCCGCAAGCGCGACCCGGCGCACCAATTTACTGCTCCACATGTGGAGTTTCCTTCCCTTGTTGCGGTGAACCGGCGGAACTCGCGGTAGCGAGGCAGGGCGCCGGCAACCGGTGACTTCCCCGCGTGGGTCAGGACGTGGGTCAGGCCTGTTGCATGGCGCGTTGCGCCTTCGCGGAGGCGGTACGCGCGCCGATCGAATCGGTGAGGCGGTCGAGCACCACAGCCAGGATCACCACTGCGATGCCGCCCTCGAAGCCCGTGCCCACCTGGACCCGGGCGAGCGCCGTCATGATCACCTCACCGAGACCACCGGCACCGACCATCCCGGCGATGACGACCATCGACAGGGCCAGCATGATGACCTGATTGACGCCGGTCATGATGGTCGGCAGGGCCAGTGGCAGTTTGGTCCGCAGCAGGATCGTCCACGGCGACGCGCCGAACGCCTCGCCGGCCTCGATGACCTCGCGGTCGACCTGGCGCAGGCCCAACTCGGTCAGGCGGACCCCGGGCGGCATACTGAACACCACGGTGGCCAGCACCCCGGGCACGGCGCCGACGCCGAAGTAGAAGATGGCCGGGATCAGGTAGACGAACGCGGGCATCGTCTGCATCAGGTCCAGCACCGGCCGGACGAGTGCCGACGCACGGCGGCTCTCCGCGACGAGGATACCCAGCGGTACGGCGAGCAGCAGGGCGAGTCCACTGGCCACCAGGACCAGCGCCAGTGTGCTCATGGTCTGTTCCCAGATCGGCAGCCCGGCCACCAGGCCGAGTCCGAGCGTGGTGCCGAGCCCGAACTTCCAGCCCCGCAGCCACCAGCCGAGGCCGGCGAAGATCAGCACCATCACGATGGCCGGGGGTGCGGTCAGCAGGTCCACCAGCGGCTCGACAAGCGAGTCGACGGCGGCGGCGATGCCGTCGAAGACGGCGGACAGATGATCCCTGGACCAGTCGACGCCGACCTTGAACGCGTCGCCGATCCGCACGTACGGCAGCAGGTCATCGATACTGTCGGCGCTGTTCATGCGGGCTCTCCCGTCAGCCGGACCGATGGTTCGGCAACCACCGGAGGTGTGGCGTTGCCGCCTCCGGTCGGTGCCGTGCCGGCCGCTGCGACGGCCCGGGTCGGATCGGCCGCCTCGCCAGCCTGGGTCGGGTCAGTGGCCGGAGCCGTGCCGGTCTCGTCGGCAGGCTCTGGTGTGGCGGTGGTCTCGCCGGTGTCGGCGCTGAGGCTGCCCAGGGCGCTCAGCAGGGTGACCCGCGGAATCACGCCGGCGAGCCGCCCGGCGTCGTCGACCACGGCGACCGGCGCCGGGCTCTGAGCGGCGGCGGCGAAGATCTCGGCCACCGGCGTCGTGTCCTCGACCGTGCGGACGTGGTCGGTCGACATGATGTCCTGGAGGTTCTTCCGTCCGTCCCGGACGGCCTGGGCGGCGGCGTCGGCGGTCACGGTGCCCAGGTACCGCTTGTTGCGGCCGGTCACGTATACCGCCGACGTCTGGGTCTCCCGTAGCACCCGGGCGGCCACCCGCGGACCGGCGTCGACGTCCACGACGCCGAGCGGTCGCTCCATGACCGCCGACGCGGTGAGGATCCTGGTCCGGTCGACATCAGCGACGAACTGGGCGACGTAGTCGTTGGACGGGTCCGTGAGGATCTCCTCGGCAGTGCCGATCTGAACGATCCGACCGGCCCGCATGACCGCGATGCGGTCGCCGAGACGCATCGCCTCATTGAGGTCGTGTGTGATGAACACGATCGTCTTGCCAAGCTCAGCCTGTAGCTCGATCAGCTGATCCTGCACCTCGCGGCGGATCAGCGGATCGAGCGCGGAGAACGCCTCGTCCATGAGCATGATGTCGGTGCCGGCGGCGAGCGCGCGGGCCAGGCCGACGCGCTGGCGCATGCCGCCGGAGAGCTCCTGCGGCAGCTTGTCCGCCCAGCCGTCGAGGCCGACCATCCGGAGCGCCTGCTGTGCCTTCTCCCGGCGCTCGGCGCGTGGCCGGCCCGCCACCTCCAGCGCGTAGGCGGCATTGTCCAACACCGACCGGTGTGGCTGGAGCGCGAAGTGCTGGAAGACCATGCTGAGCTTCTCGCGGCGCAGCTTGCGCAGCGCGGCCGGCTTGAGCTTGGTGATGTCGACCCCGTCGACCTCGACCGTGCCGTGCGTGGGGGTCAGCAGCCCGTTGAGCATCCGGATCAGGGTGGACTTCCCCGAGCCGGACAGGCCCATGACCACGAAGATCTCGCCGCGTCGGACCTCGAAGTTCGCGTCGACGACCGCGGTCGTGACCGACAGCCCCGCCAGCTCCTCGTCCCGACCTGGGCTGTTCCGGAGAATTTCCATTGCCTTGTCGGCGCGGTTTCCGTAGACCTTGTATAGGGATTTCACTCTGAGTGCGGACACGGTCTCCATCCAAGGGGCATACGGTACGCCGCCATTCCCGGGCGGCGTACGCAGGCGCGAAGCTATCGACAATCTGTCCTGCCGTGGGCCTGCCGAACTCAGGGCAGCCCAGGTGAGCGAGCCTCGACACTACCCGAGAGTTTTCTGGGAACGGCAAACCCCGCAGCCTCGTCCGGTGGGGCCTAGTGACACGAGATGTAGCCATGGGCGTCGATGTTGTTTCGGCTGGCTATTGGCGGCCGACGTCGATTTCTGGTAACGAGCGGCGGGTGGCTGACGAGCCCTCACGCGCCTGACACTCCGGACGTCGCGGTCCATATCGACGCCGAGATGATCACGTTTTGCCGCCATGACGACGCCGAATGGTTTCTCCGCCCGGGTTGGCTTCAGGCGTCCGCCGGGTCCGGTAGTGCCGTTTTCTTGGTTGGCGGGGCATCACTTTTCGGTGTGTTTCGCGCCTCAGTCTGGCGACTCGTCTCGTGCTGGTCAATCCTGGCCGGCACGAGAAGTCACGAGATCTACATGGAATCTCCATGGGGTCGAGACGGAATCTCCATGAGATCTACACGGCCCGGCGGCATCTGATTCCGGTGAACCGGCGGAACCGGAAACTGACGAATCTCGACCGGTGCCGGAATGGTGCATCCCGGGTGAGGTGTGATCCCGCCGTCGACCTCATGGCCGCTTGTCCGCATGCCCGACGCGAGCTGGCCCTGTCTGCGCCCTTGGCCGGGGAATCGACTCGTCTTCACGGCCTGGTGCCGCAGGCCGCCCGGCAGCACGGCCCATGGTCGGGTCAGCCGGCGTCCGCGAGTGCGGCGCGTAGCACGCCCACGCCGGCCGGGGTCGCCTGTTCCCGGTTCGCCGGGTCGGCGGAGTAGATGACGCCGTAGGCCGGCGTGTCCGGCTGGAAGCGCCAGCTGTCGGCGAGTGTGCCCGCGTCCACAGTGTCGTAGCCGATCCGGTCCAGGAAGTCGGTCACGGTGGCCTTGGCCTCGGGGTCGTCGCCGGCGATCGGCAGCGCGCTGCGGTCGGCGGCGTCGCCGGGCCGGGCCAGGGTGAGCAGGTACCTGAAGAAGATGTTGTTGAACGCCTTCACCACCCGGGACTGCGGCAGGTGGCGTTGCAGTAGCTCACTGCTGGTGACGCTGCCCTCGTCCAGCTCGGGGATCTGGCCGTCCCGCTGCGGGTAGTAGTTGTTGGTGTCGACGACGACCTTGCCGGCCAGGGGCTCGGCCGGCACGGACCGGTACGACTTGAGCGGAATGGTGACCACCACCAGGTCACCGGCGCGAGCCGCCGCCTCGACGGTGCCGGCGCTCGCCTGCGGCCCCAGCTCATCGACCAGGTCGGTCAGGGTCTCCGGCCCGCGTGAGTTGCTCAACACCACGTCGTACCCGGCGTTCACGGCCAGCCGTGCCACGGTCCCGCCGATGTGCCCGCTGCCGATCAACCCCACCGTCGCCATACCTCACCCCTCCACCCGCGCTGACCCATCCCGAACCTACGTCTCCCCGCCCCTACCCGCCCCCTACCCGCCCTCCTCCCGCCCTCTTCGTCGATCATGCAGTTCGGGTCGGTCCATAAGGGTGCTAAAGCCCCAAAAGAGCGACCACAACTGCATGATCGACGAAGAGGGCGGCTGGTTACCTGGGGAGGTTCTTGTCGATGGTGGCGCGGAGGGTGGGGTCGTCGGGGGTCACCGTGGGGGCGAAGCGGGCGGCGACGGAGCCGTCGGGGGCGACGAGGAACTTCTCGAAGTTCCAGCGGACGTCGCCGGTGTGGCCGTCGGCGTCGGCGGTGTCCACCAGGGCCGCGTACAGGGGGTGGCGGTCGGGCCCGTTGACGTCGACCTTCTCCGTGATCGGGAAGGTCACCCCATAGTTGACCTGGCAGAACTCGCTGATCTCCGCCGCGCTGCCGGGCTCCTGGCCGGCGAACTGGTTGCACGGCACGCCGAGCACGGTCAGTCCGCGATCGGCGTACTCGTCCTGAACGGCCTGTAGGCCCGCGTACTGCGGGGTGAGGCCGCAGCGCGAGGCGACGTTGACGATCAGCAGGGCGCGTCCGCGGTACTGGGCGAGGTCGGCCGGGCCACCGGCGAGGGCACCGATCGGGATGTCGAAGACGGTCATGCCTCCGAGGCTAGCGCCGCGCCGACGGGCGGGGGCGATCCGGGCAGCGCGAAGTTACCGATCGGTATCCGACCTTTGACCGGCGGTGACGTTGGGGAGAGTCCAATCTGGCCTCCTCGCCGAATCGATACATGGACATCTTGACGAAGTGGTGGCGTGTGAGTAGCGTCTCCTCATCCTTTTGGAAAGTTTCCTAACTGTTTGGAGACGCCACATGAAGAGATCGCTTCGCCGGGCCCTCTGGGTCGGCGCCGTGGTCGCGGTGACCGTCGCCACGGTCCCGATGGCCTCGGCGTTCGGCGCCGGAAGCGTGACCACCTCGTTCACCCGGGTGTCGGACTGGGGGACGGGGCACGAAACGCGGGTCACCATCACCAACGGGTCGGACGCCAGCGTCAGCACCTGGCGTATCGAGTTCGAGCTGCCCTCGGGCACCAGCATCGGCAGCTCCTGGGACGCCGACGTCACCCGCAACGGCAACCGCTATGTGGCGGTCAAGAAGAGCTGGGCCGGTGCGCTGGCCCCGGGCGCCTCCTTCAGCTGGGGCTACAACGGCACCGGCCCGTACCGGGCGCCACTGAACTGCACCATCAACGGAGCGTCGTGCGGCGGCGGCAGCACGCCGCCGACCACCACCGCACCGCCCACCACGACCCCGCCCACGACCACGCCTCCCACGACCACCCCGCCGACCACCACGCCCCCGACCACCACGCCGCCGAATCCGGGCGCGCAGAAGGTGGTCGGGTACTTCGCCCAGTGGGGCGTCTACGCCCGCAACTACCACGTACGGAACATCCACACCAGCGGCTCGGCCGCGAAGCTGACCCACATCCTGTACGCCTTCGGCAACACCACGGGCGGCCGGTGCACCATCGGGGACAGCTACGCCGACTACGAGAAGGCGTACACCGCGGCGGAGAGCGTCGACGGCGTCGCCGACACCTGGGACCAGCCGCTGCGTGGCAGCTTCAACCAGCTGCGCAAGCTCAAGAGGATGTACCCGCACCTCAAGGTGATCTGGTCGTTCGGCGGCTGGACCTGGTCCGGCGGCTTCACCCAGGCCGCGCAGAACCCGACCGCCTTCGCCGACAGCTGCTACAACCTGGTCGAGGACCCGCGCTGGGCGGACGTCTTCGACGGCATCGACATCGACTGGGAGTACCCGAACGCCTGCGGCCTGACCTGTGACGCCAGCGGCCCGAACGCGTTCAAGAACGTGGCCAGCGCGCTGCGCGCCCGGTTCGGCTCGAACAACCTGGTCACCGCGGCGATCACCGCCGACGGCAGCAACGGCGGCAAGATCGACGCCACGGACTACGCCGGTGCCGCCACGCATCTCAACTGGATCATGCCGATGACGTACGACTACTTCGGCGCCTTCAACGCGCAGGGCCCGACCGCTCCGCACTCGCCGCTGTACTCGTACTCGGGCATCCCGCAGCAGGGCTTCTGGTCCGACGCGGCGATTCAGAAGCTCAAGAGCAAGGGCATCCCGGCCAACAAGCTGCTGCTCGGCGTCGGCTTCTACGGCCGTGGCTGGACCGGGGTCACCCAGTCCACGCCGGGCGGCACCGCCACCGGACCGGCACCGGGCACCTACGAGCAGGGCATCGAGGACTACAAGGTGCTCAAGAACACCTGCCCGGCCACCGGCACCGTCGCCGGCACGGCCTACGCCAAGTGCGGCAGCAACTGGTGGAGCTACGACACCCCGTCGACCATCGGCGGCAAGATGACGTACGCCAAGAACCAGGGCCTCGGTGGCGCCTTCTTCTGGGAGCTCTCCGGTGACACCAGCAACGGTGAGCTGATCAGCGCCATCAAGGGCGGCCTCGGCTGAGCCGACGGTCGACGCACCACCCACACGACGGGGAGGGGCCCCGCACCGGCCCCTCCCCGTCCGCTGTGCCCGGGGTCGATCTCGATGTCCGGGCGGCGGTGTGACAGACTCGCCGCTCGACCGTGTCTCGATGTCCGACGTCGAGGGAGGTGACGATGCGGGTCAGGTACCAGCGTCCGGCGGGCGTCGTCGCGCTGCTCGCCACCGTGCCCTTCGCGCTGGTCGGCTGTGGGCTCGTCGGTGGTGAGACCGAGGCGGAGCAGCCGGGGCGGGCGCCGGCCGAGGAGGCCATGCTGAGGTCCCGCGAGCGGGTCCAGGCGTACCTCGACGCGATGGCCGCCAAGGACGTGGCGGCCGGTCGTAGTCAGCTCTGCGCGGTGCTGCACGAGGCGTTCGATGCCGCCGCCACCGAGCCGAACGGCGACTTCGCCGACCACTTCGAGGTGTCGAAGTCCGAGATCACCGACATTCGACCCGGCCCGTCCGGGCAGGAGGTCAGCACCGCGGTAACGGTGACCGTCGGCAAGAAGGATGCGTCCCGCCCGCTGCTGTTCACCGTCACCCGCGACGGGCTCGACTGGTGCATCTCCGACGAACGGCCCGGCGCGCGCAGCCCGGCCCCGGCACCCACGCCCTGAGCTGCGCCACCCTCGCGGGTCGTCCATCTACCGGAACCCGGCCCCTCGCCGGTGGCCCACTCGGCCGGTCGCCGTACGCTGAACACCATGCGCCATGAGTGGCATCAGTTGAGTCATCCGGCGGTGGGCAGCCCGGTGCTGCAGACCAGCCGCCCGACCGTCGACTCCGCCGAGGACGAGGCCCTCGGCCTGGACCGCTGGCGGGAACTGCCGCGTGCCCAGACCCCGCCCTGGCCCGACGAGGCCCAGGTCGCCGAGGTCTGCAAGGTGCTCGACACCGTGCCGTCGGTGGTCGCCCCCTACGAGGTCGATCAGTTGCGCCAGCGTCTGGCGTTGGTCTGCGAGGGCAAGGCGTTCCTGTTGCAGGGCGGTGACTGCGCGGAGACCTTCGCCGACAACACCGAGAGTCACCTGCTGGCCAACGCCCGCACGCTGTTGCAGATGGCCATCGTGCTGACCTACGGCGCGTCGTTGCCGGTGGTGAAGGTGGCCCGGGTGGCCGGGCAGTACACCAAGCCCCGATCGCTGCCGACCGACGCGCGGGGGCTGCCGGCCTACCGCGGCGACATGATCAACTCGCTGGAGGCCTCGCCGGAGGCGCGGGTCGCCGACCCGCAGCGCATGATCAGGGCGTACGCGAACTCGGCCGCCGCCATGAACATGTTGCGGGCCTATCTGGCCGGTGGCCTGGCCGACCTGCACGCGGTGCACGACTGGAACAAGGGCTTCGTGCGCAACTCCCCGGCCGGCGAGCGGTACGAGGCGATCGCCCGGGAGATCGACAGGGCCCTGGCGTTCATCCGCGCCTGCGGGATGACCGAGGACGACGCGTTGCGCACGGTCACCCTGTACTGCTCGCACGAGGCCCTGGCGTTGGAGTACGACCGGGCGTTGGCCCGGGTCTCCGGTGGCCGGCCGTACGGGCTTTCCGGGCACTTCCTGTGGATCGGTGAGCGCACCCGGCAGATCGACGGGGCGCACATCGACTTCATCTCCCGCATCGCCAACCCGATCGGGGTCAAGCTCGGCCCGACCACCACTCCGGACCAGGCAATCGAGCTGTGCGAGAAGCTGAACCCGGACAACGTCCCCGGCCGGCTCACCCTGATCAGCCGGATGGGCAACCACAAGGTCCGCGACGCGCTGCCGCCGATCGTCGCCAAGGTGACCGCCGCCGGAGCCAAGGTGGTGTGGCAGTGCGACCCGATGCACGGCAACACCCACGAGTCGTCCAACGGCTACAAGACGCGCCACTTCGATCGGATCGTCGACGAGGTGCTGGGCTACTTCGAGGTGCACCGTGGCCTGGAGACCCATCCCGGCGGTCTGCACGTCGAGTTGACCGGCGAGGACGTCACCGAGTGCCTCGGCGGCGCTCAGGGCATCGCCGACCTCGACCTGCCCGGCCGTTACGAGACCGCCTGCGACCCCCGGCTGAACACCCAGCAGTCGCTGGAGCTGGCCTTCCTCGTCGCGGAGATGCTCCGTGGCTGACGCGAGGAGTGAGCTTGCGAGCCCCGCAGTCGGCGGCCGAAGGAATGACTGTGGCTGACGCGAGGAGTGAGCTTGCGAGCCCCGCAGTCGGCGGCCGAAGGAATGACTGTGGCTGACGCGAGGAGTGAGCTTGCGAGCCCCGCAGTCGGCGGCCGAAGGAATGACTGTGGCTGACGCGAGGAGTGAGCTTGCGAGCCCCGCAGTCGGCGGCCGAAGGAATGACTGTGGCTGACGCGAGGAGTGAGCTTGCGAGCCCCGCAGTCGGCGGCCGAAGGAATGACTGTGGCTGACCTGGTCGACCTGCGTTCGGACACGGTGACCCGGCCCACTGCCGCGATGCGGGAGGCCATGGCCGGTGCCGAGGTGGGTGACGACGTCTACGGCGAGGACCCGACGGTGCAGGCCCTGGAGGTCGAGGTCGCCGCGATGTTCGGGCACGAGGCGGCGTTGTTCTGTCCGAGCGGGTCGATGGCCAACCAGATCGCCCTGCAACTGCTGGTGCCGCCCGGCTCGGAGCTGCTCTGTGACGCCGACGCGCACGTGGTCACGTACGAGCTGGGGGCCGCCGCCGCGTATGGCGGGGTCACCTCACGGACCTGGCCTGCGGTGGGCGTCCAGCTCGACCCCGACGTGGTCGCCGGCATGGTGCGTCCCGACGGCTACTGGGCGGTGCCCACCCGGGCGATCGCGGTGGAGCAGACCCACAACCGTGGTGGCGGTGGGGTGATTCCCCTCGACGTGCTGCGCGAGCTGCGTCGGGTCGCGGACCACGGGCAGTTGGCGCTGCACTGCGACGGTGCTCGGATCTGGCACGCGCATGTCGCCGACGGGGTGCCGCTGGGCACCTACGGCGCGTTGTTCGACACCCTGTCGGTCTGCCTGTCCAAGGGGCTCGGCGCGCCGGTCGGATCACTGGTCGTGGGCGCTGCCGACCGGATCGAACGGGGTCGGGTGATCCGTAAGCGGATGGGTGGTGGGATGCGGCAGGCCGGCATCCTGGCCGCCGCCGGTCGGTACGCCCTGGCTCACCACGTCGAGCGCCTTGCTGCGGACCACGCGAGGGCGGCCCGGCTGGCGGCGGCGGTCGCCCCGTTCGGGGTGCTGGCCGGCACGGTGCGCACCAACATCGTTCCGCTGGATCTGACCAAGGCCCCGCTGGACGCGCCCACGTTGGCCGCCGCCACCCGCGCCGAGGGAGTGCTGATTTCGGTGCTCGGTCCCCGCACGGCCCGCCTGGTCACCCACCTGGACGTCACCGACACCCAGGTCGACCAGGCCATCACCACCCTCACCCACATCCTCCGCCGCTAACCCCACCCACCCCACCCTGCCCCGTTGATCATGAGGTTAGCGGCACCCACAGAGATCAACATCGCCGCTAACCTCATGATCAACGAGGGAGGCGGGGAAGTTAGGGGCGGGGGAGGAGGCGGCGGAGGGTGGTGATGTCGGCGGCGTGGCCCTCGTGGCGTTCGGTGGGGGTCTCGACGAGGATCGGCACACCGGCGGTGGCCGGGTGACGCATCAGCTCGGCAAAAGCGGGCTCGCCGATCATGCCCTTGCCGATGTTCTCGTGCCGGTCCCGGGTGGAACCACACAGGTCCTTCGAGTCGTTCGCGTGGACCAGCCGTAGCCGGTCCGCCCCGACGGCGGTCACCAGGGCATCCAGCGTCGCGGTCATCCCGCCCTCGGCGGCCAGGTCGTGCCCGGCTGCCCAGGCGTGGCAGGTGTCGAAGCAGACCCCGAGCTGCGGATGCCGGTCCACCGCGTCGAGGTACGGGCCGAGCTGCTCCACCCGACAGGCCAGTGACCGGCCGCCCCCGGCGCTCGGCTCGACCAGCAGCATCGGGCCGCCCGTGTCGGTGGCCGAGTCGAGCAGCGGCAGCAGCGACTCGCGTACCTGCCGCATGGCCGCGTCGGAGTGCCCGGCGTCCACCGCACTGCCGGCGTGGAAGACCACCCCGCGCGCGCCGATCGCGGCACCTCGGCGCAGCGCGTGCGCCAGGCTCTGGGCCGACCGCTCGACCGTTGCCTCGGTCGGTGAGCCGAGGTTGACCAGTAGCGACGCGTGGATGTAGACGGCGACGCCGCGCTCGGCGCAGCCGTCGCGGAACAGCGCGTCCTGCGCGGGGTCGCCGGCCGGCATCGCCCAGCCCCGGGAGTTGCCGACGTAGACCTGCGCCACCTCGGAGCCGGCTGCGTCGACGTACGGCAGCGCCGCCTTGGCCAGCCCTCCCGAGGTGGGCGTGTGTGATCCGATCGGCCGGTACCCGGCATCCGGCGTCGGCATCAGAAACACCCGATGGTGATCTGGGTGCCCGGCGCGACCTGGGCGTTCTCGTTCGGGTTCTGGAACCGGGTGACCGCGTTCGGGTTGAACTGCACCGCCACCGGGAATCCCTGGCTCTCCAGCACCTGCTTGGCCTGCTGGCAGGGCAGGTCGACGACGCGCGGCACGGTCACCAGCGGTGGGCCCTCGCTGACCTCCAGGCGGATCTGGGCGCCCTTCTCCACGCCGCCGCCAGCGGCCGGGCTCTGCCCGATCACCTCGTCACGCGGCTTGTCGGACTCCTTGCGCGTTGGCTCCACCAGCACCAGGCCGAGTTGCGCGATCTGGTTACGGGCGTCGTTGAGGTTCTTGCCGACCAGGTTCGGCACGGTGATCGGGGCCCGGCCCTTACTGAGGATGACGGTGATCTCGTCACCCGGCTTGACCTCTTCGCCCGCCTTCGGGTCGGTGGCCACCACGATGCCCTCGGGCAGGCTGTCGTCGTACCGGGCGGTGCCCTTGGCCACCTTGAGCTGGGCGCTGAGCAGGTCGGCCTCGGCCAGCGCGAACTCCTTGCCGACCACGTCCGGCAGCTCGAAGCGTTCCGGCCCGAGCGACAGGGTGAGGGTGATGGTGCCGCCCTTGAGGATCCGGGCGGAGGAGGCGGGGTCCTGGCCCAATACGCCGTCGCGGGGGATCTGGTCGTCATACCGAGGCTCGGCGTAGACCACGTCGAAGCCGGCCTGGGACGCCTGTGCCTCCGCCTCGGCCTTGGTCATGCTCACCAGTTGCGGCGCGGTGGTGTACCGACCGACGCCGAACCACCAGCCACCGAGCGCGGCCACCAGCCCGAGCACCACGACGACGGCCGCCACGGCGAGACGTCCCCCGCCCTGGCCGGTCAGCCGGGCGCCCAGCCCGGCCAGTCGGGCACGCAGATCGTCACCGCCGCTCGGCGTCGCCCGACGCCGACCGCGGGCGGGTGGACCCCCTTCCGGCAGGCGGGCCCAGGTCGGTCGCTCGGGCGGGCGTACGGGCGCGACCATCATCGTCGGTTGCGACACCGCCGGGCCGTCGGTCACCGGAGCGATCAGAGCGGTGTGGCTGTTCGGACTGCCCAGCCCGTCCCGGGCCACCTGCACCTCGGCCAGCAGCGTGCCGGCGTCGGCGGGGCGGGCCGACGGGTCGCGACGGGTGGCGCGGGCCACCAGGTCGTCGAGCACCCTCGGCAGGCCGGGCACCAGCGTCGACGGTGCGGGGACGTCCCGGTCGACGTGCTGCCAGGCGATGTCGATAGGCCGGTCACCGTCGTACGGCACCCGGCCGGTGAGCATCTCGAACAACACGATGCCCGTCGAGTAGACGTCGGTGCGGGCGTCGGCCCGGCCGTCGGTGACCAGCTCCGGAGCGACGTACGCCACCGTGGCCATCAACTGGTTTCCGCTGTCGTGGTCGGTGCTCGCCTCGACGGCCCGGGCCAGCCCGAAGTCGGTCACCTTGACCACACTGTCGACGAGGTTGGCCGGGCCGCCGCTGGGCGCCTCCGCGACCAGCACGTTCTCGGGTTTCACATCGCGGTGCACGAGGCCGGCCCGGTGAGCGGCGCCGATGGCCGCGAGCATCTGCTCGGTGATGGCCAGTGCCTCGTCCGGGTTGAGTCGGCGCCGCTCGGCCAGCACCTCGCGCAGGGTGCGGCCGCGGACGTACTCCATGACCAGGTAGGGCCGCCCGGCGTGGCTGCCCTGGTCGTAGACCGCCACCACGTTGGGGTGGGTGAGCCGGGCGATCGTCTTGGCCTCGTCGGTGAACCGGTCGACGAAGCTGGGCCGGCCGGCCTGGCCGGGTGTTCCCTGGGCGGAGTGGATGATCTTGACGGCGACGGTGCGTTCGAGCCGCTCGTCGGTGGCGGTGTACACGGTCGCCATGCCGCCGCGGGCCACGCGACCGCGAATGCGGTAGCGCCCGTCGATCAGCGAGCCCAGCAACGTGTCGGCGACCTGTGTGTCCATCAGCAGGCAGTCTATGTGTCGAGGGGACGAAGGTTGAACAGGATGCTACCGACAGGCTTCCCCGCCCGGGTCCGGCGCGCGCAGGGTGACGATTGCCCCTGCTCAGGGTGGTTGCCGGGAGGCCGTTGACCGGGCCCAGGGGTGGCGTGGCAGGGTGTTGCGCGTGACCGATTCCGTACCCGCCGAGGGCGCCGCGCCCCTGGCCGGTCCCGCCGACGCGGCGGGCTGGCTGACCCTGCCGGACGTCGCCGAGCGGCTCGACCTGCCGATCAGCAAGGTCCACCAGATGATCCGGGACCGGGAACTGATCGCGGTGCGCCGTGACGGTGTCCGCCGGATCCCGGCCGACCTGGTGGCCAACCGGACCGTGCTCAAACACCTGCCGGGCGTGCTCACCCTGCTGGCCGACGCCGGTTACGACGACGAGGCCGCACTGCGCTGGCTCTACGAGCCCGACGACACGTTGGCCGGTGGCACCTCCGCAGCCGCCCTCGGCGGCGATCAGGCCCGCGAGGTCAAGCGTCGCGCTCAGGCCCTGGGCTTCTGACCGAGAGTCAGTCGGCGCGGCGGGTGGCGGCGATGGCCAGGTCCACCAGCGCCTGCCGGGCCTCGGTGTCGAGGTCGACAGCGGTGAGCGCGGCGAGCGCCGTGTCGGTCAGGGTGACGATGCGCTGCTCGGTACGGGACAGCGCGCCGGTGTCGACGATCAGCTCCCGCAGCCGCGCCACCCCGGTGGCATCCAACCCGCCGTCGCCGAGGCCACCGAGCAGCAACGCACGACCGGTGTCGTCGGCCACCTCCAGAGCCGCCGCCACCAGGTAGGTCCGTTTGCCCTCGCGCAGGTCGTCGCCGGCCGGCTTGCCGGTCTGCGCCGGGTCGCCGAAGACACCCAGCACATCGTCGCGCAACTGGAAGGCCTCACCCAACGGCAGGCCGTACGCCGAGTAGGCGATGCGTACGTCGGCGGGGGCATCGGCCAGCGCCGCGCCGATCAGCAGGGGCCGTTCCACGGTGTACTTGGCTGACTTGTACCGGGCGACCTTGCCGGCCCGCTCCAGCGAGGTGTCGCCGGTGGCCTGGGTCAGCACGTCGAGGTACTGCCCGATGGTGACCTCGGTGCGCATCTCGTCGAAGTCCGGTCGGGCGCGGGCCACCGTCCGGGGGTCGAGTCCGGCGGAGTGCAGCAGTTCGTCGGACCAGACCAGGCACAGGTCGCCCAGCAGGACCGCCGCGGCGTCACCGAAGCCGTCCGGGTCGCCACCCCAACCCGCTGAGCGGTGCCGCGTGGCGAACCGCCGGTGCACCGCGGGCTCACCCCGTCGGGTGTCCGAGCGGTCCATCAGGTCGTCGTGGATCAGGGCGCTGGCCTGCACGAATTCGAGCGAGGCGAGGGCGGTCACCACCGGGTCGGTGTCCACCCCGCCGGCACCCCGGTAGCCCCAGTAGGCGAAGGCCGGCCGCAGCCGCTTGCCACCACCCAGCACGAACGCCTCGATCGCCTCGGCGACCGGCACCAGGGCGTCGTCGACGTCGGTCATCCAGGCGCGACGGCCGGCGAGGAAGTCCGACAGCGCCTTGTCGACCCGCTGGCGCAGGCTGGCACGGTCGACGGGGGAGACGGGAGCAGCATGGGTCACGCCCCGACGCTAATGGGTAGGGGTGCGCCGCGACGACCCACCCGCCCTTCGGCGCGTCGGGGCCAACTGCTGGTCGCGGCCGGATCGGTGCCCTGCCGGAGGGGCGGGGTCGACGATCGACGCTGAGCGCCCGGCGAGTTGTGACCGGGTCACCATCGGGCCGAGCGGCGGTTGGCCGGGCGAGGGCTGTGACACCGGGGCCGGCGGGCACGCCCGCCGGGCCGGGCCGCCGTACCGACGGTTGTGGCGGCGGGGCGGGTCGGCCTGGCCGCCGGGCCGGTGGATCTGCCTGCCGGATCAGTGGGTGTGCCGGATTCGATCGACAGGGCGTCCGGCCCGGTGGCCAGCGGGCTCGCCGGCGCCGCGAGCACCAGGGCCAGCCAGCCACGCCAGAACCGGCCCGGCACCCGCACCTGCCGCTCCCACCGAGAAACCTCGTGCCGGCTCAGCGTGGACACTCCGGCGGCGGCGCAGAGTTCTGCCGCGAGGCGGGACTGGCTCCAGCCCTTGGCGAGTCGTAACCGGGCCACCATCGGGCCGAGCGGCGGTCGGCTGGGCGGGGGGTGTGACATCGGGGCCTCCGGGGCCGGTCGGCGTGGCGGTGATCCGACCCACCCGTACGGGAGATGCCGGTGCGCACCGATCTGCTGCTGACCCCCGCGCGGCCCCCAGGTGCGGACTCGGCCGCATCCGCGCCAGGCGTGCACGTTAGCCGGCAGGTGCGACAGTTCCTGAACGCGGCACGCGTCCCCACCGCTGGGAAGCCGGTAGGGGTGTCCGGCCCGGCCCGCTAGAGTCGGTGCGTGGCGCTCGGTCTTCCCTCGGTCCTCCCGAATCCGCAACCGGCGATCGGGGAGCTGGTCCGCGACTGCCAGCCGACCTTCTCCTTCGAGTTCATGCCGCCGAAGACGGAGCAGGGCGAGCGGCAGTTGTGGCAGGCCATCCGCGAGCTGGAGCCCCTGCGTCCGTCGTTCGTCTCGATCACCTACGGTGCCGGCGGCTCGACCCGGGACACCACGGTCGCGGTCACCGAGCGGATCGCCACCGAGACCACCCTGCTGCCGATGGCCCACCTGACGGCGGTCAACCATTCCGTCGCCGAGTTGCGGCACGTGATCGGCCGGCTGGCCGGCGTCGGGGTACGCAACGTGCTGGTGGTACGCGGCGACCCGCCGGGCGACCCCACCGGCGAGTGGATCCCGCACCCCGACGGCGTGCACTACGCCGAGGACCTCGTCCGGCTGGTCCGTCGCTCCGGCGACTTCAGCGTCGGTGTCGCCGCCTTTCCCTACCGGCATCCGCGCTCACCGGACGTCGCCGCCGACACCGAGTATTTCGTGCGCAAGTGCCGGGCCGGCGCGGATTTCGCGATCACCCAGATGTTCTTCGACGCCGACGAGTATCTTCGGCTGCGTGACCGGGTGGCCGCCGCCGGCTGCGACACCCCGATCCTGGCCGGGGTGATGCCGGTGACCCGGATCGGCACCATCGAGCGCTCCGTGCAGCTGTCCGGGGCGCCCTTCCCGCCCGCGCTGGCCGCGCGGTTCGAGCGGGTCGCCGACGATCCGGAGGCGGTCCGCCGGCTCGGCATCGAGCAGACCAGCGAGATGTGCCGCCGGCTGCTCGACGAGGGGGTCCCGGGAATACACTTCATCACCTTCAACCGGTCGACCGCGACCCGGGAAATATGGCAGAACCTGCGGGTGGGCGCCGCGACGTGACACCCGGCGCGCGACACCTCGGCGCTGTCGCGACGGTTGAACCGTGGTGGGCAGACAGCTGAACTGGAACGAGTACGCCACGGCGTGGGCCCGGCTGCACGGCGGGTTCGATCCCCGGGCCGCCACTCCGGTGGTACGTGGCTGGCTGCGCTTCTCCTATCACATCGGGTTCCTGCTGGGCCGGCTACGGGTCGGCCCGACCGCGGTCACGGTGGTCGGGGTCCTGCTCTGTCTCTGCGTACCGCTGTTCGCGGTCCGCTCGGGCGACGGGCCGTTCCTGGGTGCGCTGTTCGTGCTGCTCGCCTCGGTGGCCGACAGCGTCGACGGTGCGGTGGCCGTGGCCACCGGCCGCACCACCCGGCTCGGCTACGTCTACGATTCGCTGGCCGACCGGATCGGCGAGGCCGCCTGGCTGGTGGCGTTCTGGCTGGTCGGCGCGCCGGGGGCGCTGGTCGCCGCAGGTGGCGCGCTCTCCTGGCTGCACGAGTACGTCCGAGCCCGCGCAGTCGCCGCCGGCATGCGGGAGATCGGCGCGGTCACCGTGGGGGAGCGACCCACCCGGGTCTGTGTGGCCGTGGCGGGCCTGCTGCTGGCCGGCCTGAGTGGACTGATCGAGGTGGACCTGGCCGCAGGCACCATCACCATGGCGACCGCGGTCTGGGTGCTGCTCGCCGCCTTCGGGCTGGGACAGCTGCTCTCCGCGGTGCGCCGGGCACTTGTCGACGCCGGCTGAGCTACCAGGCCGGGCCGATCGCGTCGGCGACGATCTGCGCGGACAGGGTCACCATCGGCAGACCACCGCCGGGATGGCTGGAGCCGCCGACCAGCCACAGTCCCCGGGCCGGTCCCCGGTTGGCCGGCCGGAGCAGGCCACCGGCCGTGCCGTAGATGGTGCCGCCCGGCGCGCCGGTGGCGGCGGCCAGCTCGGCCGGGGTACGCACGTCGCGGAACACCAGCCGGTCGCGTACGTCCACGCCGCGTTCGGCCAGCACGTCGAGGATCCGATCGGCGTACGCCTGGGCGAGCCCCGGCCGGCGCCAGTCGATCGCTCCCGGGGCGGTGCCCTGACGGGCGGCGTTGACCAGCACGAACCATGCCTCGTGCCCGGCCGGGCGGACGGCCGGGTCGTTCGCCACGGTGACGAAGACCGTCGGGTCGGCGGCCGGGCGGGCCCGCACCCCCCGTCCCGGATCACCGAAGACCGCGTCGAACTCGGCGTCGTAGTCGGACGGGAAGAAGACGTTGTGGTGGGCCAGACCGGAGTCGCCGCGTACGCCGAGCAGCAGCACGAATCCGGCCAGGCTGCGGTCGGTGAGCCCGGCCAGCCGGCGCGCGTCGGGCAGCA
Organism: Verrucosispora sp. WMMD573; assembly: GCF_027497175.1. Classification (NCBI taxonomy): domain Bacteria; kingdom Bacillati; phylum Actinomycetota; class Actinomycetes; order Micromonosporales; family Micromonosporaceae; genus Micromonospora; species Verrucosispora sp. WMMD573. Next base: position 6,075,975 of record NZ_CP114901.1, on the reverse strand, counting down.
GGTCACGGTAGACGCTGAGCGCGTCGACATTGGCCACCACCACGTCGGCCGGGATCGGGGTGGTCGAGTCGGCGACGCGTACCCCGTGCACCCGGCCGCCCACCGCGTCGATCCGGGTCACCGTGGTGCCGGTGCGCACCACCACCCCCAGGTCCAGACAGCGCGACAGCAGCGCGTCGGCGAGGGTGCCCAGCCCGCCGCGCAGGTACCAGCCGCCGAAGGCCAGCTCGGCGTAGGGGACCGCGACCAGCGCGGCGGGCGCCCGGCGCGGGTCTGCGCCGGTGTAGGTGGCGTACCGGTCCAGCAGCATTCGCAGTCGCGGGTCGGAGATCAGGCTGCGGCCCAGCCCGCGCAGGCTCTGGCCGGGTCGGATCGCGGCCAGGTCGCGCAGCCGCCAGGCGAGCCGGGCCAGGTCGCGGGGGGAGTCGACCCGGCGACGCAGGATGTCGCGTTCCGAGGCGTGCCACACCCGGGCGGCGCGCCGCCACAACCGCTGCCAGTCGCCGGCGGCCCGGTCGCCGAGGGTCGCGCCGATCCGGGCGGCGAACTCGGCCGGGTCGGCGCAGGAGTCGAGCACCGGGCCGCCACCGGGGAAGACGTGCCGCACGATCGGGTCCAGCGGTACCAGGTCGAGGTACTCGTCGAGCTTCGCCCCGGTCGCCTCGAACAGCTCGTGGAAGACCTCGGGCAGAGTCAACAGGCTGGGGCCGGTGTCGAAGTGGAACGCGCCCTCAAGGGTGTCCCGGCGGTGCCGCCCCAGCTTGCCGCCCACCTCCTCGGCGCGTTCCAGAACGGTCACCTGGTGTCCGGTGACGGCCAGCCGGGCCGCGGTGGCCAGCCCACCCACCCCGGCACCGACCACCACGATCCGCGCCATGCCGCGTCCTCCCAGGCCCTAGCCGACCGGACGGCCACGCCAGGACAGGCGTCGCCGCTTGCGCAGATGGTACGACCGCAGGGTCAGCCAACCGAGGACCGCGACCGACACGGGGTGGCCCAGCGCGTCGGGCCAGGCCCGGCCGCCGGTGGCCCGGGCGCTGACCACCCGCCCGGCCACCCCCGCCAGGTACGCGCCGACGGCGACCCCGGCCACCGTCGGGGCACCGGCGAGCAGCGCCGCGCCGGCCACCAGCGGTGGTGCGGTGTAGAGCGCCAGCAGCACGGTCAGCACCGCAGCCGCGGCGCTCGGGTGCCCGAACGAGGCCCACAGCGACTTGGTGTAGCCGTCGCGCAGCTGCGGCCAGTCCTCGTACATCCGGCAGCTGGCCAGCCGGGAGCCGTCGGCGAGGGCGATCCGGCCGCCGGCCCGCTTCACCGCCCGGCCCAGCTCGATGTCCTCCAGCACCTGGTCGGCGACCGCCGCGTGCCCGCCGGCCCGCAGGTAACCGACCCGGTCGACGACCAGGAACTGTCCGCCGGCCGCGGCCAGCGACGGTCGCGGCGAACGCTCCATCGCCCGCAGCGGCAGGAAGGTCAGCCACAGCCACTGCAACAGCGGCTGCACCAGCCGGTCGGCCACCGTCCGCACCACGATCCGTGGGTACGGCGACAGCAGCGTCGCCCCGGCGGCGCGCAGTTCGGTGACGGCCGCCGCCACGGCGTACGGTTCGAGCACCACGTCGGCGTCGACGAAGACCAGCGCGCTGGCCGAGTCCCCGACGCGGGTGGCCAACTGCCAGCAGGCGTGCGGCTTGCCCAGCCAGCCCGGCGGCGGGGTCACCCCGGTGAGCAGGGTGACCCGGGGGTCGTCGGCGACCACCGCGCGGACCACCTCGGCGGTGCCGTCGACCGAACCGTCGTCGAGCACCACGACGCGCAGCCCGGGCACGCCCCGCAGGGCGAGCAGGGCACGCAGGCACGGGGTGACCCGGTCGGCCTCGTCGCGCAGCGGCAGCAGCACCGCCACCGGCTCGCTGAGCTCCACCGCCCGGTCGGTCGGCCGGCGCAGCCAGCGGCCCGCGTTGACCACGGTGTGCGCGGTCAGCACGGTGACACCGAGGAGCAGGACCAGCGCGGCGATCATGCCGCCACGTCGACCGGGGAGCGTGGCGAACCGGTGTCCCGGTCGCGGGACCGCCGGGCCCGCAGCAGGGTGACGGCCAGCGGTACGGCGACCACCGCCATGCCGACCGCGCCCCACACCGCCGAGGCGGGCAGGCCGAGGAAGACGGCGTGGGCGAGCACGCTGGAGCCGTACGTCCACAGGTAGAGCGCGTACATCGGCTGGTCGCCGGTGCCGGTGGTGGCCACGGTGGGCCCGGCCAGCGGGCGCAGCGCGGTCATCATCAGCACCGCGAACAGCAGCCAGCCCAGGTAGTTGCTGACCGGAATGCCGGGCAGCCCGGGCAGGGCCGGCGTGGCGTCGCGCCACACCCAGTGACCCTCGGCCACCATCTGCGGGTCGAGGAAGAGGTCCCAGGCGGCCAACCCCACCGTGGCCAACGCGATGCGGCCCGGCCAGCGCCACCGACCGGACGACGCGCCGGTGAGCCGGGTGGCCGCCAACCAGGCGGGCCAGGCCATCCAGGTCCAGGCCAGCGGGATGATCAACGGTACTCCGGCCAGTTTCGGGCCCAGCTGGCCGGAGTAGTCGTAGCTGCCGAACGGGAAGCCGGTGGCCACGCCGAGCGCTTCGATGGCGAACCCACCACCGGTGGCCACCGCGACCAGCGCCGCCGCCGCCCGTGGCCCCCGGGTGGCCAGGGCGTGACCGACCGAGAGCAGGTAGCCGAGCACGACGGTGGCCACGGTCAGTCGGGCCCGGGTGACCCCGCCGGTCAGCGGGTAGCAGATCTGCGCCAGTACCAGCAGGGCCAGCAACGTCCAGGCGTAGCCGCGGGCCGGTGAGGATGCGGTCATGACCGCGCGGGCGGTGGGGTCGGCACCGACGGCGGTGGTGTCGATCCCGGCACGGGCAGCGGCAGATCCCGGCCGAGCACCCCGAACGGACGCTCGTCACCGGGGAAACGGAAGTCGCGCAACACGTCGAGGAAACCGAACCGACGGTACAGCCGCCAGGCGCGCGAGGTCTGCTCGTCGGCCTCCGGAGTGGACAGCAGGGTGGTGGCGTTCTCGGCCATGGTGAGCAGGGCGCGCAGTTGCCCGGCGCCCAACCCGTGCCCCTGGGCCGGTGGCCGCACGTGCAGCTCGACCACCTCGAAGCAGTCGGTCAGCCAGCGTCGCCGGGTGGGCTGGTCCAGCGCCCGCCAGACCTGGTCGTGCCACCACTGACCGGTGGCACCGACGTAGCCGTACCCGAAACCGGCCAGCTGACCGGAGCTGGTGAGGCTGGCCACGGCGCGAAAGCCGGGCCGACGTACGTGGGTGGCGATGTAGCCGCGGCGGGCCTCCAGCAGGTCGGCGCGGTAACCCATCGCCTCGCCGTAGACAGCCACCACGTCGTCCAGCCGCCGGAGGAGATCGTCCGGCGTCCACCGCACCAACCTCATGCCCGTTCACCCTTCGCCGGGTCACCGTCGTCGGTGGCCCACCCCAGTACCGTCCGGTCGCCGACCACGTCCCGCACCTCGAATCGGGCGAAGAGTTCCTCCGCGTACCACCGCTGGGTCTCCGTCCGGGTGATCGCGGCCCGGTGCTGCGGGTGACGGTACGCGAACGCCACGAGATCCGCCGGATCACGCCACACGCTCACCGTGCCCTGCCAGCCCAGGGGCGCCTCGCCGACGCCGAAGCGGGCCAGCAGCCCCGGTGCGGCGTGCAGGGCCGCGGCCACCGGCGGGACCGCCCGCCAGAAGGTGAGTGCCCGGGTCGGGCGTAGCCGCGCCCGGGTCAGCGCCAGCACCGGGCCGGTGACCCGGCCGCCGGCGGGCGCACCGAACGGCCGCCGGCCGGACCACTCACCCCGGCTGGTCAGCGGTCGCAGGTCGAGCCGGACACCCGCGTGGGCGAGACCGGACCAGGCCCGCGCCACCGGCGAGTCGACGAACCGGGCCGCCGCTGCGGGGGAGTCCCAGACCGTCAGCGCCGCCCACCGGGTCAGGTCCGCGTCGCCGGGCCCGAAGCCGGTGCCGGTCCCGGTGCCGAGCAGCTTGCCGAACCGGACGCCGGGCAGGGCCCGCAGCCGGCGCGGGTCGACCGCCATCCGGGTCAGCGCCCGGCCCACGGCGGCCGGCGCGATCCGCCACACGTGCAGGGTGACCAGGCCGGGGACGCTCTCCGGGTGCCTCACGCCGCCACCTCGCTGCGCTCGCCGCCGGCGCGAGGCACCACTGCGCTGTGCCTGATGGTTCGCTCGCTCCGCTCGTTCACGCCACGTCGGTCGGGGTCCCGCCGGTGACCCGGAGCAGTTCGGCGTACGTGGTGGGGAAGACCGCCTGCGGTACGCCACCGGCGGCCCAGATCTCGTCGTACTTGTCCAGGGCGGTGTCGACAAGCGTACGCAGCGGCTGCGGGTGGCCCACCGGGGCGACCCCGCCGATCACCTGCCCGGTGTGTTCCTTGACGAACTGCGGGGTGGCCCGGCGCAGCCGGGTGACGGCGAGCCGGGTGGCCAGGCCGGTGGTGTCCACCCGGTGCGCGCCGGAGGTGAGCACCAGCAGCGGTGCCCCGTCGGCGTCGAAGACGAGCGAGTTGGCGATGGCGCCGACGTCGACGCCGAGCGCCTCGGCGGCGGCTGCGGCGGTGTGCACGGCGTCGGGCAGCAGGCGGACCGTGGCGGGCGCGTCGGAGCCGTTCCGGGCGTTCGCGGCATCGAGCGCGTCCTGCACCGCTCGGACGTTCGAGTGTGACTGCATGTCGCCATTCTTCCCGGTACGCGGACCGCTCGCGCCACCGGCCACGGCACCCGGGAAGTCGGCGCGCGGCGATCACCAGGAGCGGCACGGGTTGCCGCGTCCCGGTGCCGGTCGCGTCGGGTCGGGTCGGGTCGGTCAGGCCAGCGTGCAGATGTGGCATGTGGCGGTATCCGGGCCGGTGAAGGCCGCGAGTTGCGGCGTCTCGCGGGACGCTGCTGATCCGAGCGACGTTGTCGGCACGTCACACGTTGCGTTTTTGTCGGCGGGAGGGTGTACTGTCAGCAGCAGTTAGAACGAGTGTTCGATTGCCTCGAACGTTCGTTCCAACCCCTCTCGGGGGCGGGTGTTTCGCGGCACCGGCCTCCGACAGGTGCGGTGCCGCGGACCGCACCTGGGCTCCGGGCAGTCGCGAGTCCGGGCCCGTCAGGCAGGCCGTCGTCCGCCGCCCAACGACCCCCGGGCGGCGGACGACGGACCCGCCGGTACGCCGGCCGGGTGTGGTGTGGGGAAGCTCCGCACCCGGCCGGCCACCCACCTGGTGTGTCTTCCTCCGCACCAACCGCCGCGAGCTGCCGCGTCGACGGCCCCGCTCCGTCGCGCGCCTGCCCGCCCCGGCTCATCTGGAGGAGACCATGCCGACCAGTCCGGCTCAGGCACCGACGGTGCCCGCGAACGTGCTGCCGCACCGTACTCCCGTCCAGTTGCTAGCGGTGGCCCGGCAGGGGCTCGCCGAGGCGGCCCGGACCGGCCCCGACGGCCTCCGGTACGCCGCCGCCCATCTCGCGGCCCTGCGCGCCGCCGCGGCGATGCTCGCCGCCCGCGCCCGTCCCGCACCCACCCGACGCCACCGGATCACCAGCGTCTGGGTCCTGCTCGCCAGCGTCGCCCCCGAGCTCGACGAGTGGGCCGGTTACTTCGCTCTCGGCGCCGGCAAACGGGCCGCCGCCGAGGCCGGCATTCCCCGGGTGGTGACCGCCCGGGAGGCCGACGACCTGCTCCGCGCCGCCGAGGAGTTCGTGACCGTGGTGGAGGCGGCACTCGGCCTGGCGCACCAGCCGGCGATCGACGGTCTCGCCGCCTGAGCCGCGGCGTCCGGCCACCGTTGGCGGGACCCTAGGGTGGCCGGACGCCGCCCCGCCACACACACGTTCTTCTGATCCACGACAGCACCATCCACGGGCCGGATGTCCGTGGCGATGACGGGGGAGGTCCGATGGCGGGCCGCATGGTGGTCGGTTCCGCCGCGCTGGCCGGGCTGGTCCGTCCGGCCAGCGCACCCGACCCGGCGGGTGGGCACCGGGTGCTGCCCGTGCGCCCCGAGTTGACCGGGCTGCTGCCCAACCGGGGGCTGCGGCGCGGCAGCACCATCGCGGTCGGTGGCGGGCAGACCCGACCCAGCGGCACCACCTCGTTGTTGCTCGCGCTGCTCGCCGAGGCGTCCCGCGCCGGCTCCTGGTGTGCCGTGGTCGGAATGCCCACCTTCGGGGCCGGGGCGGCGGCCGAGGCCGGCATCGTCCTGGACCGGCTCGCCCTGGTGCCACAGCCCGGTCCGGAGTGGCCCACCGTCGTCGCCGCGCTCATCGACGGCGTCGATGTGGTGGTCACCGCGGTTCCGTCCACCGTCTCCGCCTCCGTCGCCGACCGGTTGGCCGCGCGGGCCCGGCAACGTGGCAGCGTGCTGGTGCCGTACGGCCGGTGGGACGGCGCGGACGTGACGCTCCAGGTGGTCCGTGGGATCTGGCAGGGGCTCGGGGCGGGGCGGGGGCGGTTGCGCCGCCGGGAGGTGACCATCTCGGCTCGTGGGCGGGGCGCCGCCGCCCGACCCCGGGAGGTCAAGGTCTGGCTGCCCGGTGACGAGCTGACCCGGGTCGTCCCCGGCCCGGCCGCCACCGCTCGGTCGGGTGCCACCCGCCTGCGGGTGGTGGCGGGCCGTGGATGAACCGGTCCGGACACTGCTGCTGTGGTGCCCGGACTGGCCGGTACTCGCCGCCGAGATCGTCGACGGAGTGCCCGCCACCGGGCCGGTCGCGGTGCTGCACGCCAATCGGGTGATCGCCTGTTCCGAGCGGGCCCGCGCCGAGGGGGTACGCCGAGGACTGCGTCGGCGGGAGGCGCAGGGGCGCTGCTCCGGGCTCACCGTCGTCGACCACGATCCGGGGCGGGACGCGCGGGCGTTCGAGCCGGTGGTGGCCGCGGTCGAGGAGGTGGCGGTCGGGGTCGAGGTGATCCGCCCGGGGGCGTGCGCGCTGGCCGCCCGGGGGCCGAGCCGCTATCTGGGTGGTGAGGAGGCGGCTGCCGAGCGGATCGTCGAACATGTCGCCCTCAGCTGCGCGGTGGAGAGCCAGATCGGTGTCGCCGCCGGGGTCTTCGCCGCCGGGCTGGCCGCCCGCGAGGGGCGGATCGTGCCGCCCGGCGGGACACCGGAGTTCCTGGCCGGTCAGCCCGTCGAGGCGCTCGGCCGCTCCGCCCTGGCCGACCTGCTGCGCCGGCTGGGCGTGCGTACGCTCGGCGACTTCGCCGCGCTGCCCGCCGGTGACGTGCTGGCCCGGTTCGGGTTCGACGGGGCGCTGGCCCATCGGCTCGCCGCCGGACGGGACGACCGTCCACTCGCGGTGCGGCGCCCGCCGGTCGACCTGACGGTCACCGCCGACCTGGACGAGCCGATCGACCGGATCGACGTGGCGGCGTTCGCGGCCCGGACACTGGCCGAGCAACTGCACGAACGACTCGCCGGCCACGGACTGGCCTGCACCCGCCTCGGCATCGAGGCGGTCACCGCGCACGGCCAGGAACTGCACCGGGTCTGGCGGCACGACGGGCTGCTGACCGCGGCGGCGATCGCCGACCGGGTCCGCTGGCAACTGGACGGTTGGCTCTCCGGTTCGCGTCGCGGCGGTGACCGGCCGGCCCGTCCCACCGCCGGGATCGTCCGGCTGCGGCTGCTGCCGGACGGGGTGCTGGCCCAGGCCGGCCTGCAACCGGGGCTGTGGGGGGAGACCGGCGCGGAACGCGAGCGGGCGCACCGTGCGCTGAGCCGGGTGCAGGGCCTGCTCGGTCCCGAAGCGGTGGTCACCGCGGTGCTCGGTGGTGGGCGGTCCCCAGCCGACCAGACCCGGCTGGTGCCCTGGGGCGACGAGCGCCGGCCCACCCGCCCCGGTCCGCCGCCGCTACCCGAACCCGTTGCGCACTCCTGGCCCGGGTCGGACGTCAGATCCGCCGCCTCCGGTGCGTCGGCCGCCTCCGGTGCGTCGGCCGCCTCCGGTGCGTCGGCCGCCTCCGGTGCGTCGGCTGGCTCCGGTGCGTCGGCTGGCTCCGGTGCGTCGGCTGGCACCGATGGTGGGCCGGTGGCCTCCGGCGGCGGGGCGGCCCGTTCCGGTGGGCTGCGGGCGAGCGCCGGGCCGGCCGTACCGTCCTGGCCGGGGCGACTGCCGCCGCCCTCACCGGCCGTGGTGCTGCCCGTCCCGCTTGCCGCGAGCGTGCTCGACGCCACCGGCGCGCCGGTGGTGGTGAGCGCCCGGCTGGCGGTCAGCGCGCCACCGGCCCGGTTGAGCATCGGCACGCTGCCACCGCAGGCCACCAGCCCCGCTCCCACCCCGGGTTCCGCCCCTGCCACCACCGCTGCGGCCACCACCGCTGCGGCCACCACCGCTGCGGCCACCACCGCTTCGGTCACCGCCTTTCGTGGTGAGACGGTCGCGTCGGCCGAGATCGTCGGTTGGGCCGGTCCGTGGCCGGTCGACGAGCGGTGGTGGGCACCGGCCGAGGCTCGCCGCCGAGCCCGGTTCCAGGTCCGCCTCGCCGACGGCAGCGCCCTGCTGCTCGCCGTCGAGTCCGGCCAGTGGCTGCTGGAGGCGATCTATGACTGACGTGAATCTTGGTACGAAACAGCCCTCCAGGGGGTCGTTTCGTACCAAGATCCATCCGGGGCGTCCGGGTCGGTTGAGGGCACGGGGTGTGGCGTTCTGCGCGATGGCGGGGTGGGGGCGGTGAGTTTCCACAATCCTCGGTTGCCGTGGTCGGAGTTGGAGCGGGTGCTCTCCGGGCGGCCGGGCAGCGGGGGCGGGAAGGGTAGCGGGGACGGAGAGGGCAGCGGGGACGGAAAGGGTAGCGGAGGCGGGAAGGGTAGCGGGGACGGAAAGGGCAGCAGGGGCGGAAAGGGAAGCGGGGACGGAAAGGGCAGCGGGGGCGGAAAGGGCGGCGGCGGTGCGGGGCGGCATCTGCATGTGGTGGATCCGCTGGCGGTCGACGCCGACGGGGGCGACTCGCCGGCCTGGAGCCGACGGCGGGAGCACTACCGACCGCCGCAGCTGACCCGGCCCGCCGGCGTGCCGCCGTACGCCGAACTGCACGCGCACACCAACTTCAGCTTCCTCGACGGTGCCAGCCACCCGGAGGAGCTGGCCGAGGAGGCCGTCCGGTTGGGGCTCACCGCGCTCGCCGTCACCGACCACGACGGTTTCTACGGTGTGGTGCGGTTCGCCGAGGCGGCCCGCGCGCTGGGCCTGCCAACGATCTTCGGAGCGGAACTGTCCCTCGGCCTGCCCGGTCCGCAGAACGGCGTACCCGACCCGCACGGCAACCACCTGCTGCTGCTGGCCCACGGCCACGAGGGGTACGCCCGGCTGGCCGCGACCATCGCCCGTGCCCAGCTACGCGGCGGTGAGAAGGGCCGCCCGGTCTACGGCGAGCTGGAGGAGATCGCCGCCGACCTGCGCGACCACGTGCTGGTGCTCACCGGCTGCCGCAAGGGGCACGTGCCGGCCGCCCTGCTCACCGAGGGAGTCGACGCGGCGGCCCGCGAACTGGACCAGCTCACCGCGCTGTTCGGCGCGGAGACGGTGGCGGTGGAACTGACCGACCACGGGCATCCGATCGACGGCGACCGCAACGACGCCCTGGCCGAGCTGGCGGCTGCCGCCGGCCTGCCCACGGTGGCCACGAACAACGTGCACTATGCGACCCCGGGGCGGCGTCGACTGGCCACCACCCTGGCGGCCGTCCGGGCCCGGCGCAGCCTGGACGAGATCGACGGCTGGCTGCCCGCGGCGGGCACCGCCCATCTGCGCGACGGCGCCGAGATGGCGGCCCGGTTCGCCGCGTACCCGGGCGCGGTGGCCCGGGCCGCCGAGTTCGGCGCCGAGCTGGCCTTCGACCTCCAGCTCGTCGCGCCGCAGCTGCCGGCGTACCCGGTGCCGCCGGGGCACACCGAGATGAGCTGGCTACGCCACCTCACCGAGCAGGGCGCCCGGGAACGCTACGGCCCGCGCGAGGCGCACCCGCAGGCGTACGCGCAACTCGACCACGAGCTGAACATGATCGAGGAGCTGGGCTTCCCCGGCTACTTCCTGGTGGTGTACGACATCGTCGACTTCTGCCGGCGGGCGGACATCTACTGCCAGGGCCGGGGTTCGGCGGCGAACTCGGCGGTCTGCTACGCGCTGCGGATCACCAACGTGGACGCGGTCCGGCACCGGCTGCTGTTCGAACGGTTCCTGGCTCCCGAGCGCGACGGGCCGCCCGACATCGACGTGGACATCGAGTCCGACCGCCGGGAGGAGGTCATCCAGCACGTCTACGCCCGCTACGGCCGGGAGCACACCGCCCAGGTGGCCAACGTGATCTCCTACCGGCCCCGCTCGGCGGTGCGGGACGTGGCCAAGGCGTTCGGCTTCCCACCCGGCCAGCAGGACGCGTGGAGCAAGCAGATCGACCGCTGGGGCGACGTGGCCACGGTGGACGTGCCGGAGATCCCGGAGCAGGTGGTCGCGTACGCCAACGAGCTCCAGACGTTCCCCCGGCACCTGGGCATCCACTCCGGCGGCATGGTGATCTGCGACCGGCCGGTGATCGAGGTCTGCCCGGTGGAGTGGGGGCGGATGCCCGGCCGCAGCGTGCTCCAGTGGGACAAGGACGACTGCGCCGCCGTCGGTCTGGTCAAGTTCGACCTGCTCGGCCTCGGCATGCTGTCGGCGTTGCACTACGGCTACGACATGATCGGGATGAGCCTGGATCTCGGCGACATGACGCTTGACGACCCCGAGGTCTACGACATGCTCTGCCGGGCCGACTCGGTCGGGGTGTTCCAGGTGGAGAGCCGGGCCCAGATGGCCACCCTGCCCCGCCTGCGGCCCCGCGAGTTCTACGACCTGGTGGTCGAGGTGGCGCTGATCCGGCCCGGGCCGATCCAGGGCGGCTCGGTGCACCCGTACATCCGGCGCAAGAACGGTCAGGAGCCGGTGACCTTCGCGCACCCGCTGATGCGCAACGCGCTGGAGAAGACCCTCGGCGTGCCGCTGTTCCAGGAGCAGCTGATGCAGCTCGCCATCGACCTGGCCGGCTTCGACGCGGCCGAGGCCGACCAGCTGCGCCGGGCGATGGGCGCCAAACGGTCGGTGCAGCGGATGGAGCAGATCGCCGACCGGCTCTACCGGGGCATGGCGGAGCGCGGCATCACCGGCGAGTTGGCCGACGACGTCTACCGCAAACTCACCGCGTTCGCCAGCTACGGCTTCCCGGAGAGCCACGCGATGAGCTTCGCCTACCTGGTCTACGCCAGCTCCTGGCTGAAGCGCTACCACCCCGGTCCGTTCCTGGCCGCGCTGCTGAGCGCCCAGCCGATGGGCTTCTACTCGCCGCAGACCCTGGTCGACGACGCCCGCCGGCACGGCGTGGAGGTACGCCGACCGGACGTCAACGCCAGCGACGCGAAGCCGGTGCTGGAATCCACCCCGGACACCCGCTGGGGCAGCCGAGCGGGGGAACCGCCGCACGCCTGGGGGCTGGGCGGTCCGGCGGTCCGGCTCGGGCTGTCCGGTGTGCGTACCCTCGGCGACGGGGTGGCCGAGCGGATCGAGGCCGAGCGGGCGGCGGACGGCCCGTACCGCGACATGCCGGATCTGGCCCGGCGGGTGGGTCTGACCGCCGCGCAGTTGGAGGCGTTGGCCACCGCGGACGCCTTCGCCTGTTTCGGCCTGACCCGGCGGCAGGCGCTCTGGGCGGCCGGCGCGGCGGCCCAGGAGCGGCCCGGTCGGCTGCCCGGCACGGTGACCGGTACGGCGGCGCCCGTGCTGCCCGGGATGGAGGAGGTGGACCGGCTGGTCGCCGACGTCTGGGCCACCGGGTTGTCGCCGGAGAACCATCCGGCCCGGTTCATCCGGCCCCAGCTGGACGCCGTGGGCGCGGTGCCGATCGACAGGTTGGGCCGGGTGGAGCCGGGCCGGCGGATCCGGGTCGGCGGGATCGTCACCCACCGGCAGCGGCCGGCGACCGCCGGCGGGGTCACCTTCCTCAACCTGGAGGACGAGACCGGCATGCTCAACGTCACCTGCTCGCCGGGCCTGTGGCAGCGGCATCGACGGGTGGCCCGCACCAGCACGGCGTTGGTGGTGCGGGGCCGGCTACAGCGGCACGAGGGGGTGGTCAACCTGGTCGCCGACCGGCTGGACCCGGTCGAGGCGCCGGTCCGTCCCGCCTCCCGCGACTTCCGTTGACAGCGCGGAGGTGCCCCCTGGCGATCTGGTCCCGGCTGACTAGGCTCGACCGGGTGGAACAGACCTCAGGCCCGGCCGGGCCGCCGCTCACCCCCCGTACCGCCGTGGTCTGGTCGGTGCTGCGCGCCGAGCTGGACCGCCGGCCGGCCGCCGAGCTGACCGTGCTGGACGTGGGGGGTGGCACCGGCGGCTTCGCGGTGCCGCTGGCCCGGGCCGGGCACCGGGTGACCGTGGTCGACGCCAGTCCCGACGCGCTCGCCGCGCTCAGCCGCCGCGCTGCGGAGGCCGGGGTCGCCGGGCGGGTGCGCGCGGTGCAGGGTGACGCTGACGCGTTGGCCGGCCTGATCGAGCCGGCCAGCGTCGACCTGGTGCTCTGCCACGCCGTGCTGGAGGTCGTCGACGACCCGGCACCTGTGATGTCCGCGCTGGCCGACGTGCTGCGACCGGGCGGTGCGGCGAGCGTGCTGGTCGCCGGGCGGGCCGCCGCGGTGCTCGGCCGGGCGATGAACGGGCACCTCGACGTGGCCGCGACCCTGGCCGCCGACCCGACCGGCGCCGCCGGCGCCCGGGACACCCTGCGCCGCCGCTTCGACGTCGAGAGCGCCGCCGCGCTGCTGACCGCCGCCGGGCTCACCGTCGAGGAGATCCACGGCGTACGCGTCCTGGCCGACCTGCTGCCCGCGGCGGTGGCGGACGGCCAGGCCGCTGCCCTGGTCGAGCTGGAGCGGACGCTGGCCGCGCAACCGCCCTGGCGGGATGTCGCGGCCCAGCTGCACCTGTTCGCCCGCCGCCCGGCATGACGGGCCTGATCGGCCGGGCCCGGCCGCTGGAGGTCGTCGAGCCGGGATACGGCGGTGGGAGCCTCGCCGACGTGCTGCCCAGCGCGCTGGCCGTGCTCGGTGTCCCCGGCGCCACGGACCCGCTCGGCCTCGCCGCCGAACTGTCGGGGGTGCGTCGGATCGCGGTGCTGCTGGTCGACGGCCTCGGCTGGTACCAGATCCCGACCGCGGCACCGTACGCGCCGACCCTGACCGGGCTGACCGCCGCGTCCGGTCGACCGCTCACCTCCGGTTTTCCCTCCACCACCCCGACCAGCCTGGTCACCCTGGGCACCGGCGTGGCGCCCGGTGCGCACGGGGTGCTCGGCTTCACCGTGTGCGTTCCGGGCACCGAACGGGTCCTCAACCACATCGAGTGGCGGGACGGCGATCCCGACCCGCTGCGCTGGCAGCCGGTCCCCACCCAGTTGGAACGGGCGCGGGCGGCGGGTGTGGCGGTGACCGTGGTCAGCCGGCCGGAGTTCGGCGGCACCGGCCTGACCCTGGCCGCGAACCGGGGCGGTGACTACCGGGGCGCGGCCGGGGTCGACGCGGTGGCCGCCACCACGCTGGCGGCGCTGACCGCCGGACCCGGTCCGACTCTCGTCTCCGCCTACCACCCGGACGTCGACCGCCACGGTCACCTCAGCGGCGTCGACTCGTTGCCGTGGCGGGTGGCGGTGACCGAGTTGGACGGATTGCTGGCCCGGCTGGTGGACGGGTTGCCGCCCGACGCCGCGCTGCTGGTCACCGCCGATCACGGGCAGCTCGACATCCCCGCCGGAGACCGGTTCGACCTGGACACCGACCCCCGGTTGACCGACGGGGTACGGGTGGTGGCGGGCGAGCCACGGGTGCGCTACCTGCACGTCGCCCTGGGGGCCACCGCCGACGTGGTGGCGGCCTGGTCGGCCGTGCTCGGCACCGCCGCCCGGGTGCTGACCCGCGAGGAGGCGGTGGCCAGCGGCCGGTTCGGGTCGGTGGCCACCGCCCACCTGGGCCGGATCGGCGACGTGGTGGTGGTCTGCAACGACACGTACGCCGTGTTGGCCAGTCGGTCGGAGCCGCCGATGGTGTCCCGGTTGGTGGCCTTCCATGGCGCGGACACGGCAGCCGAGATGACCATCCCGCTGCTGGTGGTGCGGGGCTGACCGGCCGGAATGTCACAGCCGCGGGCTAACCTGCGCGGGTGGGCCGCAGCCAGTCGCTACCCCGGGGCGGTGATCCCCGGTTCGGGCCCGGCGCCGACGACGCCGGGTGCCCGATCCTGCACGTCGACATGGACGCCTTCTACGCATCGGTGGAGGTCCGGCACCGCCCCGAGCTGCGCGGCCGGGCCGTCGTGGTCGGCGGGATCGGTCCGCGCGGCGTGGTCAGTTCGGCCAGCTACGAGGCCCGGCGGTACGGCGTTCGCAGCGCCATGCCCACGATGCGGGCCCGGGCGCTCTGCCCGCACGCGGTTTTCCTCGCCCCCGACTTCGCCCGTTACTCGGCGGCCTCGCGGGCGGTCATGCAGATCTTCCGCGACGTCACGCCGCTGGTCGAGCCGCTCTCGCTGGACGAGGCGTTCCTCGACGTCGCCGGTGCCCGGCGACTGTTCGGTCGGCCGGCGACGATCGCCCAACGCATTCGGGAGCGGGTCGCCGAGGAGCAGGGGCTGACCTGCTCGGTGGGGGTGGCACCGAGCAAGTTCGTGGCCAAGCTCGGCTCGACCCGGGCGAAGCCCGACGGTCTGCTCGTGGTGCCGGCCGACCGGGTGCTCGAGTTCCTCCACCCACTACCGGTCGCCGCGCTGTGGGGGGTGGGGGAGCGCTCCGAGCAGGCACTGCTGCGGCTCGGTCTGCGCACCGTCGGTGACCTGGCGCAGGCTCCGTTGGGCATGCTGCGGACCGCGCTCGGCGAGGCGGGCGCCGCGCACCTGCACGAGCTGTCCTGGGGCCGCGACCCGCGCCGGGTCAGCCCGGAGCAGGCGGAGAAGTCGATCGGCGCGGAGGTCACCTTCGACGTGGACGTCGACGATCCGACCGAGATCCGTCGTACGCTGCTGGCCCTGGCCGAGAAGGTCGGTGCCCGATTGCGAGCCAGCGGGCAGGTGGGGCGGACGGTTTCGCTGAAGGTGCGCACCGCCGATTTCCGCACGGTGAGCCGGGCCCGCACCCTGACCGTGCCCACCGATGTGGCTCGGGAGATGTTCGACACGTCGTGGGCGCTCTACACCGCGTTGGACCCGGGTGAGCGGATCCGGCTGCTCGGCGTCCGGGCGGAGGGGCTGACGGCGGCGGACCAGACACCGCAGCAGCTCGCCCTCGGGCAGCCGGAGCGGGGCTGGCGGGAGGCGGAGGCCGCCGCCGACGCGGCGGCTGCCCGTTTCGGGCGGTCCGTCATAGGACCGGCCAGTCTTCTCAGCGGGCGCGATCCCCGACGAAATGAAAATCCGACCCGGCCGTAGGTCGTCCCGCTTTCCGACGCGCGAGGGCCCTCGTAGACTTGCGGGTAAGCAGCCGGTTGGCTGCCACGGTCTGTCGGTCCGACCGGACCGACCAACGTGACCGGGGAGGAGTGCCGTGCCGCTCTCGGAGCACGAGCAGCGGCTGTTCGAGCAGATCGAGCGGTCGCTTGCCGAGGACCCCAAGTTCGCCTCGGCCGTGCGCGCCAGCGATCCGCGCTTCCACGCGCGGCGTCGCCTGCTCGTCGCTGCCGGCCTGATCATCGCTGGCCTGGCGTTGCTGGTCTATGGCGCGGTGATCAAGACTCCGCCGTTGGCAGTGGCGGGATTCGTTGTCATGTTGGCCTCGGCCGCGTTCGCGGTGCAGTCGCACCGTCGCGCGCAGTCACCCGACCTGCACGTCGTCGGGGGCACGGCGAGTCGTCGCCGGTCCCGAGGCCGTGCCGGCCGGAGGTCGGGTTTCCTCGACCGGATGGAGGACCGGTGGCGGCAGCGCCCGGAGGGGCACCGCTGACCCCGTTGCGCCACTGACGAGGAGGCACGTCACCCCGGGCCGACCGCCCGGGGTGAATAGGCGCGAGCGCCCAGGGCGCCGTGCGGGTCTTCGTGTTGCCCGCCTGTCGGCGCCCCTCGCTCACGGCCGCCAGCCGGTTGCCGGTGGGCGCTGGTGGGCCGTTGCCGGCGACCCGGGTGGTGCCGCCGGCAACGGGAATCAGCGACCCGCGCGGCTGGCGATCAGCCGGCGTGGGCTGAACCGCAGCAGCCTGCGGCGCACCTGCCCGGCCGAGTCGACCAGTCGTGACGAGTTGTCCGCGAGGGCGGTGCGCCAGCGGGACAATACCGACGGCGGCAACACGGTCGCCACCAGGCGGGTCCGCCGGTCGGCCTGCCCGGCCAGCGCACCGCGCACCGTCCGCAGGGCCGCCGGCAGCGGTTCACCGGTCAACGGGTCCCGGGCGTAACGGGCCCGCTCCTCGGCACGTCCGAGCAGACGTACCGCCGAGCCGGCGTCGGTCTGCGCGGCCAGGCGCTCCCGGGCCACCCGCTCCGCCGTGGCACGGGGGGTTTCGGTCCGATCCACCCCGACCCGGTAGTCGACGAGCGTGTCGATCAGCTCGTCCCAGGCGGCGTGCGCGTCGGCCCGCGCCCGGTCCGGATCGGTGGCGACCAGCACGACCGGTTGCCCGGTCGCGGACGGGGCCGCGTCCGGCGCGTCGACCGTCCGCACCGCCGGTGCCGGTCTGCCCCGACGGCGGCGCAGTGCGAGTCGGCGCAGTGCGGGCACAGCGAGCAGCACCAGCAGCGTCAGGACGCTGGCCGCGACCAGCCACGGCCAGACGGGCGCCTGCTCGGCGGGCGCGTCGGAGCCGAGCGCCGCACCCGGGTCCTCGCCCTCCTCGAACTGGTTCGGTCCCTGCTCCGCCTCGGCGGACGGATCCGTCTCGTCGGGTGTGTCCGCGGCGCCGCCCTGCGGCGTGCTCTCCTCCGGGGCGTCCACGTCCGGCGCCCAGGCCGAGCGGGTGGAGCCCGGCACGCCGTAGGCCGGGGTGGCGTCAAAGGGCACCCAGCCGATCTGGTCGAAGTAGACCTCGGTCCAGGCGTGCAGATTGCGGTTGGTAAGCGTGAGGGTGTCGTCGCTGCGGCGGCTGCCGTTGGTGAACCCGAACGCGACCCGAGCCGGGATCCCCGCGTCGCGGACCATCCAGGCCAGCGCCGCGGCGTACTGCTGGCAGTAGCCGACCTTGGTCTCCAGGAAGTCGAGAATCGCCTGGCCGCTGCTGCCCTGCTCGGTGCTGAGCCGGTAGCTGAAGCCGTTGTCCTCGGAAAAGTAGTTGTAGATGGCTCGCACCTTGTCGTACTCGGTGCGTGCCCCCCGGATCAGATCCTCCACCAGGGCACGGACCTCCGGCACGTCCGGCGTCACGGTCTGCTGCCGGCGCAGCGGCAGGTCCGCCGGCAGCGGCTGAGCCCGCCGCAGCGCCTGCGGACTGTACGACGAGCGGACGTAGTCGAAGGAGTACTCCTTGCCCCGCGAGTTCTCCCGGTTGGAGAAGACGACCTGCAGGTTCGGGTCGTAGAACCAGTTGTTGCCCAGCTCGGCGAAGTTGACCGGTTCGGCGTAGACCGGCAGCAGTGGCATGTTCAGCTCGCGGCTCACCCGCACGGTGGCCCGTTGCCGGGTGCGTTGGATGCCCGGAGCCGACCGCCCCGAGGGATCGGGTAGGTCGCCGGTGACTCGCCTACCGTTGGGGCCGCGCACCCGGAAGCCGTCGGTACGCAGGTCGTCGGCGACCCCGAAGCGCAGATAGAACGGCTCCTCCTCGGTGGTGGTGACCGTCACCAGATCGGTCACCTGGGACTGGTTGAGCTGCCCGCTGAGCGCGGCGAAGAGATCGACCCGGCCGGGGGAGCCACCGAACCCGGGACCGATGCCGGAGCCGGGGCCGGAGTTGAGCGTGGTCATCAACCCGGCGGTCATTCCCGGCACGGCCAACGGCACCAGTACGGCCAGTGCGAGACCCACCACCGCCAGCCGCCGGCCGGCGGCGGCCAACGGCGACGACTCCCAGACATCCACGTCGCGGCCGTCGCCGGTGAACCGCCGACCGAACCGACGGACCCGGTCCACGTTGTCGGTGACCAGCAGCCACAGGAAACCGGCGGCGCCGATCGCGAACGGCACCGGCGGGACGCTGTCCACATAGACCGCCACCGGCACCGAGTAGATGGCCAGCATCGGCAGCCCGGCCAGGGCAGGGCGGCGCAGCCCGACGCAGAGCACGTCCACCAGCACCGCCACCGCGCCGATGCCGAGCACGGTGATGAACAGCAGCGGGTCGGTGTCCGGAACCTTCACGCCGTGGGAGCGCATGTCTTCGACCGAGTTGCCGAGCAACTCGGCGAAGTGTCCGAAGGTGGCCGGGGTGGGCAGCACCGCCAGCAGCTCGGAGCCGCTGGGGAACAGCCAGGTAAGAGCGAGGGTGAGACCGCCGACCATGGCCAGGATCTGCACCCACAGCGGGGTCCGGCCGAGCCGGGCCAGCGACGCCGCGGCCGCCACCGCGGCCACCGCGATGACCGCCTGGACCAACCACGTCCAACGTTCGAAGATGGCCGACAGTGGTGCCGCCGCGAGCAGCGTCGCGCCGGCGGCCACCAGGCCCAGGTTCCGATGGGCGATCATGAGGGGGACCTTCCGTTCATCGCACGCCACCGGCCACGGTCTCGGCCATCGCCGCGCGCAGCGCGAATCCCTGCGAGCCCCGCCCCGCCTGCGGCCAGAGCGCCGGCAGCCGGCCGCCGTGATCGACGCCGATCACCCGCCAACCGGACTGCAGCAGCGCCAGCGCCGCGGCGTCGTGCGCCTGGTCGGCCTCGGCCCGCGCGGGCGTCGGCAGGTTCAGCCAGGCGGAGCTGTCCAACAGGAAGCAGACACAGGTGGCGCCGTTGGCCCGCAGCCCGGCCAACAGCTCCGCCTCGGCGGTGCTCAGCGACCCGAACAGCCCGATGATCAACCCGCCGTCGGCGCGTTGCCGTACGTGCTGCACCAGAGTGGTGATCTCGACCCGCTGGTCGAGCCGGACCTCCGCGAGCTGGTCGAGCAGCAGGCCGTCGCCGGCACCCTCGGTGGCATCGACGTCCGCGCCCGAGCCGGTGACCAGGCGCAGTTTGTACCCGGCCTGCCGCAGATGCACCGCGATGCTCGCGGCGGCTGAGACCGCCCACTCGAAGCTCGCCGTCGGACCGTCGCCCTGATGCCCGTACGCGCGGGTGTCCAGCAGCACCGTCGCCCGGCTCTCCCAGGGCTGCTCCTCCCGGCGCACCATCAGCTCGCCGGTGCGCGCGGTCGACTTCCAGTGCACCCGGCGCAGGTCGTCGCCGCGCCGGTACTCCCGGGTGGCTGCATCGTCCTCGCCGTGCACCGCCACCGAGCGGGCCCTGCTCTCGCCGCTGCCGGCGTACTCGCCGGGCAGCCGCACCGCCGGCAGTGGGACCACCTGCGGCACGACGGTGAGCCGGTCGGTACCGGGGAAGGCGCGGCTGAGTTCGCAGAGGCCGAAGGGGTCGGTCATCCGGACCACCAGCGGCCCCACCTCGTACCGGCCCCGCACGTCGGCGCGCACCGTGTACGCCACGGAGCTGGCCTGGTGCGCGCCGAGACGTTCCAGCACCACCCGGGGACGGCTGCCGAGGGCGTACGGAAGCCGGTCCTCCAGCAGCAGGGTGCCGGTGGGCAGCCGGGACATGTTCTGCAGGCGCAGCACCACCCGGGCGGTCGCGCCGACCGGTACCCGGTGCGGCTCCAGCGACCGGTGGCAGGCGAGCTTGTAGCGGCTGCGACCGACGTAGAGCGCGGCGAGCAACGGCAGGACGGCCAGCAGCACCGCCACCCGCAGCAGGTCCTTCTCGCCGAGGATGCCGGCGGAGATGGCCGCCGCCACCGCCGCGGCCAGGAAGGAGCGGCCGCGGGTGGTCAGCCCGCGCAGCCCGTCACGCACGTCACGGCCTCCGCGGCTCGAAGGGGGCCCGGCCGTTGCCGCTCGGTGGCCGGGTGTCGTAGGGCGAGCGCTTGCGGTCGTGCGGCAGCGGCAGCCGGTGCACCAGGTCGGCGACGATCGCGTCGGTGGTACGCCGGGCCAGCTGGGCGTCGGCCGTGGGAATGATCCGGTGCGCCAGCACCGGCACGGCGAGCACCTGCAGGTCGTCGGGGAGGACGTAGTCACGCCCGTCGAGGGCGGCCACCGCGCGGGCGGTGCGCAGCAGTTGCAGGGTGCAGCGGGGGGAGGCGCCCAGACGCAGGTCGGGTGACTCGCGGGTGGCGGTGACCAGGTCGACCGCGTACTGCTTGACCGCGTCGGCGACGTGCACCTGCCGAACGTGACCGATCAGCCGGCGCACGGTGTCGGCGTCGGAGACCGGCCGCAGCCCGGACAGCGGGTCGACGGCACCGTGCCCGTCGAGCATGGCGAGCTCGGCGGTCGGGTCCGGGTATCCCATGGCGATGCGGGCGGTGAACCGGTCGCGCTGCGCCTCCGGCAGCGGGTAGGTGCCCTCCATCTCGATCGGATTCTGGGTGGCGATCACCATGAACGGCGTCTGCAACTGATAGGTCACCCCGTCGACGGTGACCTGCCGTTCCTCCATGCACTCCAGCAGCGCGGACTGGGTCTTCGGCGAGGCCCGGTTGATCTCGTCGCCGACGACCAGGTTCGCGAAGACGGCACCCGGACGGAACTCGAAGTCGTGGGTTTCCTGGTTGTAGACGCTGACCCCGGTGACGTCGCTGGGCAGCAGGTCGGGCGTGAACTGGATGCGGCGTACCGAACAGTCGATCGACCGGGCCAGGGCCTTGGCCAATTTGGTCTTGCCGACACCGGGCACGTCCTCGATGAGCAGGTGACCCTCGGCGAGCAGGACGGCCAGTGCCAACCGCACGGTCGCGGTCTTGCCCTCGATGACCTGTTCGATGTTGGTAACGATCGCGTCACTGGCGGCGCGGAACTCGTCGTACGGCAGCAGACCGCCAACGTCGTCCCAGGTCTGTTGTGTCACGGGCCTCCTCCTCGTCGCCGTCACGGCAGCTCTCTAAAAGAGCACCTGGCCCCGCCGTTTCGTTCGCGACGTGTGAGCCTCATGTGCCGCGGCAATCTCACTGGCCTCTCAGGCTAACCATGTTTGTCGTCAACGCCGACCGCCGCAGGTGTTTGAGCGCTTACGCAGTGATTTGTCATTTACGCAGCGCATGTCGTCGGTTCTGCCGGGTAAGCGGGCCCGGGTCCGGCTGCCCGGACCCGGGGACCGGACGAGGTGATCCGCGCCGCCAGGCCGCGGCGCGCGGCGTCGACCAGCTCCTGGCGCAGGGGTGGTGGGCGGCGGCGACACACCGCACGCGGTACACTGCCGGTCATGGCCGGAGTCTTCCTGCTTCTTACCGGGCCGTGCTGATGCGCTGAACGCGTGACAGCACGGCGGCCCCTCCTGCGTGAGGGGCTTTTTCGTGCCCGCTGCCGGCCCGCGACGGGCCGGCGTGGCAGACCCGAGACCAGCCAGCACTCCGACAGACTCCGCCGAGCGACGCGAGGAGAAGGCCATGACCGAGGCAGACGTCCCACCGTTCCGGTACACCGCAGCGCTGGCCGACGAGATCGAACGCCGCTGGCAGGACCGGTGGGAGCGGGAGGGGGCCTTCCACGCGCCGAACCCGTCCGGTCCGCTGGCCGATCCGGCTCACCCGCGGTCCGGTGCGGAGAAGCTGTACGTGCTGGACATGTTCCCGTACCCGTCCGGGGCCGGGCTGCACGTCGGACACCCGCTGGGTTACATCGGCACCGACTGCTTCGCCCGGTACCAGCGGATGGCCGGCCGCAACGTGCTGCACGCGATGGGCTTCGACGCGTTCGGCCTGCCCGCCGAGCAGTACGCGGTGCAGACCGGCACCCACCCCCGGACCACCACCGAGGCGAACATCGACCGCTACCGGGCGCAGCTGCGCCGGCTGGGGCTGGCCCACGACCGGCGGCGTTCGGTGGCCACCATCGACACCGACTTCTACCGCTGGACCCAGTGGATCTTCCTGCAGATCTTCAACTCCTGGTACGACCACGAGGCCGGCCGGGCCCGGCCGATCAGTGAGCTGATCGCCGAGTTCGCCGGGGGCGGGCGGCGCACCCCGGACGGCCGGCCGTGGGCCGAGCTGTCGGCCGCCGAGCGCCGCGCCGTCATCGACGACCACCGCCTGGCGTACGTGTCGCAGGCGCCGGTGAACTGGTGCCCCGGGCTGGGCACGGTGCTGGCCAACGAGGAGGTCACCGCCGACGGCCGCTCCGAGCGGGGCAACTTCCCGGTCTTCAAGCGCAACCTGAAGCAGTGGATGATGCGGATCACCGCGTACGGTGACCGGCTGCTGGACGACCTGGACAAGCTGGACTGGCCCGAGCCGATCAAGCTGATGCAGCGCAACTGGATCGGCCGGTCGCAGGGCGCGCACATCGACTTCCCGACCCCGGTCGCCCCGATCCGGGTGTTCACGACCCGGCCCGACACCGTCTTCGGCGCCACCTACATGGTGCTGGCCCCGGAGCACGAGCTGGTCGACACGCTGGTGCCGGCGGCCTGGCCGGAGGACACCCGGGACGCGTGGACCGGTGGGCACGGCAGCCCGCGGGAGGCCGTCGAGGCGTACCGCAAGGCGGCGGCGGCCAAGACCGACGTGGAGCGGCAGGCCGAGACGAAGGAGAAGACCGGCGTCTTCACCGGCGCGTACGCCACCAACCCGGTCACCGGTGGGCAGATTCCGATCTTCATCGCCGACTACGTGCTGGCCGGCTACGGCACCGGCGCGATCATGGCGGTGCCCGCCCAGGACGAGCGGGACTGGGAGTTCGCCGAGGTCTTCGAGCTGCCGATCGTGCGTACCGTGCAGCCACCGGAGGGCTTCGACGGCAAGGCGTACACGGGGGAGGGGCCGGCGATCAACAGCGCCGCGCCCGAGCGCGGCCTGGACCTGGACGGCCTGGGTGTGGCCGATGCCAAGGCCCGGATCATCGGCTGGCTGGAGGAGACCGGCAACGGCCAGGGCGCGGTGACCTACCGGCTGCGGGACTGGCTGTTCAGCCGGCAGCGCTACTGGGGCGAGCCGTTCCCGATCGTGTACGACGCCGACGGTGCCGCCATCGCCCTGCCGGAGGAGATGCTGCCGGTCGAGCTGCCCGAGGTGGAGGACTTCTCCCCGCGCACCTTCGACCCGGAGGACGCGGCCAGCGACCCGGAGACGCCGCTGTCGCGCCGCCGGGACTGGGTCGAGGTCGAGCTGGACCTGGGCGACGGCCCGAAGCGCTACACCCGGGAGACCAACGTGATGCCGCAGTGGGCCGGCTCCTGCTGGTACGAGCTGCGCTACCTGGACCCGACCAACGGCGACCGGTTCGTCGACGCGGACAACGAGCGGTACTGGATGGGCCCGCGTGGCGAGGGTGACTGCGGCGGGGTCGACCTGTACGTGGGCGGTGCCGAACACGCCGTGCTGCACCTGCTGTACGCCCGGTTCTGGCACAAGGTGCTGTACGACCTGGGCCACGTGTCGTCGTTCGAGCCGTTCCGCAAGCTGTTCAACCAGGGCTACATCCAGGCGTACGCGTACACCGACGCCCGGGGCGCGTACGTGCCGGCGGAGGAGGTCGCCGAGCGCGACGGCGGCTTCTTCCTGGGTGACGTCCAGGTCAACCGCGAGTACGGCAAGATGGGCAAGTCCCTGAAGAACGTGGTAACCCCGGACGAGATGTGTGCCGCCTATGGCGCGGACACGTTCCGGGTGTACGAGATGTCGATGGGACCGCTGGAGGTGTCGCGCCCGTGGGAGACCCGGGCGGTGGTCGGCTCGTACCGGTTCCTGCAACGGGTCTGGCGGGCCATCGTCGACGAGCGGACCGGCGAGTCCCGGGTCACCGACGACCCGGCCGACGAGCAGACCCGGCGGCTGCTGCACAAGGTCATCGACGGTGTCCGGGGCGACATGGAGCAGATCCGGTTCAACACCGCGATCGCCAAGCTGATCGAGCTGACCAACGGGGTGACCCGTCTGTCGGGTACCCCGCGCGAGGTGGCCGAGCCACTGGTGCTGATGGTCGCGCCGTTCGCCCCGCACGTCGCCGAGGAGCTGTGGCAGCGGCTGGGCCACTCCACCTCGCTGACGTACGCGGACTTCCCGGTCGCCGACCCGGCCCTGCTGGTCGCCGAGACGGTCACCTACCCGGTGCAGGTCAACGGCAAGGTCCGGGCCCGCGTCGAGGTCCCCGCCGACGCCGCCGAGGACGTCGTCCGCCAGGCGGCCCTGGACGCCGTGGCCGGCGTGCTGGCCGGCAAGGAACCCCGCAAGGTCATCGTCATCCCCACCCGCATGGTCTCCATCGTCCAATAACCCCCACCCCCCACCCGTCGCGTTGATCATGAGGTCGACGCCATCTCGGTCGATGCCGCTCAGGCTGGTGCCGCTCAGGCTGGTGCCGGTCGGGCTGGTGCCGATCCGGTCGATGCCGATCCGGTCGATGCCGGTCGGGTCGGTGGTCGTTCGGGTGGTGCGGGTTCGGTCGGTGGCCGTGCGGTCGATGCCAGGCGGGTCGGCGGCGGTCCGGGCGGTGCCAGCTGCGACGGTGGTCGTCCGGATGGTGTGGGCGGGGTCGGCGGCAGTTGCGACGGTGGTCGTCCGGACGGTGCCGGCGGGGCTGGCGGTCGTCTTGGCGAGACGATGAAGCGGTGACCATCCGGGTTTTGCTCGTCGACGACCAGCCGCTGGTGCGGGCCGGGCTGCGCGTGCTGATCGCCGACGTACCAGACATGGCAGTGGTCGGCGAGGCCGGCACCGGCGCCGAGGCGGTGCGACTGACTCGTGAGGTGCTGCCTGACGTGGTGCTGATGGATCTGCGGATGCCGGGTACCGACGGCATCCAGGCGACGCGGACGATCACCGACTCCGGCGGTCCCGCCCGGGTGCTCGTGCTCACCACGTTCGACGACGACGAGCACGTGCACGCCGCGCTGCGGGCCGGCGCGAGCGGCTTTCTCGTCAAGGACATGGCTCTGGAGGACATCCTCGGCGCGATCCGGGTGGTAGCGGCCGGGGACGCGCTCATCGCACCAGGCGTCACCCGGCGACTGATCGCCGAGTTCAGCCGCCGGCCGGTGGCTGCGACGCCACGGTCGCTGACCGGGGTGACCGATCGGGAGCGCGAGGTGCTCACCCTCGTGGGCCGGGGCCTTTCCAACGCCGAGATCGCCGCCGAGTTGGTGATCAGTGCGGCCACCGCCAAGGCACACGTGGCAAGACTGTTCAGCAAGCTTGGCGCCCGCGACCGGGTGCACCTGGTCATCGCCGCATACGAAGCCGGCCTGGTCACCCCA
Organism: Verrucosispora sp. WMMD573; assembly: GCF_027497175.1. NCBI lineage: Bacteria > Bacillati > Actinomycetota > Actinomycetes > Micromonosporales > Micromonosporaceae > Micromonospora > Verrucosispora sp. WMMD573. The sequence goes on along the minus strand of NZ_CP114901.1, from coordinate 6,050,570 downwards.
CCCCGCTGACCCCCACCATCACCTCCCCGCCACCCGGCTGGCTGCCCACCCAGCTACCCATCGCCCTCGCCTCCACCCACAGGCACGCCCGCATGCCCCGTGCCGGCGTGCCCTCGTGCCGGCGTGCCCTCGTGCCGGCGTGCCCTCGTGCCGGCGTGCCCTCGTGCCGGCGTGCCCTCGTGCCGGCGTGCCCTCGTGCCGGCGTGCCCCGTGCCGGCGTGCCCCGTGCCGGCGTGCCCCGTGCCGGCGTGCCCCGTGCCGGCGTGCGCCGTCCCGCGTGCCCAGTGCCCGCGTGCCCGCGTGCCCCGTGCCGGTGTGCGCAACTTCGGGGAAGGTGCTGCCTCGACCGCGTCGGACCCAGCAGTTTCCCCGAAGTTGCGGGGTCGACGGGGAGCGGGTGGTGACGGGGAGCGGGTGGTGACGGGGTGGGGGTGGGGGCGGGGAGCGGGTGAGGGTGGGGAGTGGGGAGTGGGGAGTGGGGGGTGGGGCGTGGCGGGCGGTCAGTGGAGGGGGCGGCGCTGGTGGCGCTCGGCGCGCCACCAGCGGGCGAGCAGTACGGCGCTGGCGATGAAGCCGAGTGAGGCCGGGGCAGCGGCGAGCCAGTTGACACCGCTGGGGCTGGTCACGGCCGCGCCGACCGCCGCGTAGCCGAACGCGGTCGGCGCGGAGGCGATCACGCTGCCGACGAGGAACGGCACCACCCGGGCGCCGGTGGTGCCGTAGCCGTAGCTGACCAGACCGAAACCGGAGATCGGCAGCAGCCGTACGGTGACCACGCCGAGGACGCTCTGCCGGGTGAACCAGCGGTCGAGGCGGGCCAGCCGCCCCCGGATTCGTTCGGCGACAAAGTCCCGGCCCAGCACCCGACCCACGGTGAAGCCGATCGCCGCCGCCAGCAGGGCGGCGCCGAGCGCGTACGCGGCACCTTCCAGGGCACCGAAGATCGCCCCTGCGGCGAGCGTGATGAAGGTACGGGGGACCAGCGCCACCAGCAGCAGCGCCCCACCGAGCACACCGGCCACCGGAGCGAGCCGACCCATCCGGTCGGCCAGGTCCGGCAGTGCGGACGGTTCGGGGTGCGGCACCAGCAGCAGTGTCACCCCGAAGGCGGCGAGCAGAAGCAGCAGCAACACGAACCGGGTGACCGACGGCGTCGCGGCCAGCAGACGGCGCCGAGCGGCCGGTGTGTTGACCGCCGTGCTGCCGTACCGCGCGCTGTCGGCCGGGGTGGCCGCGCCGGTGCCCGCCGGGCCGGCACCGGACCGGACGGTGTCGGGCAGCACGGTGTCGGGCTGCGGAGGGCCGGCTGTGGGGTCGCCTGACCGGCTTGCCCCCAGGAGTCGTCTCCGCAGCTTGCGGATCATGCCCGGGCGGTGGCCACCGCGGTCCGGCGTTCGGCGCGCAGCCGGTCGGCCCAGGTGTCGTCGAGCGGCGGCAGGTGCTGCGCCCCGGTCGCCCAGCGCAGCAGCAGGTCGGCCAGGGCCGGGTTGCGGGCCAGCGCCGGGCCGTGCGAGTACGTGCCGAGCAGCTTGCCCCGCCAGGCACCCTCGGTGGCACCGTCGTTGCCGACCCCGGCGGTGACCCGGGCCAGCGGGGAGACCTCGGCGCCGAGGTGGGTGCGACCGCCGTGGTTCTCGAACCCGGTCAGCGGCGGCAGGCCGAGGCGGGCGTCGATGTCGCCGGCCAACTCGCCGACGGCCCGGCTGGGGCCCCGGTCCGAGGAGAGGTCGAGCAGTTCCAGGCCCTGGTACTGGGTGCCCTTGGCGAAGAACGAGGTGCCCAGCAACTGGTAGCCGGCGCAGACGCCGAAAACCACCGAGCCCTGGGCCACCGCCCGGTGCAGGCCGCCGTCGGCGAGCAGTCGTTGCGCGCCGAGCGCCTGCGGGCCGTCCTCGCCGCCGCCGATGAGGTAGATGTCGGCCGTGGTGGGCAACCGCTGGTCGGAGCGGACCTCCAGCACCTCGACCGGGAACCCGCGCTGCTGGGCCCGGCGGGCCAGGATCAGGGCGTTGCCCCGGTCACCGTAGGTCGACAGCAGGTCCGGGTAGATCCAGACGATGCGCAGGGTCTCAGTTGACACGGTCCAACTCCGCTCGGATGTCCTGGAACGCGGTGTAGTTCGCGATGACCTCCAGCCGACCCGGCGGTACCGCCCGGACGGCCTCGTCGAAGGTGCGTACGTACTGGAAGGGCACGTCGTTGATCTCCAACCGCACGGCCAGGTCGTACGCCCGGTCGCCGGTGATGAGCACCAGGCGTCCGCGCAGCGGAGCGAAGTCGACGTCGAAGAGCCACGAGGTGTCCAACCCGTCGGGGTCGCGGGCGTTGATGGACAGCAGCGTCGGCGCCTCGTCCGCCATGTCGAACGCCTCCAGCCAGCTGGCCGGGTTCTTGGCCAGCAGCAGTCGCACGGTGCGACCCTCCCGGACGACCTGGGCGTAGCGTCCGGCCACCGAGGTCACGTCGCCGAGGCGGGGCACCGCGTCGAAGGGGCGTACGCCGAATTCGGCGGCGACCGCGAGGGCGGTGGCCGCGTTGCCGACGTTGACCTTGCCGGGTAGCTGAAGTTTGACCTTGTACCAGGCGCCGGTCGGGTCGACGACGCCCTCGTCGTCCACGGTCCACTGCGGCTCCGGGCGGCGTAGCGGGCAGCCGGTGCACCACCACTGCTCGCCGGAGCGCTGGATGGTGGAGCCGCACTCGGGGCAGACCCAGGAGTCGTCGTGCCAACGCTGCCCGGCGGAGAACCAGGTGACGTGCGGCGGGGTGATCCGCTGGTCGTGGGAGGCCGGCGGGGTGGCGGCCCAGACCACCATCGGGTCGTCGGCGTTGGCGACCACGCGGATGTCCGGGTGCCGGGCCAGCGCCGAGCGCCAGAGCTGCGCCATCATGGCGACCTCCTTGGCCCGGTCCAGCTGGTCACGGGAGAGGTTGAGCAACGCCACCACGTGCGGGTCGGTCGCCTCGATCACCTGGGCGAGGTAGTGCTCGTCGACCTCCAGCACCGCGTACGGGGTGCTGCCGGCCTTGGCCAGCGCGGAGGTGTGCCCGGTGGGCATGTTGGCGCCGAACGAGTTGGTGGCGACCCGACCGAGTACGCCGACGGCCGCCGCCGCGAGCCGGGTGGTGGTGGTCTTGCCGTTGGTGCCGGATACCAGCGCGATGGCCCGGCCGGCGGAGAGGTGGGCGAGCAGTTCCGGGTCGATCTTCAGGCCGAGCCAACCACCGATCACCGAGCCGTCGCCCCGGCCCGCCGCCCGGGACAACGCCGCGGCGGTCCGTGACACGGAGCTGGCCACCTTCGCCCGCAGGGGCATCTTCGCGTCCGTCACCCGAGCGAGGTTACCGGACCAGCGGACCCCCGAGATCGGCACCGACGGCGATCCGTTCGGCTCGGCTCTGCCGGCGGCCGGTCGGATGACCCTCGGCCGTACGGAGTCGATCTATGTCGGAAAGCGGACCGCCCTGGCGGGCCGTCCGGGCCCTCCACTCCGCTCCACCCATCCTGACGTGCGCATTTGTGGCGACGCGCGGCGCGCCACACGGTCGAATCTGGTTGCGAGTGGAGGGAAGTGGAGTAGAGTGGGGCGCATTGGTGGGGCCGGGAGGGGCCCACCGGCCCGGGGGGTCGGCGGCGCGCGAACGCCGCTCAAAGGGCGAGGGGGTTGGGCCGATGTTTCTCGGCACCCACACTCCGCGCCTGGACGACAAAGGCCGGTTGATCCTTCCGGCGAAGTTCCGGGATGAGCTGGCGGGGGGTGTCGTGATCACCAAAGGGCAGGAGCGCTGCCTCTACGTCTTCCCGACGCCGGAGTTCCAGCGGATCGCGGAGCAGTTGCGTGCGCAGCCGATGACGCACAAGGCGGCCCGGGCCTACAGCCGTGTGTTCTTCGCCAGCGCGCACGACGAGGTGCCGGACAAGCAGGGCCGGGTGACCATCCCGGCGCACCTTCGTACATATGGGGGGCTCGACCGGGACCTGGTGGTCATCGGTGCGAGCACCCGGGTGGAGATCTGGGACAAGGTCGCCTGGGAGACCTACCTCGCCGAGAGCGAAGACGACTTCGCCGACATCGAGGAAGGGGTGCTGCCCGGCGGTCTGTAGGGCGTGGCGACGCCCGACGTACTGCGAGATCTCCAGCCGCTTTCGAGTTCCTGGCATCCCTTCCCCGGTGCCAGGCGCACGATCCGACCCTCCGGGCCTGCGGCCCGACGGGCGGGCGGAGAGCGGATGGGGATCTGGCGGTACGACGGCACGGCGTCGTCCGACGAGCAGGGCGCGGATACACAACCGGTTCAACCAGTGGGGGTCGACATGGGGGAGCTACGCGGCACGCACGTGCCGGTGCTGCTCGAGCGGTGTCTCGAGCTGCTGGCCCCCGCGCTGGGCCGGGGCGGGCGCACCGTGCACGTCGACGCGACGCTGGGCCTTGCCGGCCACGCCGAGGCGGTGTTGCAGGCCCATCCGGAGACGGTGCTGGTGGGCCTGGACCGGGACACCGAGGCGCTGGCCCACGCCAGGGTTCGGCTGGCCCGGTTCGCCGACCGCGTCCATCTGGAGCACGCCGTCTACGACGAACTGCCCGAGGTGCTCGACCGGCTGGGATATCCGTCCGTGGACGGGATCCTGTTCGATCTCGGTGTCTCCTCGTTGCAGCTCGACGCGCCCGACCGCGGGTTCGCGTACGCGCAGGACGCGCCGTTGGACATGCGGATGGACCAGACCCGGGGGGTGACCGCCGAGGAGGTGGTCAACACCTACTCGCACCCGGAGCTGGCCCGGGTGCTGCGGGTGTACGGCGAGGAGAAGTTCGCCGGGCGGATCGCCTCGGCGATCATCCGGGAGCGGGAACGCGGCCGGATCACCTCGTCGGCGCGGCTGGCCGAGCTGGTCCGGGAGTCGATTCCGGCACCAGCCCGACGAACCGGGGGGCACCCGGCAAAGAGAACGTTTCAGGCTTTACGGATCGAGGTAAACAGAGAACTGGCAGTGCTGGAGACAGCGCTGCCGGCCGCTCTGGACCGGCTGGCCGTCGGCGGTCGCCTGGTGGTCCTGTCCTACCACTCGCTGGAGGACAGGCTCACCAAGCAGGCGCTCGCCGATCGGATCCGCAGCACGGGCCCGATCGACCTCCCGGTCGAACTGCCCGGGTCAGAACCGACGTTCCGGCTGCTCAGCCGGGGCGCGGAACTGCCCGGGGAGGCGGAGGTCACCGCGAACCCGCGGGCCGCTTCGGTGCGCCTGCGGGCCGCGGAGCGGATCGACCCGCAGGCACGGCAACGGGGGCGTACCGACCGCGAACGGTACCGCCGCCGGGTCAAGGCGATGCACCAACCGGGGACGGGGTCGGCCACGGGATCCGGTCCGGATCCGCGGCGGGCGCCGGGGGACACCACGGACGAAGAGGGGGAGGGGACATGAACGTAGACAAGCGTCGGGACATTGCCGGCGCCGGGCAGCGCGCACCGCGGTCGGGGGGCCGGATCGCGGCGGAGCGGACCCGGGGGGTGGGCGACGGTGCCCGGCGGGCGGACCGGTCGGCGGAGACTCGCGCCCGGGGGGCGCGCGAGTTCCCGACCCAGGGCAGCGCCGCGCTGCGTCCGGTGGAGCGGGTCGCCGTCGCGGCCGAGCGGCCGGAGCCGCCGCGGCTGCGGGTCGCCCCGCCGCCGCCGGTGCGGGTGCCGCGGGCGCCGTTCGCGGCGCTGGTGGTGGTGCTGGTCGTCGGCGGGGTGCTGGGCATCCTGGCGGTCAACACGAAGATCAACGAGAACGCCTTCCGGCTGGACGAGTTGCAGCAGCAGCAGGCCAAGCTCGACGTGGAGCAGCAGCAGCTGAAGAAGCAGATCGCCGAGTCCGAGTCGCCGGGCAACCTCGCCGCCCAGGCCCGCAAGCTGGGCCTGGTCGAGTCGGACGACCTGGCGTACATCCGGCTGCCGGACGGCAAGGTGATCGGAGTGCCGCAGCCGGCCGGCGGGCAGCTCTCCATCGCCAGCCAGCAGGGCGGGCAGGGGTAGGCCGTGCCACCGAGGTCGGAGGAACCGCGCCGGGACGCCGAAGGCTCCCGGCGCGGTTCGTCGCGTGGCGCCGGGCAGCGGGGCGTGCCGCCCCACCCGGCGGAGCCGGGTATCGGCGGCATCTCCGATGCCCGCGCCTACACCCCCCGGGGCCGCTCCATCCGGGAAGGCGCTGCGTCCTCCGGCACCGGACGCGCGGAGCAGCGGCGCACTCCGCGCAGCAACCGGTCGCAGGACCCGTTCCGGCCGGCCCTCCAGGTCCTCGACGGCGGCCGAGGAACCGCCGGTCGGGCGGCCGGCCGGGCGGGCGGCGCGGCCCGCCGGGACGGTGGCGTCGCTCGCGCCACGGTGACCCGTACCGTCACCGACCGCACCCCGCGCGACGAACCTCGGGTCACCGCCTCCCGGCGACGGGTGGCTGGCACGCAACCGCGTCGCGGGGACGGCACGCCGCCGCGCCGGCCGGCACGCAAGCGGCCCCGACCGCCCCGGCTGGCCGACCCGGGGCGCCGGCTGCGACTGGGTACGGCGTTGACCCTGGCCCTCTTCGTCGCCGTCGGGGTGCGGCTGGTCGTGCTCCAGGCGGTCGACACCCCGGCGTACGCCGACGGCGGGCTCGCCGACCGCATCACCACCGTGCCGCTGCCCGCGCCGCGGGGCGCCATCTACGACCGCTCCGGCGAGGCCGCCCTGGCGCACAGCGTCGAGGCCCGGTACGTCTACGCCGACCCGACCCGGATCGAGGACATCACGGCGACCGCGGCGGCGCTCTCCCCGCTGCTGGGCATCCCGGCCTCCGAGCTGGCCGAGAAGATGAAGCCCCGCAAGCGGATCAGCGGCGTCGATTCACAGTTCGAGTACCTGGCCCGGGGCGTGGACATCGACCGTGCCAAGGAGATCATGGCGCTCAAGCTGTCCGGCATCGCCACCCACCGCGACGAGCGGCGCGAGGTGCCCGGCGGGGATCTCGCCGCCAACCTGATCGGTTTCACCAGCCCGGACATGGTCGGCCTGGAGGGCCTGGAGGCGCGCTTCGACGACCTGCTGCACGGCGAGGACGGGCAGCGGGTCTTCGAGATCGGCCTCGGCGACCTGGCCGCTCCCATCCCCGGCGGCTACAGCAGCACCACGAAGGCCAAGCCGGGCAGTTCGGTGGTGCTCACCATCGACCGCGACCTGCAGTACATGGTGCAGCGCATCCTCAGCGAGCAGATGCAGCAGGTGCAGGGCAGCACCGGTGCCGCCGTGGTGCTGGACGCGCGTACCGGCGAGGTGCTGGCGCAGGCCAGCCACCCCACCTACAACGCGGCGAGGCCCTTCCCGAGCGAGCCGACCGACCGGGAGGACGCGGCCACCAGCTTCATCGTCGACCCGGGCTCGGTGCACAAGCCGATCACGTTCGGTGCCGCGCTACAGGAAGGCGTCATCACCCGGGACACCTCGTTCCCGGTGGCCAACGCCATCCGCAAGGGCGACACCTGGTTCCGCGACACCCACCAGGCGAACGGGCGGCGGATGAGCGTGGCCGGCATGATGGCGTACTCCTCGAACGTCGGCACCATTCAGATCGCCGACAAGCTCGGCCCGGAACGGCTGCTCGACTACCAGCGGCGCTTCGGTCTGGGCAAGCCGACCGAGGTCGGGATGCCCGGTGAGGCGAGCGGGCGGCTGCTGCCGGTAGAGGAGTGGAGCGGGTCGTCGCACGGGTCGGTGCCGATCGGGCACAGCGTGGACGCCACGCCGTTGCAGATGGCCGCCGCCTACGCCGCGATCGCCAACGACGGCACCTACATCCAGCCGCACCTGCTCAAGGAGACGATCGCGCCGAACGGGAAACGGACCCCCGCGCCGGCGCCGGAGACCCGACAGGTGCTCAGCCCGGACAACGCCGTCGCGCTGCGTACGATCATGGAAGCGGTCACCACGGTCGACGACGCCACCGGCCTGGCCGCCGCGGTCCCGGGCTACCGGGTCGCCGGCAAGACCGGCACCGGCTGGCGGCTGGTCGGCGGCAAGAAGCAGCCCGGCGAGGTCGCCTCGTTCATCGGGATGGCACCGGCGGAGAATCCGCGCTACGTGATCGCGGTTTTCGTGCACAGCCCGAGCGGCGGTGGTGGCCAGATCTCGGCACCGGCCTTCCGGGACATGATGACCTTCACCCTGCGCCACTTCCGGGTACCGCCGTCGACCGAACCGGCGCCGACGTTCAGCGTTTTCCCGTAGCCGCTACCTGCGGTTCGACTCCATGAGACGGAGATTCAGGCGCGCCGTGCGGCCCGGACCGAGCGACCGGGTAGGGTCTGACGCCGTGCGCGGCAATCCTCGTCCCCGTTCCGTGACCGGGATCCGGCTCGGTGACCTGGCCGCCCGGCTCGCCGTGGCGTCCCCGACAAGTGCCGACCCGGTGGTGACCGGGGTGACCCACGCCAGCGGCGAGGTCCGCCCCGGCGATCTGTACGCGGCCCTGCCCGGCGCCCGACGGCACGGAGCGGAGTTCGCCGCCGAGGCGGCGAGCGCCGGCGCGGTCGCGATGCTCACCGATCCGGCCGGTGCCGAGCGAGCCGCCGACAGCGGGTTGCCGACCCTGGTCGTGGCCGACCCCCGCGCGGTGCTCGGCACGCTCGCCTCGGCCGTGTACGGCGATCCGACGGCAGCACTGACCGTGATCGGGGTGACCGGCACCGCCGGCAAGACCTCCACCGCGTACCTGGTCGAGTCGGGGCTGCGCGCGGCCGGCCACACCACCGGCCTGATCGGCACCGTGGAGACCCGCCTCGGCGATCTGGTGATCGACAGCGTGCGGACCACGCCCGAGGCCACCGACCTGCACGCCATGCTGGCCGCCGCCGTCGAGCGTGGCGTGACCGCGGTGGTCATGGAGGTCTCCAGCCACGCCCTGGCGATGGGCCGGGTCGGTGGGGTGCGGTTCACCGTCGGCGGCTGGACCAACTTCGGCTCCGACCACCTGGACTTCCACGCCGACGCCGAGGACTACTTCGCCGCCAAGGCCCGGCTGTTCGACGGCCGGTGCGCGGTCGAGGTGCTCAACCACGACGACCCGGCGCTGAAGGCGCTGTTCAAGCCGGGCACGGTCAGCTTCTCCGCGCTCGGGGACCAGGCCGCCACCTGGTGGGCCGACGAGCAGACCGGTGAGGGGTACGCGCAGCGGTTCACCGCGCACGGCCCGGACGGGCTGACCCTGCTCGCCCGGGTGGCGCTGCCCGGCCGGCACAACGTGTCCAACGCCCTGCTGGCCATCGCCAGCCTGGTGGCCGCCGGGGTCGACCCGGTTACCGCCGCCGAGGGTGTGGCCGCGTGCGGCGGCGTACCCGGGCGGCTGGAGTCGGTGGGCGTGGCCGGCAGGGTGCGCGGGGTGGTCGACTACGCGCACAAGACCGACGCCGTGGTGGCCGCGCTGGCCGCGCTGCGGGAACTCAGCACCGGCCGGCTGATCTGCGTCATCGGGGCCGGTGGTGACCGGGACCGGGCCAAGCGGCCGGCGATGGGCGCCGCCGCCGCGGCCGGCGCCGACGTGGTGGTGGTGACCGACGACAACCCCCGCACCGAGGATCCGGCGGCGATCCGCGCCGAGGTGCTCGGCGGTACGCGCCGGGCCGACGCGTCGGCCAAGGTGATCGAGGTCGGTGGCCGCCGGGCGGCGATCGACGAGGCGGTGCGGCTGGCGACGCCGGGCGACGTGGTCGCCCTGCTCGGCAAGGGGCACGAGCGGGGCCAGGAGATCGCCGGCGAGGTGTACCCGTTCGACGACCGGACCGAGCTTGCCGACGCGCTGCGGGGCCGCTTCGGGGATCTGGAGGGCCAGTGATCACGCTCAGCCTGGCCGAGGTGGCCTCGGCGGTCGACGGTCGGCTGGTGGCCGCCGATCTCACCGCGCAGGTCACCGGCAGCGTGGAGTTCGACTCCCGCAAGGTCACCCCCGGTGGGCTCTTCGTCGCCTTCGACGGGGAGAAGGTGGACGGCCACGACTTCGCCGCCGCGGCGGTGGCGTCCGGCGCGGTGGTGGTCATGGGTACCCGCGAGGTGCCCGGGGTGCCGATGATCGTCGTCGCCGACCCGTTGGCCGCGATGGGCCGGCTGGCCCGTGTGGTGGTGGACCGGCTGCCCGGGCTCACCGTGATCGGGTTGACCGGCTCCTCCGGCAAGACCACCACCAAGGACCTGATCGCCCAGCTGACCGCGCGGCTCGGGGAGACGGTGGCGCCGCCCGGGTCGTTCAACAACGAGCTGGGCCACCCGTACACGGCGTTGCAGGCCGGACCGACCACCAGGTATCTGGTGATGGAGAAGGGCGCCCGGGGCATCGGCCACGTGCGGTATCTCTGCGAGGTCGCGCCGCCGCGCATCTCCGTGGTGCTCAACGTCGGGGTGTCGCACATCGGCGAGTTCGGGTCGCAGGAGAACATCGCCCTGGCCAAGGGCGAGCTGGTCGAGGCGCTGCCGGCCGACGGTCTGGCGGTGTTGAACGCCGACGATCCGCTGGTCGATGCCATGGCCGCCCGGACGGTGGCCCGGGTGATCCGCTACGGCGAGTCGGCGAACGCCGATGTGCGGGCCGTGGACGTGAGGCTGGACGAGCGGGGACGACCCGCGTACACCCTGGTCACGCCGGAGGGCAGTGCGCCGGTACGACTCGGACTCACCGGCCGGCACCAGGTCTGGAACAGCCTGGCCGCGGCGGCCGTGGCGCGGGAACTGGGGATGCCGCTGGCCGAGCTGGCCACCGCGCTGGGCGCGCTCGGGCTGGTTTCCACCCGTCGGATGGATGTCTTCGAGCGCACCGACGGGATAACCGTGATCGACGACTCGTACAACGCCAACCCGGCGTCGATGGCGGTGGCGCTGCGGGCGCTGGGCGGCATCGGCGCGGGGCGGCGTACCGTCGCGGTGCTCGGCTACATGGCCGAGCTGGGCGAGTTCGAGGCGCAGGGACATGCCGAGGTGGGCCGACTCGCGGCCGAGCTGGGTGTGGACCGGTTGCTCGTGGTCGGCGAGGCGGCGGCGCCGATCCATCACGGGGCGACATCGGTAGGTGACTGGGGAGGAGAGTCGGTGCTGCTCACCGATCAGGCGGCGGCCGTCGAGGTGCTGCGCAGCGAGCTACGGCCGGGCGACGTCGTCCTGGTGAAGGGCTCCCGGTACCGGACGTGGGAGGTGGCCGACGCGCTGCGCGTCGAGGCCGCCGGAGGCGGTACGGGTACGTCGGCGTCGGCCGGGGGTGGCGCCGCGTGAGGGCGGTCATCGTGGCCATCGGGGTGGCCTTCCTCGTCTCGCTGTTCTGCACCCCGATCGCGATCCGGGTTTTCACCCGGCTCAAGGCCGGCCAGCCCATCCGGGCCGAGGGCCCGCAGATGCACCAGGGCAAGAAGGGCACGCCGACGATGGGCGGCGTGGTGTTCATCCTGGCCACGGTCATCGCGTACGTGGCCGGCCACCTCGCCCTGACCACGCTGCCCGACGCGCAGATCGCCCAGGTCGAGCCGACCATCACGGCGCTGGTGCTGCTCGGGCTGATGGTCTTCTGCGGCGCGGTCGGCTTCATCGACGACTTCCTGAAGGTGCGCAAGCGGCACAGCGGTGGCCTGAGCGCGCGGGGAAAGCTGCTCGGGCAGATCCTGGTCGGCGCGGTGTTCGGGGTCGTCGCGCTCTGGTTCCCGTCCACCATGACCGACGCCACCGGCGCGGTGACCAACACCGAGACGGTCGGCAGCACCACGCTCAGCTTCATCCGGGACATCCCGGCGCTGGACGTCACCAAGATCGGCGCGGTGATCATCTTCATCTTCGTGGTGATGGCGGCGACCAACGGCGTCAACCTCACCGACGGCCTCGACGGGCTGGCCACGGGCGCTTCGGTGATGGTGCTCGGCGCGTACGCGGTGATCGCCTTCTGGCAGTACCGGCACTGGTGCGCCGACCCGGCGTACACCGCGAACCCGGACAACTACTGCTACACGGTCCGGGACCCGCTGGAGATCGCGCTGATCGCCGGGGCGGCGGCCGGTGCCTGCGTCGGCTTCCTGTGGTGGAACACCTCGCCGGCCCGGATCTTCATGGGCGACACCGGAGCGCTCGGCCTCGGTGGCCTGATCGCCGGGATGGCGATGTCGACCCGTACGATCCTGCTCCTGCTGATCATCGGTGGCCTGTTCGTGATCATTACGATGTCGGTGGTGATCCAGATCATCTCCTTCAAGACCACCGGCAAGCGGGTGTTCCGGATGTCGCCGTTGCAGCACCACTTCGAGTTGGCCGGCTGGAGCGAGGTCAACATCGTGGTCCGCTTCTGGATCATCGCCGGCATCGGCGTGGCCATCGCCCTCGGCCTCTTCTACAGCGACTTCCTCGCCAACATGGGCTGACCCACCCCCCTTCGGGCCGCCCCTTCGGACGGCACAGTCACGTTGATCATGAAGTTGTTGCCGCCCTTTCCGGCGTGGCGTGGCAACAACTTCATGATCAACCCCTTGGGGGCAAGTGCGACACGCCGAGTGGGCGATAGCGGCGGTGTCGGATGGCGGCAGCGGCGATGATGGCGTTGTGGGGGAGGCGCGGGACGAGAAGGGTGTAGCACCGGGCGGCCGACGGTCCGCTGGCGAGGCGGTGAAAGCTGCCAGCTCGGTGAAGGCTGCCGGAGCGGTGAAGGCTGCCGGAGCGGTGAAGGCTGCCGGAGCGGTGAAGGCTGCCGGAGCGGTGAAGGCTGCCGGAGCGGTGAAGGCTGCCGGAGCGGTGGATGCGGCTGGCGGTGCGGTGCGAACCGAGGGACCGCCGCGACCACCCGGGTCAGGTACGGGCAGCGGTGCTACCCGCTCGGCCGGGGCGGGCGCCGTCGGGGTCGGGTCGGACGGTGGCGCGTTTCGAGGACTGGACGCGGTGGGGTCGCTGGCCGCGCTGCGCGGCCTGCTGTCCCGGCCGCTGGCCTCCTACCACCTGCTGCTGGCCAGCGCCGGCCTGCTGCTGCTGATCGGGCTGACCATGGTCTTCTCGGCCACCAGCGTGCGGGACTACGCCCAGGACGGCAACGCCTCGGCGTCGCTGACCAAGCAGGCGATCTTCGCGGTGGTCGGCATCGTCGCGTTCTGGGCCTGCCAACGCCTGCCGGCGCGCACCTACCGGGCCCTGGGTCGGCCGACCCTGCTGGTCGCGGTGGTGCTGCTGGTGCTGCTGAACCTGCTGGAGGCGTACGGGCGGCTGACCAACGGCGAGCCGAAGATCGGCCCGCTGGAGGCCGACCTGCTGTGGCTCTACATCGGCGGGGTCAGCCTGCAACCCTCGGAGCTGGCGAAGTTCGCGCTGGTGCTGTGGGGCGCGCACGTGCTCGCCCGCAAGGGCGCGGCGCTGGGCTGGTGGCGGGAGCTGGCCACGCCGCTGTTCCCGGTGGTGGGGCTGCTGTTCGTCCTGGTCGGCTACAACGACCTGGGCAGCATGCTCTGCCTGCTGGCCCTGGTGGTGGGGCTGCTCTGGGCCGCCGGGGTGCGGCTGCGGGTCTTCGCCGCGCTCAGCGCGATCGGGCTGCTCGGCATCGGCCTGCTGGTCGCGGTGGCCTCCCTCGGTGCCGGCTCCGGCGTGCGGGGCGAGGAGAACTACCGGTTGGCCCGACTCACCGTCTTCTTCAGCCCGCCGCCGCTGGAGGGCTGCAAGGAGGAACTCTGCTACCAGATGGTCCAGGCCCGTTACGCCATCGCCAACGGCGGCTGGTTCGGCACCGGGCTGGGCCAGGGGCGGACCAAGTGGGCCTGGCTGCCGGCCGCGGAGAACGACTTCATCTTCGCGGTGATCGCCGAGGAGCTGGGCGTGGTCGGTTGTGCCGTGATCGTCACCCTCTTCGCCGTGCTCGGCTACACCGGCCTGCGCATCGCCCGCCGGGTCGACGACCCGTTCCGCCGGCTGGCCGCCGCCGGCGCCACCGCCTGGCTCGTCGGGCAGGCGTTCATCAACATCGGTGGGGTGATCGGGCTGCTGCCGCTGACCGGCGTACCGCTGCCCTTCATCTCCGACGGTGGCAGCGCCCTGGTGGTGACCCTCGCGGCGGTCGGCATGCTGGCCTCGTTCGCCCGGGCGGAACCCGATGCGGCCCGGGCCCTGCATGCCCGTCCGCCGGCCCGGTGGGTCCGACTAGTGTGGGCACCGTTGCCGCCGCTTCCCGGCCGGCGGCGGCGCTCGGCGCCGCCGTCGACCGCTCGGGGCTCCGTGCCTCAGGCACGCAAGCGGCGTAGGGACGACCAGGCCGCGTCGCGTGGCGCCCGGGACAGCCGGGGTCGGAGCGGGTCGGCGAACGAGAGGAGACGTTGATGGGTCCGCTGCGTTCGGTGGTGCTCGCAGGAGGTGGCACCGGGGGGCACATCTACCCGTTGCTCGCCTTCGCCGACTGCCTGCGCCGGCACGACCCCGGCGTCCGGATAACCTGTCTCGGCACACCGAAGGGCCTGGAGAACGAGCTGATCCCGCCGGCCGGGTACGACCTGCGGAACATCCCGGCCTACCAGCTGCCCCGCTCGATAAATATGAATCTGGTCCGTACCCCGGGGCGGATGTGGACCGCGGCCCGCGCGGCGGGCAAGGTCATCGACGAGGTACGCGCCGACGTGGTGGTCGGCTTCGGTGGGTACGTCTCGGTGCCGGCCTATCTGGCCGCCTGGCGGCGGGAGCTGCCCATCGTGATCCACGAGGTGAACGTGCCCCCGGGGGTTGCCAACCGGTTGGGCATGAAGTTCACCAAGCACGTCGCCGTCGGCTTCCCGCACCAGCCGGCGCAGGCGGAGTCGCTGCGCGACGCCCGGGTGGTCGGCGTGCCGTTGCGGCGTAGCATCGCCGGGCTGGACCGGGCGGCGATGCGTAATGCCGCGCGGGCACACTTCGGGCTCCGTCCCGACCTGCCGGTGCTCTTCGTCGCCGGCGGCTCGCAGGGCGCCCGGTCGATCAACCTCGCGGTCTCCGGGGCGGCGAAGGAGTTGGCCCGCAACGGCGTCCAGGTGCTGCACGTGATCGGTGCCCGCAACGAGCAGGTGTCGGTCCCGACCGACCTGCCGGTGCCGTACGTGACGCTGCCGTACCTTTCCGACATGGACGCCGGGTACGCGGCGGCGGACCTGATGCTCGGCCGGGGCGGGGCGATGACCTGCGCCGAGGTCGCCGCGATCGGGCTGCCGACCATCTACGTGCCCTACCCGCACAGCAACCAGGAGCAGAAGCGCAACGCGCTGCCGGTGGTCGAGGCCGGTGGCGGTCTGCTCGTCGACGACGCCGAGGTGACGCCGGACTGGCTGGAACGCACGGTCATCCCGCTGATCCGCGACCCGCAGCGACTGCACGCGATGGGTACCGCCGCGGCGGCCTACGGCCGGCGCGACGGCGACGAGGCGCTGCTCAACTTCGTCTACGAGGCGGTGACTCGGTGAGCGCGAGGAGCGAGCTGACCACGTTCAGCCCGGCGGGCACGCTGACCGCCGAGGATCTCGGCCACATCCACCTGATCGGGGTGGGTGGCGTCGGCATGAGCGGGCTGGCCCGGCTCTTTTTGACCCGGGGTCTGCCGGTCTCCGGCAGCGAGCTGCGTGAGTGGCCGTCGCTGGCCGGCCTGCGGGCGCTCGGGGGGACGATCCACATGACGCACGAGACTGCCAACCTCGACCGGGTCGACACGGTCGTGTACTCCTCGGCGATTCCCGCCGACCATCTGGAGATGGTCGAGGCGCGCCGCCGCGGGCTACGGGTGCTGCACCGTTCGGAGGCCCTCGCGGCCGCGATGACCGGTCGTCGTACGGTGGCCGTCGCCGGAACCCACGGCAAGACCACCACCACCTCGATGGTCACGATGGTGCTGCAACAGGCCGGGGCCGATCCGTCCTTCGTGATCGGTGGGGAGATCTCCGAGGTCGGTTCGGGGGCGCACCACGGCACCGGTGAGTACTTCGTGGTGGAGGCCGACGAGAGCGACCGCTCCTTCCTCATCTACCGCCCGTTCGTCTCGATCGTCACGAACATCGAGGCCGACCACCTGAACACCTACGGCGACCTGGCCAACCTGGAGGCCACCTTCGCCGAGTTCGCCCGACTCACCGACCCGGACGGCTTCGTCATCACCTGCGCCGACGATGCGGGTGGCCGCCGGCTGGCGGCGACGCTGCGCGCCGAGGGGCGTCGGGTGTACACCTACGGGGAGGCCGAGGACGCCGACCTGCGACTGACCGACATGGCTTCCTCGGCGCGGGGAGTGCGCTACCTCGCCCACATCGACGGTCGCTCGCTGGGCGAGTTCCGGCTGCCGGTGCCGGGCCGGCACATGGGGCTCAACAGCGCCTCGGCGGTGCTGGCCGCGTACCTGCTGGAGTTGCCGCTGCCGGCGGCGGAGGCCGCGCTCGCTGCTTTTCCGGGGGTGCGCCGCCGCTTCGAGCGCAAGGGCGTCGTCGACGGGGTGCTGGTCTACGACGAGTACGCCTACCATCCGACCTCGATGACGCTGGCGCTGCGGACGTTGCGCGAGGTGGCCGGCGACGGTCGTCTGATCGTCGTCTTCCAGCCCTACCGGCTCTACCGCACCCGGGAGTTGCAGGCGGAGATCGCCGAGGCGCTGGCGATCGCCGACGAACTGGTGCTGTTGGAGGTCTTCGGGCCGGGCGAGCAGCGTGGCCCCGGGGAGGGCTCGACGGCGCTGGTCGAGGCGGTGTCGCTGCCGGCGGAGCGGAAGATCTTCGTCGACACGTGGGAGGCGGCACCGGCCGAGGTGGCCCGCCGGGCCCGGCCGGGCGACGTGGTGGTGACGATGGGAGCGCCGCCGATCTCGCTCATGGGTGACGAGCTGCTGGCCGCGTTGGCGGCACGTACCGCCGGTGCGTCGGCGCTGACCGGCACCGTCGCCGGTGGGGTGGCCGGGGGGTCGACGAGCATCGGGGGCAGTGTGCCCGGGGCGGTCGGCGTGGACGGCGCGGCACCCGTCGCGGAATGAGTCCCGGTCCGGCCCGGGGGCGCGGCACCGGTGTGGACGGCGGCGCGGGGCGTCGCCCCGTGCGCCGCTGGCAGTTGGTACGCGCCGGCAGCGACGCGGTACCCGCCTCGACCCGGCGGTTCATGGCCCGGGCCCGGCGTCGCCGGATGCGTGCGGCGTTGCCCTGGGCGGTGGCCGGCGGTGTGCTCGCGGTGGCCGGGCTGGTGGCGTGGACGCTGCTGGGCACCGGCCTGTTCGGCGTACGCGAGGTGCGGGTGGAGGGCGCCGATCTGGTGACGGCGGTGCAGGTGCGGGACGCGGCGGGCGTGCCGGACGGTGCGCCGTTGGCCCGGGTGGACCTGGCCGCGCTGGCCGACCGGATCGGCGCCCTGCCGCCGGTGGAGCGGGTCACCGTCACCCGGGACTGGCCGGACGCGTTGGTGGTACGGCTGACCGAGCGGACGGGCGTGGCGGTGGTGCCGCGCGGGGAACAGTACGCGGTGGTGGACGCCGCCGGGGTGGTGTTCCGGACGGTGCCGCAGCGCCCGGACGGCCTGCCGCTGGTGCGGCTGGCCACGCCCGGTCCGGACGACCCGGACACCCGGGCCGGTCTGGAGGTGCTCGGTGCGCTCACCCCGGAGCTGCTCGACCAACTGGTGGAGATCCGTGTCGAGGGGTTGGCCCGGATCAGTCTGAGGTTGCCTGACGACCGTACGGTGTTCTGGGGCGACGCGACCCGGGGCGCGGACAAGGCGCGGGTGGCCACCGCGCTGCTCGACCAGGACGCGGCCCGGATCGACGTGAGCGCGCCGGATGTGGTCACCTTCCGGTGAGCGACCGATCAGTGGTGAGCCGTCTCGCTACACCGGCGACACGCCGGAGAGGTCCTTGGCTCATCGCTCGGCTGCGCTTACGTTGCCCCGAAGAGGATCAGTGGTTGACATAACTCTAACCCTCTAGTAGAGGGTCAGGGTTTACCTCTCGACCTCGGTGGTGGAGCTGCGTCGACCGTCGGTCCGGCCAGGCCGAAGCCCGGTCGGTGGAGTAGCCGATCTCGAAGGAAAGGACCGGAGATGACACCTCCGCACAACTACCTGGCGGTCATCAAGGTCGTCGGCATCGGGGGTGGCGGCGTCAACGCCGTCAACCGGATGATCGAGGTTGGGCTCAAGGGCGTCGAGTTCATCGCGATCAACACCGACGCGCAGGCGTTGCTGATGAGCGACGCCGACGTCAAGCTCGATGTCGGCCGCGAGCTGACCCGGGGGCTGGGCGCCGGCGCCAACCCGGACGTCGGCAAGAACGCCGCCGAGGACCACCGCGACGAGATCGAGGAGGTCCTCAAGGGGGCCGACATGGTCTTCGTGACCTGCGGTGAGGGTGGCGGCACCGGGACCGGCGGGGCGCCCGTGGTGGCGAACATCGCCCGCAAGCTCGGCGCGCTGACCATCGGTGTGGTCACCCGCCCGTTCTCCTTCGAGGGCAAGCGCCGCCAGGTGCAGGCCGAGGCCGGCATCGACGAGCTGCGTAACCAGTGCGACACCCTGATCGTCATTCCCAACGACCGGCTGCTGGCGCTCGGTGACCGCAACATCAGCATGATGGACGCGTTCCGGACGGCCGACCAGGTGCTGCTCTCCGGTGTGCAGGGCATCACCGATCTGATCACCACGCCGGGTCTGATCAACCTGGACTTCGCCGATGTCAAGAGCGTGATGAGCGGCGCGGGCAGCGCGCTGATGGGCATCGGTAGCGCCCGAGGCGAGAACCGCGCGGTGGAGGCCGCCGAGGCCGCCATCTCCAGCCCGCTGCTGGAGCAGAGCATGGACGGTGCCCGTGGCGTGCTGCTCTCCATCGCCGGTGGTTCCGACCTCGGCCTGTTCGAGATCAACGACGCGGCCCAACTGGTCACCGACGCGGCGCACCCGGACGCGAACATCATCTTCGGCGCGGTCATCGACGACGCGCTCGGCGACGAGGTGCGGGTCACCGTGATCGCGGCGGGCTTCGACGGTGGCACCCCGGCGTACAAGGCGGCCGAGCCGGCCCGCAAGACCAATCAGAACCAGCCGGCCCAGCCGAGCACTCCGATTCTGCCGTCGCCGGCCACGCCGACCGCGCCGCAGTCGCCGCGCCGGGTGCTCTTCGACGACGTGGATGTGCCCGACTTCCTGAAGAACGGGTCCTGAACACCGCCGATGACCGACAGTCAAGCCCCGGTGAGAGCCGACCGGCGCGCGGAGATCGCCGCCGGGCTCGCCCGCGTACGCTCCCGCATCGCCGACGCCTGCGCGGCCGCAGGCCGGGACCGGGCGGAAGTGACCATGATCGCGATCACCAAGACCTACCCGGCGTCCGATGTGGTGACACTTGTCGGTCTCGGCGTGACCGACGTGGGGGAGAACCGCGACCAGGAGGCGGCGACCAAGGCGGCGCAGGTCGCCGCCGCCGGGGTCGCTCCGCGCTGGCATTTCGTCGGCCGGTTGCAACGCAACAAGGTCAAGTCGGTGCTGCGGTACGCGGACGTGGTCCAGTCCGTCGACAGCGTCCGCTTGGCGTCCGCGTTGGACGCCGGCGTCACCACCATCGACCGGGACCGGCCGTTGGACGTGCTGGTGCAGGTCAGCATCGACGGTGATGCGGCGCGGGGCGGTGCCGTGCCGGACTCGGCCGATCCGGACGTGGGCCTCGGGGCCGTCACCGAGGCGGTCGCCACCGCCCGTGGGCTGCGGCTGGCTGGCCTGATGGCGGTGGCACCGCTGGGCTGGGAGCCGGCGCGCGCCTTCGCCCGGCTGGCTACCGTCGCGGCGCTGGTGCGGGCGGACCATCCGCAGGCCACCGAGCTTTCCGCCGGCATGAGTGGCGACCTGGAGGCGGCGATCGGTCACGGCGCGACACATGTCCGCGTCGGCAGCGCGTTGCTCGGAATGCGTCCCACGCTGCGGTAGCCTGGCCGCGAGGGAAGCAAATTACATCAGTGTTGTTTGTGGGAACGGCCTTCCCGGCGACGGGGGGCGTGACGTGCAACGCGAATTGCGCGTCGGGGGATTGCCGTTCCAGTCCGGTGGGCAGGAATGGTCCACTCGCGACAGGCGACACGGCGGGGGCGTGTGCCGCACGGCGGACGGGAAGGGCGCGGGGATGGGTGCACTGCGCAAGGCGGGGGTCTGGCTCGGACTGGTCGAAGAGGACGACGAGCGGGCCTACGACGACGGTGGCTACGACAAGGGTGGCTACCGGGAGTCGCGCTACCGGCAGAGCCGGTACGCCGAGGAGTTCGCCGACGAGGAGGAGGAGCCGGAGGAGCCGCCGGCGCCGCGTCCACGGTTGGGTGACCGTGGGCGGCTGAGCGAGCGACAGGGTCGGCTGGGCGAGGCCGAGCGGCTGGAGTCCGAGCGCCCGGAGCGGGCCGAGCGGGCCGAGCGGTCCAGTGTCCGGTCGATCACCCGGTCGACCGGCGAGCCGTCCGGCGCGCTGACCTACCACACCCGGGACAATCTCGCCCTGGCACCACAGGTGCAGCCGCGTGAGCGCCCGCTGATGGCCGAGGAGGAGCAGCGTTACCAGATCACCACGTTGCACCCGACCACCTATCGCGAGGCGCGGACGATCGGCGAGCACTTCCGCGACGGGGTGCCGGTGATCATCAACCTCACCGAAATGGACGAGGCGGATGCCCGCCGTCTGGTGGACTTCGCCGCCGGGCTGGCCTTCGGGCTGCGCGGTACGATCGAGCGCGTGACCAACCGGGTGTTCCTGCTCTCACCGGCCAATGTCCAGGTCACCGCGGAGGACAAGGCCAAGATCGCTGAGGGCGGGTTCTTCAGCCTGAGTTGACCCGCCCGACCCGAGGGACGTCGCCTACCGTGTTGTCGATCTTGTTGCAGGTCCTCTACCTGACCACGTATGTCTTTCTGATCGTTCTTCTGGCCCGTTTCGTACTCAGCGCGGTGTTGCAGTACGGCCGACGCTGGCAGCCCGGTCGGGGAGCGTCAGCCGGACTGGAATCCGTGTGGAGCGTCACTGATCCCCCGCTCCGGGCGTTGAGGCGTGTGATCCCTCCGCTGCGAATTGGTACCGTGAGCATCGACCTGGCCTCCCTTGTGCTCCTGGTTATCCTGTTCGTGCTGATGAGGTTTGTGTTAGAGCCGGCGATCATCAGGACCGCCTGATGACCGACGCGCTATCGCGGCCGCAACTGACCCGAGGAGTTTCGATGCCGCTGACCCCGGCCGACGTACACAACGTCGCCTTCAAGAAGCCGCCGATCGGCAAGCGGGGCTACGACGAGGAGGAGGTCGACGCCTTCCTGGACGAGGTCGAGCGCGAACTCGCCCGTCTGATCGAGGAGAACAACGAACTGCGCGCCCAGGTGGAGCGCGGTGGGCGGGGCGGTGCCCCGGCCGGCCCCGGCGGCGACGCCCGCCTGGCGGCCGAGCTGAACGACGTCAAGGCCCAGCTCGACCGGGTCCAGCGCGACAAGGCCGCCGCCGAGCAGGCCGCCCGCGCCATGCAGGCCGAGCTGGAGCAGGTCCGCTCCGTCGGTGTCGGCGGCGCCGCGGCCGGCCCCGACGGCGAGCAGCAGGCGCTGCGGGTGCTCATGATGGCCCAGCGCACCGCCGACGACCACGTCTCCGACGCTCGCCGCGAGGCCGACCAGCTGCTCTCCGAGGCCCGTTCCAAGGCCGAGGAGGTCACCCGCGAGGCCCGGGCCAAGGCGGACGCGCTGGAGCGCGACGCTCGGCAGCGGCACCAGGAGGCCATGGGCGGCCTGGACGCCAAGCGCACCGCGTTGCAGAAGCACATCGAGGAGCTCAAGCAGTTCGAGCGGGAGTACCGCACCCGGCTCAAGGCGTACCTGGAGAGCCAGCTGCGCGACCTCGACGGCCGCGGTCAGGGCCTGGAGGCCGAGATGACCCGCGGCGAGGGTGCCCGGGCCGCCGGCAACGGACTCGCTGCGGCGGGTCTCGCCGGTTCCTACGGCGGGGGCCGCTCCGGCGCGCTTGAGGCCGGTCGCTGAACCGGGTCGGTGACTGCCGCCAGCGCGGCGATCACCCGCCCAGCCTCATCGGTACGACACGGCGAGGGTGAGCCATGATAGTCATCAGTCTCGGGCTCATCCTCGTCGCTGTGGTGCTGCTGGTCTTCGGCCTGGCCGGTGGCTCCAGCCCACTGCTGGTCGTCTCGATCGGGGCCAGCCTGCTGGCCGCCGTGGCACTGGTCGCGGGTGCCCGCCAGGCGGCTGGCCGGGCCTCGGCTCCCAGCGGCGCTGCGGCAGGATCCAGCCCTCGCGACGGCGACGGGCGTGGGTCGGGCATTCCGACCCAGCAGACCTCGGCAACCGTGGACATCGGCGACGCCGGGTGGCGGCAACCACCCGGCTCGCCGGTGACCGAGCCGCGCGAGCGGCCGACCGTCGCCGAGGGGTACGACGACGAGCCCGCCGCCGAGGAGACCACGGCGGAGCAGGCCGCCCGGGTGGTCCGCCTCGCGGACGAGGTGCGGGTCGTCGACGGCCGGCCGCGTTACCACCTCGGCGAGTGCCCGCACCTGGTCGGCCGGGAGCACGAACCGCTGCCCGTCGCCGAGGCGGTCGAGCTCGGCTTCACCCCCTGCGCCCACTGCACGCCGGACACCGTCTTGCTGGCGGAGACCGAGCGCCGCTGACGTGGCCCCGTTGGACGAGACGCTTGTCGTCGCCGTACGGGTGAAACCGGGCGCCTCCCGGGCCCGCGTGGGTGGCCGGTTCGACGGTCCGCACGGGCCCGCTCTCGTCATCGCGGTACATCCGCCGGCGGCTGACGGCCGGGCCACCGAGGCCGCCCGTCGTGCGCTGGCCGCTGCGCTCGGGGTTCGGCCGGCCACCGTGTCGCTGCGCACCGGCGCGGCGAGTAGGGACAAGCTCTTCCTGGTCACGCCGTCCGGGCCGGATCTGATCGGCCGGCTGGGTCGGTTGCGGGACGGGGTGGAACCGGCCGGCTGAGTGTCGGGCATCTGCTAGCGTTCCCTTTGCCCCGAAATGGCAGTAACGGGGTGGAACGGGCGTCTCGGTGCGGCACGTTGTCGGACGCCTTTACGTTCCGTATCCTTGCCAACCTCCGGAGTGCGCGGCCCCGTGGCCGCGCGCCCGTTTTGTACCTGGGGCGGCCGATGCGGCGGCCCCTGTCGAGGCGTCGCGGGTACACCCGCGGCTCCGTGGCCGAGGGAGCGACGATGGCCAAGCCAGCCGACACCAGGACCGCAGGCCGCAAGCCTGCGGCGAAGTCCACCCGCAGCGCCGCGGAGACCGAGAAGATCCGAGCCGCGTTGGCGGCCCGGCACGACGAACTGCGAGCCGAGTACGATCAGACGCTGAGCGAGATCACCGAGCTGCAGCGCGACCGCCTCACCGACTCGGCCGGGGACGACCAGGCCGACACCGGCACCAAGACGTTCGAGCGGGAGCAGGAGATCTCCCTCGCCAACAGCATCCTGGAACGGATCACGCAGGTCGAGCGCGCCCTGGAGCGTCTCGATGAGGGTGGCTACGGCTGGTGCGAACGATGCGGCAACCCCATCCCGGTGGAGCGGCTGGCTGCGTTCCCGTCGGCCACTCTCTGCGTGACCTGCAAGCAGCTGGAGGAGCGGCGCTGACGGCACGCTCCCCGGCCTGAGTGCGCAGCGGTGCGACAGTGCCGCCGCGATAGTCGATGGGGAGCAGATGAGCGCAGCACCGCCCGCTGGATCCGGCACCACCGGGTCGGGCACCGCCACGAGATCGCGGCGCCGAGCCGTCACGGTCCTCCTCTCGCTTGCGGTCTTCGCGTTGGCCGTCGATCTGTTGACCAAGCACCTGTCCCTCCAGGAACTCAGCGATCGCGAGCCGGTGCGACTGCTGGGCGGGGCTCTCTACCTGTCGCTGACCCGCAACAGCGGGGCCGCGTGGAGCCTGGGCAAGGACTACACCTTCATCTTTCCGATCATCGCCATCGGGGTGCTGGGCTGGATCGCCTGGATGGCGCGGACGTTGCGCTCGGTGCCGTGGGCGGTCGCGCTGGGCCTGGTGGTCGGTGGCGTCGTCGGCAATCTGCTCGACCGGATCTTCCGGGCGCCGGGCTGGTTCGTCGGGCACGTGGTCGACATGTTCAGCGTCTTCGACCCGTACGGTCGGGTCTTCCCGATCTTCAATGTCGCCGACAGCGCCCTGGTCTGCGGTGTGCTGCTCGCCGTCGGGCTGGAGTTCACCGGACGCCAGCGCGACGGTACCCGGGCGCTGTCCGACGAGCGGCGCAGTGACACCGACCGGGAGGACCCACCGGCCGGGGACGGCACCGCCGACCGGCAGCCCGCCGGGGCCGGCGACCAGGGCGACACCGACGGCGGACGGCGGGAGCGGGCGTGACGGCCACCTTCGCCGCCGGCGGCGACCAGCGGAGCCTGCCGGTGCCCGACGGACTCGACGGGATGCGACTGGACCAGGCCGTCGCCCGGCTGTTCGGCCTGTCCCGGACCGCCGCCGCCGCGCTCGTCGACGCCGGGGAAGCGCTGGTGGACGGTGCGGTACGAGCCAACTCGCACAAGGTGCGGGCGGGGTCCTGGCTGGAGGTGACGCTGCCCGCGCCCGCCACGGCGCCCGTGGTGGTGCCCCAGGCGGTGCCCGGCCTGCGCGTGGTGTACGCCGACGACGACATCGTCGTGGTGGACAAGCCGGTCGGCGTGGCCGCGCATCCCAGTCCCGGGTGGACCGGCCCGACCGTGATCGGCGGGCTCGCCGCGATCGGGCACACGATCGCCACCAGCGGTGCCGCCGAGCGTCAGGGCGTCGTGCACCGCCTCGACGTCGGCACCACCGGCGTCATGGTGGTGGCCAAGAGCGAGCAGGCGTACAGCGTGTTGAAGCGGGCCTTCAAGTATCGGGAGGTGGAGAAGCGCTACCACGCGGTGGTGCAGGGACACCTGGACCCGTTGCGCGGCACCATCGACGCCCCGATCGACAGGCATCCGCACCACGACTACCGCTGGGCGGTGGTCTCCGGCGGTAAACCGAGCATCACCCACTACGACACCATCGAGGCCTTTCCGTCCGCGAGCCTGGTCGACGTGCGGCTGGAAACCGGCCGTACGCATCAGATCCGGGTGCACTTCTCGACGCTGCGGCATCCGTGCGTGGGTGACCTCACGTACGGAGCCGATCCGACACTCGCCGCCCGGCTCGGACTGGACCGGCAGTGGTTGCACGCCAGAGAGTTGAGCTTCGAGCACCCCCGTACGGGGGACGAGGTCCGCTTCGTCAGCGACTACCCTGACGATCTGGGGCGCGCGTTGGAGATCCTCCGCGACTGACGCGTCCCACCCGTTCCGACCGACCGACGAGGGGACCGCCCGTGCGCGCCGGCGATCTGCTGCGGCAGTTGGACCAGCGACTGCTGCCCCGCCTCGCGGCCACCGTGACTCGGCTCGGCCACGGCCCGAGCCGCACTCCGCTGCTCGGCTGGGTGGCGATGCTGTCGTGCACGGCGGTGCTGGCCACGGCCGTGCTCGCCACGGGTGGTCCGCCCCTGCCGGACCGCACGGTCGGCGAGGTGACCAGGGTGGGCGTGGTCGAGGGCGACTCCATCCCGCGTTACGAGGCGACCGCGGCGGCAGACCTGGCCGCGTTGGCCGGCTCGCTCGGCGACGGCACGTACGCCCTGGTCTCGCTCACCGAGTACCTCACCCCGGCCCGGCTCGCCGCGGTGGTCGGTGACGTGGGGGTCGCGGTGGTGTTCGGACGGGTGCCGCTGCCGCAGCGGCAGACCGAGATCGTCCGTATCCCCGCCCAGCGGGTGCCGGAGGACGTGACGGCCGGAATGATCAAGCTTGCCGAGCGCAAGGAGCGCGAGGCCGCCGACTACCGGGCCCGGGCCACCGCGTTGGGCGGCGGCGGGCCGGAGGAACGCGAGCTGCGTGGCCTGTACCTCAGCGGCGCTCAGGTCGCGGCGGCGGAGGCGGCCGCGTTCCGGGCCGAGTGCGCCTGCCTCTACGCCCTGGTGGTACGCGCCGAACCGGCGAAGCTACGCGGCGTCGCGGCCCGGTCCGGGGTGCGAGTGGTGGATCCCGCTCCGGAGGTCCGGCGGTTGGAGCGGACCGTCTTCACCCCGCCGCTGCCCGAGCAGCGGGACATCGTCCGGCCGCCGATCGATCGGACGTCCGCGCCGGAGCCGACAGTGAGCGCCACCGCCGCCGATGCCACCGCTGCCGTCACCGACAGCCCAGCCGCGCCGGAGCCGACTGTGGCGGACCGCCCGCTGACACCGCCGGAGGTGACGGATCCGTCACCGTCTCCGTCGCCGCCACCGCCCGCACCTTCGGCTACCACATGGACGCCTTCGACCTCGGCAGACACCGTGGACGAGAATGATCCAGAGCCGACACCTTGACGGCTGTCGACACATCGGGTGCCGCCCGGTGTGGCCTCAGTAGGCTTTCGTTCGTAGCCTGTCAGACGGAGACCGAAGCGCTGGGGAGGCGATCCGTGGAGGGCAGCGAGACCGGTTGGGGACGGCCCGCCGAACCCGCACCGCGGTGGCGGGCGCTGCTCGACCGAGCCCGCCTCGGCGGACGCAGCGCAGAGCCGACCGCCGCCGAGCGGCGGGCCGAGGAGCCACCGCCGGCACCGTCGCCTGAGCAGTTGCCGCGGCGGGGGCCCGGCACCGGCTACGCGGGGCGGGTGCCGGCCGTCGGTCAGCCGGCGGACCGGTCGTACGGCGAGGAGCCGGCCTACCGCGCCGAACCTGCCTACCGGGTCGACCCGACGCATCCGGCCCAGCCCTACCGGGGACAGCCGGCGCAGCCGCCGTACCCGGCGGTGCCGGAGCCGCGCCGGCCGGAGCCGATGGAGTCCCGGTACAACCTGCTGGACAACGGCTACCGGCACGCCGCGCCGCCGCCGGTGGAGTCCCGGTACGCCCTGCTGGACAACGGCGGCTACCAGCCGCCTCCGGCGGTGCTGGCGCCGCCGGCCGTGGCACCGCCGCCGGCGGCGCCAGCACCGCCGGCACCGCCGCCGGCCGTGCCGCCACCGGCCACCGTGGCCGGCCGCCCGGGGCGCATCGAGTGGCGTGCGCAGAGCGCCGGCAGCGACCTCGACCGGGCCGCCGCCGTGCTCCGGCGCGACCTGGGCACCCCCCGCGTGATCGCCTTCGCCAATCCGAAGGGCGGGGTGCACAAGACCACGGCCACCGTGCTGGCCGCGGCGACCGTCGGCAGCGTACGCGGCCGTGGCGTGTTGGCCTGGGACGACAACGAGCTACGCGGCACCCTCGGGCTGCGCGCCGGCAGCGCCCGCCATGCCCGTACGATCCGGCACCTGGTCGCCGATCTCGTGCAGATCGAGATCCGGGAGGGTGCCGAGCTGTTGGAGATCCTGGACGACTACCTGCGACACGCCTCCGACGGGTCGTACGACGTGCTCGCCGGCGAGGAGAGCCCCCGGTTCGCCCAACGGCTGGACCAGTTCACCGTCAAGCGGGTGCTGGAACTGTTGCGTCGCACCCACGACGTGATCTGTGTGGACACCGGCAACAACGTGGAGAGCCCGAACTGGCGCACGGTCATGCAGGCCGCCGACCAGCTGGTGGTCACCACGGTGCCCCGTGAGGATGCCGCATTCAGCGCAGACTGGATGCTCGACCTGCTGCACGAGGAGGGGATGGGCCAGCTGGCCGACAACGCCGTCACGCTGATCTCCTGTCCCACCCCGGGCCGGTTGCCGTTGCAGGGCGACCTGGAGAAGCACTTCGCCACCCGGACCCGGGCGGTCACCGTGGTGCCGTATGATCCGGCGCTGGAGACGGGCTCGTCGATCGAGTACCACCAACTCCAGGGCGAGACCCGACATGCCTGGCTGCGGGCCGCCTCGGCGATGCTGGAGCCGTTCGGCAGCTCACGGTGAGCTGCTGTCGCGACACGGTGTACGACCGACGACGGTAGCTGCGAGGATCATCGGGTGAGCCCGACCACCCCCGCCGCCGAGCCGCCCGCACGGCCGCCGGCTGCCTTCCCGCCGTCGCCGACCGAGCCGACGACCAGATCGACCAGCCAGCCGGTGACGGACGCCGCCGGGCCGCCCACCGAGTCGGACACCAGGCCGACGACGGCCACCGGGCCGGCCGCCGAGGGTGCCGAGTCGCCAGGCGACGGGGCGGCGGGGGCTGCCGTGTCGTCCGCCGAGGCCGCCGAGCCGACCGTGGGGCGGCCGGTCGGGCTTGGCCGCGTGGTGGCGGTCGGTGCGGCGACGGTGCTGGTCCTGGGCCTGCTGGGGGCGCCGCTGGGGTGGCTCTGGGCGGCGGTCGCGCCGGCCACGCCGGTTGTCAAGAGCGGCGACGGCGCGGTCTACGGCCAGGCGCAGCCGGAACAGCCGATCGCCGCAGACGGGTGGTTCAGCCTGCTCGGGCTGGCGTTCGGGGTGCTCACCGCGCTCGCCGTGTGGTTCCTGCTGCGTCGCCACCGGGGACCGGTCGGGCTGGTGGTCGCGGCGGCCGGTGGGCTCGCCGCCGGGTTGGTCGCCTGGCAGGTGGGGCGTCGGGTCGGCCTGGCCAGCTACCAGCGGCTGCTGGACAGCGCCCCGGACGGCACGCGCTTCAGCAAACCGGCCGACCTGCGGGCCGGCGGGATCGAGCTGTTCCTCGGGGTGCTGCCGGTGCCCTACGGCAACCTGCTGCTGCCGGCGTTCGCCGCCGCGGTGACGTACACCCTGTTCGCCGGCTGGTCGCGATGGCCGTCGCTGCGACCCGAGCCGGAGTCGGACGCGGCCTGGCTCGCCGCGCCTCCGCCGCTGCCAGCGGGGCCGGCGGGAGTGGCCGGTAGCGGACCGACGGGAGGGGCCGGTTCGCAGCGGGCGGACGAGGTCAGTTCGGGGCCGGCGGAGGCGAGGCCAGCTCCGCCAGCGGTACCGGAACCGCCCGCACCTGGCGAAGCAGCGCCGCCTCGCGGTTGAGCAGGTTCAGTTCGGCGCGCAGCCGGGCCGCCGTGCCGTCGATGGCGAGTAGTCGCTGGCGGTCGGTCAGCGTCAACGCCGCGGTCGCGGCGACCAGGTGGGACAGCACCGTCGGATCCTCGGGCAGTTGCTCGGTGAGCTGACCGGCCTCGGCCCGGATCAAGCCCAGGTACTGCCGGAAGACGGCGATCACCCGGGCCGCCAGCAGGTCGGCGGTTTCGTCCGGGCCATCCGGCTCGGGCAACCACTGCACCTCGGCGGTCAGGTACGGCGCGGAGTTCCGGTCGACGTCGCCCATCCGGAAGCGACGCCGCCCAACGGTGACGATGTCGAAGCCCCCGTCCTCCAACTCGGTGACCTGCCGCAGCTCGGCGGTGCAGCCCACCTCGTGCAGGGTGACCTCGCCGACGCCGGAACGGTCCTGACCGGCGCCGGAGGCGACCTCCCAGCCACTGCGGATGGCCACCACCCCGAACTCGCGCGGTGCGCCCTCGGGCAGCGCGACGAGGTGTCGGACCAGCGCGCGGTAACGCTCCTCGAAGATGTGCAGCGGCAGCACCAGCCCCGGGAAGAGCACCGTGGCGAGCGGGAACACCGGCAGCCGTGCGGTCACGTGATCAAGCGTAGCCCGATCGGCGGGCGGCGGCGTGTCCCGGCTCACCGTCCCGGACAGCGGGCGGCGTCGGTCGGCCCGGCGGACGGCCGCCTAGACTCGCAGGCGTGTTGAACCGGATCGACCTGCGCGGTGGCGCGCGTGACCCGCGCCACCTGCTGCCTCGTGCCCAGCTCGACGTCTCGGTGGCGGTCGAGCGCATCCGCCCGATCGTCGCGGCGGTGCGTGAGCATGGATATCCGGCGGTCCGCGAGGCCAGCGAGCGGTTCGACGGGATCGCCCCCGAAGTGCTGCGGGTGCCGGCGGAGGCCATCGCGGCTGCGGAGGGCACGCTCGACGGCCAGGTTCGAGCGGCGCTGCTGGAGTCGATCACCCGGGCCCGGCGGGTGCACGCCGACCAGCGACGGGTCGACCACACCACCCAGGTCGTGCCCGGCGGCACGGTCACCGAGCGGTGGATCCCAGTCGACCGGGTCGGTCTCTACGTCCCCGGTGGGCTGGCGATGTACCCGTCGACCGTGGTGATGAACGTGGTGCCCGCCCAGGCGGCCGGCGTCCGGTCGCTGGTGGTGGCCAGCCCGCCGCAGAAGGACAACGGCGGCCTGCCCGATCCGCGGGTGCTCGCTGCCTGCGCGCTGCTCGGCGTCGACGAGGTGTACGCCGTCGGCGGCGCCCAGGCCGTGGCGATGCTGGCGTACGGCTGTGCCGTCGACGCCGCCGGCAGTGCGCACTGCGCTCCGGTGGACATGATCACCGGCCCGGGGAACATCTGGGTCACC
This sequence comes from Verrucosispora sp. WMMD573, assembly GCF_027497175.1. Lineage (NCBI taxonomy): Bacteria > Bacillati > Actinomycetota > Actinomycetes > Micromonosporales > Micromonosporaceae > Micromonospora > Verrucosispora sp. WMMD573. The sequence goes on along the minus strand of NZ_CP114901.1, from coordinate 6,020,265 downwards.
GCCGCGAAGCGGCTGTTGCGCGGGGTGGTCGGCATCGACGCGGAGGCCGGCCCGACCGAGATCGCGATCCTGGCCGACGACACCGCCGACCCGGTGCACGTCGCCGCCGACCTGATCAGTCAGGCCGAGCACGACCCCCTCGCGGCCAGTGTGCTGGTCACCCCGTCGGTAGCCCTGGCCGATGCGGTGGACCGGGAGCTGGCCCGACTGGTGCCGGCCACCAAGCACGCCGAGCGGGTCGGCGCCGCGCTGGGCGGCGAGCAGAGCGGCGTGGTGCTTGTCGACGACCTGACGGCGGGCCTGCGGGTGGTCGACGCGTACGCGGCGGAGCACCTGGAGATCCAGACCGCCGACGCCCGGCAGTGGGCGATGCGGGTACGCAATGCCGGGGCGGTCTTCGTGGGCGCGTACTCGCCGGTGTCGCTGGGCGACTACTGCGCCGGCTCCAACCACGTGCTGCCCACCGGGGGATGCGCCCGGCACTCGTCCGGGCTGTCGGTGCAGTCGTTCCTGCGCGGCGTGCACGTGGTGGAGTACACCGAGCAGGCGCTGCGGGAGGTCGCCGGCCACGTGGTGACCCTGGCGAACGTGGAGGACCTGCCGGCGCACGGCGAGGCGGTCGCCGCCCGGTTCCCCGGTGCTCACCGGGACCCGGCTTCCCAGACGCCGACCGGGGCGACCACATGACCGGGTTGGCCGACCTGCCGATCCGGGACGATCTGCGGGGGCTGTCGCCGTACGGCGCGCCGCAGCTCGACGCGCCGGTGCGGCTGAACACCAACGAGAACTCCCACCCGCTGCCGGAGGCGGTGGCCGAGGCGATCGGCAAGGCTCTCGCTGCGGAACTACGCGACCTCAACCGCTACCCCGATCGGGACGCGCGGGCGTTGCGGGCCGACCTGGCCGGGTACCTCGGCCACGGGCTCACCGGCGACGGCGTGTGGGCGGCCAACGGTTCCAACGAGGTCCAGCAGCAACTGCTCCAGGCGTTCGCGGGGCCGGGACGCAGCGCGCTCGGCTTCACCCCGGCGTACTCGATGCATCCGCTGCTGGCGCTCGGCACGGGCACCCGGTGGGTGCCGGCCCGTCGGGGGGCCGACTTCGTGCTGACCGTCGACGAGGCGGTCGCGCAGGTCCGCGAGCACCGGCCGGACGTGATCTTCCTCTGCTCGCCGAACAATCCCACCGGCACCGCGCTCGACCCGGCGGTGATCGGCGCGGTCCTCGACGTCGCTCCGGGGATGGTGGTGGTCGACGAGGCGTACGCGGAGTTCGCCCGGCCGGGCACGGTCAGCGCCCTGACGATGCTGCCCGGGCAGCCACGGCTGGTGGTCACCCGGACGATGAGCAAGGCGTTCGGGTTCGCCGGTGGCCGGCTGGGCTATCTTGCCGCCGATCCGGCGGTGGTGGCGGCGGTGCAGCTGGTCCGGCTGCCGTACCACCTCTCCGCGCTCACCCAGGCCGCCGCCCGGGCCGCGCTGGCCCACTGCGACACGCTGCTCGGCACGGTCGCCGAGATCGCCGAGCAGCGTGACCGCATGGTCGGCGAACTGCGCCGCCGTGGCCTGCGGGTCGCCGACAGCGACGCCAATTTCGTGTTGTACGAGGTGGGCGGCGACCAGTCGGTGGCCTGGCGGGCGCTGGTGGCGCACGGCGTGTTGGTGCGGGACGTCGGCCTGCCCGGCTGGCTGCGGGTCACCGCCGGCACCCGGGCCGAGACCGACGCCTTCCTCGCCGCCGTGGACAGTATTCAGCGCGAGGGATCCATCGCCCCGCAGCCGCTACCGACGAAAGGCAGATCATGAGCCGGACCGCCCGGGTGGAGCGGATCACCAAGGAGACCAAGGTCCTGGTCGAGGTCGACCTCGACGGGACCGGAGTGGCCGAGATCAGCACCGGGGTCGGTTTCTACGACCACATGCTGCACCAGATCGCCCGGCACGGCGGCTTCGACCTGACCGTCCGTACCGTGGGCGACCTGGAGATCGACGCGCATCACACGATGGAGGACACCGCGCTGGCCCTCGGCGCCGCCTTCGACCAGGCGCTGGGCGACAAGGCGGGCATCCGCCGGTACGGTTCGGCCACCGTGCCGATGGACGAGGTGCTGGTCCGGGCCGCCGTCGACCTCTCCGGCCGGCCGTACGTGGTGCACGACGAGCCGCCCCTGGCGCCGTACATCGGCCCGGTGTATCCGACCAGCATGACCCGGCACATCTGGGAGTCGTTCGGCCAGGCGGCCCGGATCACGCTGCACGTGGACGTGTTGCGGGCGGCCCGGCCCGGCGGGCACCCGGACGCCCACCACGTGGTCGAGGCGCAGTTCAAGGCGGTGTCCCGGGCGCTGCGGAAGGCCACCGCGGTGGACCCGACGGCGGGCGGGGCGATTCCCAGCACCAAGGGGGCGTTGTGACGGGCCCGGGTACGCCGCGACGGGGGTGTCGCCGGTGAGCGGCATCCTGCCCACATTGCTGCTGATCCTGGCCGGCGTGCTGGTCGGCGGGGCGTTGTCCCTGCATCGGCAGGGTGCGCCCCGCGGCGCGGTGGTGGTCACCGCGCTGCTGGCCGTGCTGGCCACCGCCGCGGGGGTGCTCTGGCTGCTGCCGGGGGAGGGATCATGACCGGCGGGTTCGCCCCGGGCGGGCGACGTCGGATCGTGGTGCTCGACTACGGCTCGGGTAACCTGCGCTCCGCCGAGCGGGCGCTGGCCGCGGCCGGCGCCGACGTGCTGGTCAGCGGTGATCTCGCCGCCGCGGCCGACGCCGACGGTCTGGTGGTTCCCGGAGTGGGCGCCTTCGCCGCCTGTGTGGCCGGCATCGAGGCGATCGGCGCCGGGCCGGTGATCGCCGGGCGGGTCGCCGCCGGTCGTCCGGTGCTGGGCATCTGTGTCGGCATGCAGATCCTCTTCGAGTCCGGTGACGAGCACGGAGTGGTGACCAAGGGACTGGGCCTGCTGCCGGGCTCGGTCACCCGGCTCGCCGCCGCCCGGCTGCCGCACATGGGCTGGAACACCGTGCAGGCACCGGTCGGTTCGGTGCTCTTCGCCGGGCTGCCCGCCGACAGCCGGTACTACTTCGTCCACTCGTACGCGGTGGGCGATCCCGCCGCGTTGACGGCGTCCGGGGCCCGGGTGACCACGGCCCACCACGACTGTGACTTCGTCGCGGCGGTGGAACGCGGCGCGCTGTCGGCCGCCCAGTTCCACCCCGAGAAGTCCGCCGACACCGGTGCCGCGTTGCTGCGCAACTGGCTGGCCACCGTGCCCGCCGGTGGTTGAGCCGGTGGGGCACACCTGCGGGGAGGCACCGTGAGCAGGGAACGGGCCCAGCGCCGGGCGGCCCGCGAGGCGGAGGCGGCCCGGCAACGGGTGTTGCGCGAGCGGGCCACCGCCCGTCGGGCCCGCCGTCGGGCGCTGGTCCGCCGGGTGGTGCCGACGGTGCGTCGTGGCCGCACCGGCAGGTTGCCGAGATACTCCCAGGGCGAGCGGGCCGCGATCGTGGCGCTCACCCTGGCCGCGATCACCCTCATCTGGGTGTTCGTGCCCGATCTGGCGCTGCGGGTCGGGCTGATCCTGCTACTGCTGCTCGTCCTGCCGGTGATCGTGGTGATCGCCCTGGACCGCCGTTGACCATCCGAGAGGGACACGACACATGAGCCTCACCCTGTTGCCTGCCGTGGACGTCGCCGACGGCCAGGCCGTTCGGCTCGTGCAGGGCGCCGCGGGCAGCGAGACCACCTACGGCGACCCGTTGGAGGCCGCGCTGGCGTGGCAGCGCGACGGTGCCGAGTGGATCCACCTGGTCGATCTCGATGCCGCGTTCGGCCGGGGCAGCAACGCCGGCTTGCTCGCCGAGGTGGTCCGCCGTCTCGACGTACGGGTCGAGCTGTCCGGCGGCATCCGGGACGACGCCTCGCTACGTGCCGCGCTGGCCACCGGTGCCGAGCGGGTGAACATCGGCACCGCCGCGCTGGAGGATCCGCAGTGGTGCGACCGGGTCTGCGCGGAGTACGGCGACCGGGTCGCGATCGGGCTGGACGTGCGTGGGCGGACCCTGGCGGCCCGGGGCTGGACCCGCGACGGCGGCGACCTGTACGAGGTGCTGGAGCGGCTCGACAAGGCCGGCGCTTCCCGGTATGTGGTCACCGACATCACCAAGGACGGCACCATGCGCGGGCCGAACCTGGACCTGCTGCGCGAGGTGTGTGCCCGTACCACCGCCCCGGTGATCGCCTCCGGCGGCGTCTCCACCCTGGACGACCTGCGGGCGCTGGCCACTCTGGAGTCGGTGGGCGTGGAGGGGGTCATCGCCGGCAAGGCGCTGTACGCGGAGGCATTCACCGTGGCGCAGGCCCTGGCGGTCCTGGCCAACCCGTGACCCCCGGCCGGGGTTCCGCCCCGGCCTCGCCGTTGCCATCGCCCCGACGGCAGTGGAAAGGACGCTCCCGTGCCCACCAACCGTGAGATCCAGCTGGCCTCGCGCCCGCAGGGCTGGCCCACCGAGGACAACTTCCGGCTCGTCTCCGCCGAGGTGCCCCCGCCCGGCCCGGGGCAGCTGCTGGTCCGCAACCGGTACATGTCGGTGGACCCGTACATGCGCGGGCGGATGAACGACGTGCGGTCCTACGTGCCACCGTTCGCCCTGGACGCGCCGCTGGACGGTGGGGCGGTCGGCGAGGTGGTAAGTGGCGAGGCCGACGGGTTCGCCCCGGGCGACACCGTGCTGCACGGTCTCGGTTGGCGGGACTACGCGCTGGTCGAGGCGAAGGCCGCCCGGAAGGTCGACCCGGATCTCGCGCCGGTGACCGCGTACCTCGGTGTGCTCGGGATGACCGGGCTGACCGCGTACGCCGGGCTGCTGGAGGTGGCCGCGATGCGTCCGGGCGAGACGGTCTTCGTCTCCGGGGCGGCCGGCGCGGTCGGCAGCATGGTCGGCCAGATCGCCCGGCTCCGCGGCGCGGGCCGGGTGGTGGGCAGCGCCGGATCGGCGGCCAAGGTCGAGCGACTGCGGGCGCTCGGCTTCGACGCGGCCTTCGACTACCACGACGGCCCGGTACGCGACCTGCTGCGGGCCGCCGCCCCGGACGGCGTCGACGTCTACTTCGACAACGTCGGCGGCGAGCATCTGGAGGCGGCGATCGCGTCGATGAACCTGCACGGCCGGGCGGCGATCTGCGGCATGATCGCGCACTACAACGACACCGAGGCGCCGGCCGCGCCGCGCAACCTGGCGCAGGTCATCGGCAAGCGGCTGACCCTGCGCGGTTTCCTGGTCAGCGACCACGGGCACCTGCGGGATGAGTTCGTCCGGGAGGTCTCCGGCTGGCTGCGCGAGGGCACCCTGTTCTACGACGAGACGATCGTCGACGGGCTGGAGAACGCCCCGGCGGCCTTCCTCGGCCTGCTGCGGGGGGAGAACCTCGGCAAGATGTTGGTCCGGCTGTGACCGGCGGCGCACCCCGTCGACGCGGTCGGGCCGGCGACCGTCGTGCGGGCGGCGATAGGCTCGTCGCATGACGGTGGCGGTGCGGGTGATCCCCTGTCTCGACGTGGACGCGGGACGGGTGGTCAAGGGCGTCAACTTCGTCGACCTGCGGGACGCGGGCGATCCCGTGGAGCTGGCCGCCGCGTACGACCGGGCGGGCGCCGACGAGTTGACCTTCCTCGACGTCACCGCGTCGTCGAGTGACCGGGGCACGATGCTCGACGTGGTCCGGCGTACGGCGGAGTCGGTTTTCATCCCGCTGACCGTCGGCGGCGGGGTGCGGACGGTGGCGGACGTGGACACCCTGCTGCGCGCGGGTGCCGACAAGATCGGGGTGAACACGGCGGCGATCGCCCGCCCGGAGTTGCTCGCGGAGATCGCGGAGCGGTTCGGTCGGCAGGTGCTGGTGCTCTCCCTCGACGTGCGGCGGGCACCGGCGGGCACCACTGCCAGTGGCTTCGAGGTGACCACGCACGGCGGGCGGCGCGGCACCGGGCTGGACGCCGTGGAATGGGCGCGGCGCGGCGCCGAGCTGGGCGCGGGTGAGATCCTGCTCAACTCGATGGACGCCGACGGCACGAAGGCCGGGTTTGATCTGGAGCTCATCGGCGCGGTGCGCCGGGTCGTCGACGTGCCGGTGGTGGCGAGTGGGGGCGCCGGTGCGGCGGCCCATTTTCCTCCGGCGATCGGTGCCGGCGCCGACGCGGTGCTGGCCGCCAGTGTGTTCCACTTCGGGGAGCTGACCGTGGCGGAGGTCAAGGACGTGCTGCGCGGCGCCGGTCACCCGGTGCGCTGACGCCGGCGGGGCACTGCGGCGGGCGGGTCGCATCCGGACGGCCGCAGCGGAGGGCGCGGCGGTCAGCCGCGGCCGGAGTGTCCTTCGGGGGAGCGCCGGGGCATCGGGATGGATCGCACCAGATACTCCTGCACGGCGGCGGCGTGCTCCTGCTCGTCGAGGTGCCAGTCTGCGGTGCCGGGCGCATGCCGGCGGCTGAGCACGCCCTGCACGGTGTCGACGGTGGTGGCCAGTCCGGCGCTGGGTCGTGAGCGCCACAGGTGCTCGCCGTCGGGCGTGATCCGGAACCAGCCGTCGGAGACGTCGACCAGCCCGGCGCCGAGCAGCCGACGGATCGCCTTTTCGATGTCGTGCCGATCGGGGATGCTGCGGTCGAGATGGTCGGCTGTGGAGAGCACGTCGGCGAGGCGTACCCCCTCGGGGCGGCGGGTGGTCGTGGACCGTCGGTGGCGTCCGGCGCCGCTGGCGATCACCAGCGAGACGAAGATCCATGCGTCGGTGCGACGCCAGGCGTTGTCCCCCATGCGGAGATTCTGCCGGGCGACCCGGCTCCAGGAAAACACCGACCGTCGCACTGCGACCGTGAGTGGCATCATGATTGCCGACAGTCGATGTGGGTGGACGGGATCGATCCGATCCGGTATGTGTCGGCGGCGCCGGGTGCTCGTCAGGCCGCCGGGGCTGGCTCGACCAGTGCAGCTGGATTCGGTTCGGCGACGTCGAACAGCGGCAGGAACAGTTGGGCCAGCGGTCCGATGGTCAGCGCGTAGGCGATGGTGCCGATGCCGACCGTGCCGCCGAGCACCGCTCCCACGGCCAGCACGCCGACCTCGATGACGGTGCGGACCAGACGTGGTGACCGGCCGGGGCGGCGGGCGACCAGGCCGGTCATCAGTCCGTCCCGGGGGCCAGGGCCGAGGCGGGCGCCGAGGTAGAGCGCGGTGGCCGCGCCATTGCCGACGATCCCGACGACCAGCAGGACGATTCGCAGCGCTAGTGGCCCTCCGGGTGGCAGCAGGGCCAGGGTCGCGTCGACCGCCAGGCCGATCACCACCACGTTGGCGACGGTGCCGAGACCGGGGCGCTGGCGCAGCGGGATCCAGGCCAGCAGCACCAGCGCGCCCACCGCGATGACCACGGTGCCCATGCTCAGGCCGGTCAGTCGGGACAACCCCTGGTGGAAGACGTCCCACGGGTTCAGCCCGAGCCCCGAGCGGATCATCAGCGCCATGCTGAAGCCGTAGAGGGCGAGCCCGACGAAGAGGTGGGTGAGTCGTCGGGTCGGCCGGTGCCGAAGGTTGCCAATTATTGCCACGCATGCCACTCTAGGTGCCAATTGGCCTCGTGATAGAGCCAATATTGGGAGAGTGGCCATGGTCAGTCAGGTGCGCGGGGTCCAATTGGCCCGGCTGCTCGGGCAGTGGCACGCCCTGCCCGGCCGGCGACGCAGCCCCGACTACGCCGCGCTGGCCGGGGCGGTACGCGGTCTGCTCGCCGACGGGCGGCTACCCCTCGGCGTACGCCTGCCGGCCGAACGCGACCTGGCCGAGGCGCTGCGGATCAGCCGTACCACCGTCACGGCCGCGTACCGCGAGTTGCGCGACAGCGGGCACCTGGCCAGCCGGCGGGGTGCCGGAAGCTGGACGATGCTGCCGGGTACACACCGGGTGGCGCCCAACGGCCTCTGGATCCCGCTGGACGACCGGGACATGCTCGACCTCGGAGTGGCGGCGTTGGCCGCCCCGCCCGAGCTGCTGCCGGCGGCCCGCGCGGCGGCGGAGGACCTGCCCCGCTATCTGAGCGGCGCCGGGTACCACCCGATCGGCATCATCGAGCTGCGGGAGGCGGTCGCCCAGCGGTACACCGAGCGGGGCCTGCCCACCTCGCCCGACCAGATCATGGTCACCAACGGTACGCAGCACGCCCTGGACCTGGTGCTGCGGCTGGCGCTGGCGCCCGGCGGCGGGGTGCTCGTCGAGTCGCCGAGCTATCCCAACGCGCTCGCCGCGCTCGCCGCCCGACGAGCCCGGATCACCACGTACGGTCTGGCCGCCGACGCCGACGGCTGGGACGCGGACCTCCTGCTCGGCACGCTGCGGCAGGTGCGGCCCCGGGTCGGGTACCTGATCCCCGACTTCCAGAATCCGACCGGCCACCTGATGCCGGCCGAGCTGCGGGAACGGCTGGTGGCCACCGCGCACGCGGTCGGCACCGACCTCGTGATCGACGAGTCGTTCGTGGACCTGCCGCTGGACGGGACGGACCTGCCGCCGCCCACGGCGAGCTTCGACCGGCACTCCCGGGTGGTGAGCGTCGGCGGCATGAGCAAGCCGTTCTGGGGCGGGCTGCGGATCGGCTGGATCCGCACCTCGGCGCCGCAGGTGCAACGGCTGGCCGCGGCGCGGGTGGGGGTGGACATGTCCAGCCCGGTGCTGGACCAGTTGGTCGCGGTGCACCTGCTGGAGGTCGCGCCGGCCATCGTGACCGCCCGGCGGGCGCAACTGGCCGTGCAGCGTGACGCGTTGCTCGGGGCGCTGGCCGCCCGGCTGCCGGAGTGGCGGGTCACCGTCCCGCGCGGCGGGGTGACCCTCTGGGCCGAACTGGACGGGCCGATCTCCAGCGCCCTGGCGCGGGCCGCCGAGGAGGTCGGCGTACGCCTGGCGCCCGGACCCCGTTTCGGTCTCGACGGGACGCTTGAGCGTTTCCTGCGGCTGCCGTTCACCCTGCCGGCCGCCGACCTGGTCGAGGCGGTCGGGCGGATCGCGGCGGTCCGGTACGACCTGGACCGGGCGGGGCAGCCCCGCTGGCGCGAGCCGAGCGTCATCGCCTGAGCGGTCGACTCGCCGCCGTCCGTGGCGCGACACGGATCGGCCCCGCACCCCGGGGAGGGACGGGTGCGGGGCCGACGCGATGGGCCGTCAGATCTCGGCGACGGTGCCGGCGTACATCTTGTCGATCTCGTCGGCGAAACTGTTCTCCACTCCACGGCGCTTGATCTTCAGCGACGGGGTGATCTCGCCGTCCTCGATGGTGAGGTCGCGCGGCAGGATGGTGACCTTCTTGATGGTCTCCCAGCGGTTCAGCTTCTGGTTGAGCTGGGCGACGTACTCCTCCACCATGGCCTGGGCCTCGGGGGAGGCGACGATCTCGCTGTACGGGCGGCCCTCCAGCGGGGTGCCGGCGGCCCAGCCCGCGATGGCGTCCGGATCCAGCGTGACCAGCATCGTGCAGTAGTTGCGGGCCTGACCGATCACCACGGCCTGCGAGGTGTACGGGCAGGTGGCCTTGAACATGCCCTCGATGTGCGACGGTGCGACGTACTTGCCGCCGGAGGTCTTGACCAGGTCCTTCTTGCGGTCGGTGATGCGCAGGTAGCCGTCGTCGTCGAGGCTGCCGATGTCACCGGTACGGAAGAAGCCGTCCTCGGTGAACGCGGCGGCGCTCTCCTCGGGCAGGTTGTGGTAGCCCCGCATCACCGGCCGGCCCTTGAGCAGGATCTCGCCGTCGGTGTCGATGCGGCACTCAAGGTCGCCCATCGCCCTGCCGACGGTGCCGATCCGCAGCCCGTCGGGCGGGTTGACGAAGTTGCCGGCGCTGGTCTCGGTCAGACCGTAGCCCTCGGAGATCGGCAGGTTCGCCGCGGCGAAGAAGGTGGCGATCTCCGGGCTGAGCGGGGCGGCGCCGGAGACCAGCACCCGGATCCGGCCGCCGAGCCGGGCCTGGAGCTTGCTGAAGACCAGCTTCTCCGCCAGCGTGTACTTGAGCTTCAGCCCGCCCGGCACCGGTTTGCCGGCCTGCTCCAGGGCGACCTTCTCCTTACCGACGCCGACCGCCCAGGCAAAGATCTTGGCCTTCGCCCCACCGGCGTCCTGCGCGGTGGTGACCGACTTGTTGTAGACCTTCTCGAAGACCCGGGGTGCGCCGCACATCAGCGTCGGGCGGACCACCGAGAGTAGTTCGACGAGCTTGTCGACCCGGCCGTCCACGTACGTGGGCAGGCCGACATGCGTGGCGCCGCAGAGCAGCGTCTTGCCGAACGAGTGGGACAGCGGCAGCCAGAGGTACTGGAGGTCATCCTCGCGGAGCAGCCCGACCGCCTCCTGCGCCACGCCCTCCCAGCACCAGCCGCCGTGCAGCAGCTCGACGCCCTTGGGGCGACCGGTGGTGCCGGAGGTGTAGATCAGGGTGGCCAGATGGTCCGGGCCGATGCCGGCGACCAGGCGCTCGATCAGCTCCGGGTCCTCGGCGAGCCGCTGGGCGCCCTGCTCCTCCAACTCGGCGAGGGTCAGTTGCGGCACTGCCGCGGACGGGTCGGAGGCGCCGTCGAAGAGGACCACGTGGGTCAGCGCGGGCAGCTGCGCTCCGGCGATCTTGGCCGCCTGGTCCGGGTTCTCCGCGAACAGCACCTTGGAGCCGGAGTCGGAGATGATGTAGGTGGCGTCCTCCGGCTCGGTGGTCGGGTAGACAGTGGTCGTGGCGCCGCTGGCGCACATGATGCCGAAGTCGGCGATCACCCATTCGAGCCGGGTGTTCGCCAGGATCGCGACCCGGTCCTCCTGACCGACGCCCAGGCCGTGCAGGCCGGCGGCGATCGCCGTGGCCCGCTGGGAGACCTGAGCCCAGGTCAGCCAGACCGGACCGTCCGGGCCGGGGTGGGCGAAAGCGTGGCGGTCAGGGGAGGCCGCGACGCGCTTGAGAAACATGTCAGGAATGGAGCTGTACGGTACATCGAGAGCCATCGCTGTAGCCGCCTTCGGGGGTGGAGGCGTGACGGTCGTCACGGTCGGTGTTCGTTACCGAAGGGTATTGCCTGCCCCCGGGCGTCGGCTAGCCCTGACGATCATCTACCAGCCTCGTCCCGTGAAAGGCGCCCTCGTCTCACTCGTAGCGCGCCGCCGCCCGCGACCAGTCGTAGGTGGCCCGGATCCAGTTCCGTCGGGTGTCCAACGCTGGGCGGACCGCGTCGCCGTGGCTGGCCAACAGATCGGTCTCGGCCGCCAGGTACGCCCCGAGTCGATCGTTGAACCGGTCGGCGGCGGCCCGCAGCGCCGCCGACTCGTCACCGGTCTCCCGGGTCAGCACCGTGATCAGGTTGTGTGCGTCCGGCCCGCCCCGGTGCTCCTTGCGGTAGGAGAAGACGTCGTTGCACCAGCAGATGAGGTCGGCGGCCAGCACCTCCAGGGTGGCCCACCCGGGGTCGGCTCTGCGTACGGCCGGCGGAAAACCGTCCAGCGCCAGGTCGGTCAGGGTGAGGCTGGGGTACACGGCGCCGGTGTGCCGGCGCATCTGGACGTACTCGTCGATCGGCGGGACCCGCTCGTGCTCCCGGTTCGCCGCCTCCCACAGCAGCGCGAGCAGGTACTCGCGCATCCCGGCGACGAACCGCAGCAGCACCGCCGGACGCCGGTGGCCACGTACCCGCTGACACAGGTCGGCCAGGCCGAGCGCCAGCGTCCCGGCCGCGCCGGGCGGCACCGGACCCGGCGCGCCCTGGCGGTCCAGCACGTCCAGCAGCGCAGCCACGGTCGGTGCGAGCAGGGTGGGTTCGGCGCCCAGCCCGTCCTCGTCGCAGGCGTCGTCCATCACGAACAGCCAGGAGATCAGGTCGGTCAGTAGGCGCAGGCGCTCCGGTGGCGCCTGCGGACAGGCCCGCCCGGCTAGCCCGGCGGCATCCGCCCGGTGCAGCCGCTGCCCGTTACCGATCAGGCCCAGCTCCCGCGCCCAGTCCGCGCTCTCCCGGGCCACGCGCTCGGTGTCCTCGTGTCGGACGCCAGCGAACGGAGGCTCGCGCAGGGCCGAAACCACAAAGCTTCGCATCGCGCTCCCTGTTGCCACCCCCCCACGAGGCGGCGCGGGTCAGCGTACGGGAGCCCCGATACCGGTCGGTCGATGCAGCGAGTAACGTTTCGGATTTTGCCGTGACCGGTTCCGCACAGACGGTTAGAAGCCCAGGCTGGCGGTGCGGAGCCGATCGGCCAGGGCCGCCGTGCCATCGAGTTGCACCCGCGCCGCACGTTGCCGGCCGGACAGGAACAGGGCCAGCTCACCGGGCGTGCCGACCAGCCGCAGCGGTGCACCGCCACGGCCGGTGGCCACCTCGCCGTGGCCGGGCGCCTGCACCAGCACCTGGGCCGGGAAGCGGCGCAGCGCCAGTCGACTCAGCGTCGACACGCGTCGCCACAGCCCCCGCTCCAATCCCACCGGCAACTCCCGGGGCTGCCAGCCGGCCCGGGCGCGGCGTACGTCCTCGTGGTGGATGAAGAACTCCAGCGTGTTGGTCAGCTCGTCGGTCAGCGGATTGCTCACCGGGCTCCACAGCGGAGGACGTCGCACCCGGCCGAGCAACTCGGTCCAGTCGAGGGCGGCGATCTGGCGCCGCACCCGCTCGGCGTACCCGCCCAGCGGCGGCAGGACGATGCCCGCTGCGGCGTCCGGACGACGCTCCCGGACCACCAGGTGCGCGGCGAGGTCACGGGTCGTCCAGCCCTCGTTGAGGGTCGGGGCGTCCGGACCCAGGGCGGACATCAGCTCGGTGAGCGCCTCGCGCTCCGATCGGGCGTACCGCGGCATGGCAGTGATGGTAAGCCGGTGCGGCCCAGCTCGCGTCCCGAGCCCTCCGCGGCCGGCGGGTCCTCGGGGTGGCGTCGGATCCCCGGGGTGACGTCGGACATATCGCCGGGGGTCGGCGTACCCGGCCGGTAGCGGTAAGGATGAGAGAGGATTGTGGCGGCTTACGGCGGGGGAGAATGTGGCGAGCGGGACTAGTCGGGACGTGCTCGGTCGCGGGCTGACCGTCCTCGGGCGGGCCATCCGCGAACAACCGAGGATCTTCGCGGTCGCGGTGGCCGGCAGCGTGCTGTTCGGTCTGATGGTGGTCGCCAGCGCGTTCGTGGTCGGCGCGGTCGTCGGTGATGTGGTGGTGCCGGCCGTCGAGAGCGGTTCGGTGGCGGTGGGCGCGTTGGCGCTGGCCGCCGCGGCACTGCTCGGGCTGAGTGTGCTGCGGGTGGTCGGCATCTTCGGTCGCCGGCTCGGCGCCGGCTACATGCAGTTCCGCCTGCAGGCCGCCTACCGCCGTCGGGTCACCCGCCGGTACCTGGAACTGCCGCTGTCCTGGCACCACCGCAACGCGACAGGCACGTTGCTGTCCAACGCCAACTCCGACGTCGAGGCCGCCTGGCAGCCGATCGCACCGCTGCCCTTCGCGGTGGGCACGCTGGTGATGCTGATCGGCGCGGTGACGTCGCTGTTCGCCGTCGACTGGGCACTGGCGCTGGTCGGGCTGGCCGTCTTCCCGGCCCTGTTCGCGCTCAACGTGGCGTACTCCCGCCGGATGGCCCCACGCCAGGCGCGGGCGCAACGGCTGCGCGCCGAGGTCAGCGGGATCGCGCACGAGAGCTTCGACGGCGCGTTGGTGGTCAAGACGATGGGGCGGGAGGCGCAGGAGACCGCCCGGTTCGCGGCGCGGGCCGGCCAGTTGCGCGACGCGCTGATCTCGGTCGGTCGGCTGCGGGGCATCTTCGACCCGATGCTGGAGACGCTGCCCAGTCTCGGCACCCTCGCGGTGCTGGTGGTCGGCGCGTACCGGCTGCGGCAGGGCGCCATCGAGGTGTCCGAGTTGGTCAGCGTGGCCTTCCTCTTCACCGTGCTGGCGTTCCCGGTGCGGGCCATCGGCTGGGTGCTGGCCGAACTGCCGCGCAGCGTCGCCGGCTGGGACCGGATCCGCCGGGTGCTCGACGCCACCGGCGAGATGCCGTACGGCGACACCCGGCCGGACCCGGACGTGGCGACGCCGGCCACGCTCACCTTCACCGACGTCGGCTTCGCCTACGAACCCGCCGAGGCGCACCTGCCCGGCACCGAGGTACTGGGCGAGGTCACCTTCACCGTGCCGGCCGGGAAGACCGTCGCCCTGGTCGGGCCGACCGGCGCCGGCAAGTCCACCGTCACCGCGCTGGCGGTCCGGCTTGTCGATCCCCGGTCGGGCACGGTCAGCATCGACGGGGTGGACGTCCGGAACCTGGCCGCGGATGTGCTCGCCGGTACCGCCGCGCTGGTCGCCCAGGTGCCGTTCGTCTTCGACGACACCGTGCGGGCCAACGTGTCGCTGGACCGGCCCGGCGTCGACGACGAGGCCGTCTGGGCCGCGTTGCGGTTGGCCGAGGCCGACGGGTTCGTCGCCGCCCTGCCCGATGGGCTGGACACCATGGTCGGTGAGCGGGGCACCTCCCTCTCCGGCGGCCAGCGGCAGCGACTCACCCTGGCCCGGGCGTTGGCGGGTCGCCCCCGCCTGCTGGTGCTCGACGACGCGACGAGCGCGGTCGACCCCCGGGTGGAGGCCGCCATCCTGGCCGGCCTGCGCTCGTCCGCCGGCGGTGGCCCGGGCGCGTCGATCCTGGTGGTGGCCTACCGGCGGGCGACCATCGCCCTCGCCGACGAGGTCATCTACCTGGAGCAGGGGCGGGTGGTGGCGCGGGGCACCCACAGCACGCTGCTGGCCACGGTGCCGGGCTACGCCGATCTGGTCACCGCCTACGAGCAGGCCGAGGTCGACCACGACCGACAGCGCACGTACGACGAGGTCACCCCGATGACCTCCGGACTGGAGGTGGACCGGTGACGGTCGGCGAAGCGCCGGAGCAGCCCGAGTCGACGTGGCGGACGCTGCGTCGGGGGCTGTCGCTCTCCCCGGAACTGCGGGTCGGGCTGGCCGGCACCCTCGGTCTGGCGCTTGTGTACATGGTCGGCCGGGTGGCCGTGCCGGTGGCGGTGCAGCAGGGCATCGACCGGGGTATCACCGGCGGGTTGGACCTGAACGCGTTGTTCGTGGTGGTCTCGGTCACCGCGGCGGTGCTGGTGGTGACCACGACCTGTGGCTACCTGATGATGCGCCGACTGTTCACGGTCAGCGAGACGGCGCTGGCTGGGGTACGGGTGCGCGCCTTCCGGCACGTGCACGACCTGTCGATGCTGCACCAGCAGTCGGAGCGGCGCGGTTCACTGGTCTCCCGGGTCACCAGCGACGTCGACCAGATCACCCAGTTCCTCCAGTGGGGCGGGGTGATCCTGCTGGTCAACCTGGGGCAGTTGGCGGTCACCACGGTCGTGATGCTGGCGTATTCGTGGCAGTTGACGCTTGTGGTGTTCGCCGCCTTCGGGCCGGCGGTGTTGGTGATCCGGCTGCTCCAACGTCGGCTCGCCGGGGCGTACGGGGTGGTTCGGCAGCGTACGGGCGCCCTGCTGGCGGCGGTCGGGGAGAGCGTGGTCGGCGCGCCGGTGATCCGGGCGTACGGCATCGCGGGGCGCACCGCCCGGCGGCTGGACGAGGCGATCGACGGCCAGCGGCGGGCGCAGCAGAAGGCGATCCGGATCAGCATTCTCGGCAGCTCGGTAGGTGAGCTGGCCGCCGGCCTGGCGTTGGCAGGTGTGGTGGTGCTGGGGGTGTTCCTCGGTGCCGACCGGACGCTGAGCATCGGTGAGATCACCGCGTTCTTGTTCCTGGTGACGCTCTTCATCCAGCCGGTGCAGATCGCCACCGAGGTGCTCAACGAGGCGCAGAACGCGATCGCCGGCTGGCGTCGGGTGCTCGACGTGCTGGACGTCGAGCCGGATGTGGCGGATCCCGGCTCGCAGGGGCGTGAGCTGCCCACCGGGCCGCTGGACATCCGCTTCGGCGGCGTACGTTTCGCCTATCCGGGCGGTCCGACGGTGCTGCACGACATCAGCCTGGAGATTCCGGCGAAGAGTCGGGTGGCGGTGGTGGGTGAGACCGGCAGCGGCAAGACCACCTTCGCCAAGCTGGTGACCCGGCTGATGGACCCCACGGCGGGGGCGGTGCTGCTGTCCGGGGTGCCGCTGACCGACGTGCGCTTCGATTCGCTGCGCTCCCGGGTAGTGATGGTTCCCCAGGACGGTTTCCTGTTCGACGCCACGGTGGCCGACAACGTCCGCTTCGCCCGTCCGGAGCTGACCGATGAACAGCTCACCGCCGCCTTCACCGAGCTGGGTCTGGCCGACTGGCTGGACGGGCTGCCCGCCGGGCTGTCGACCGGGGTGGGTGAGCGTGGCGAGGCGTTGAGCGTGGGGGAGCGTCAGTTGGTGGCGTTGGCCCGGGCGTACGTGGCCGATCCGGATCTGCTGGTGCTGGACGAGGCGACAAGCGCGGTGGACCCGGCCACCGAGGTGCGGTTGCAGCGGACGTTGGACGCGGTGACCCGGGGTCGGACCACCCTGGCGATCGCGCATCGGCTGTCGACCGCGCAGAACGCCGACGAGGTGATCGTGGTGGACCGGGGGCGGGTCGTGCAGCGTGGCTCGCACGACGAGCTGATCCGCGAGCCGGATTCGGTGTACGGGCTGCTCTACGCCTCGTGGCTTGAGCAGACCCGGTAGACGCCGCCGGGCCGATGCCATACCCTCCAAGTTAGGTAAGCCTAACCTCAAAGGAGGTCGTGTCATGCGGCCCAGCCCCGCTGAGATCGTCCGGACCCTGGTTGCCGGCCGGTTGCCCGGCCTCGTACACCTGGCCTGCCGGCCCGGTCTGCACCACGCGCGCCACGCCACCGACGCCGAGGGTCGGGTGCTGCTGCTGGTGCCGGTGGTCAGCGATCTCGCGGCGGCGCTGGACGCCGGTGCCGAGGAGCGCGCCGTCGCGGTGGTGCTCGACGTGCTCGATCTGCCGCCCGCCGCCGGAGCGCCGTCCCTCGGCCGGGCGCTGGTCTCCGGTTGGGCGCGTCGGTTGGTCGGCGACGAGGCGCGGGCCGCCGCGGTGGATTTCGCCGCGGTGGAGCCCACCGGCGACCTGCTCGACGTCGGCACCCGCTTTCGGCTGTTCCGCTTCGAGGTGGCGGAGGCGCGTTGGCACCGGGCCGGCGAGTTGCGCCGGATCGACCCTGCCGCGTACGCCGAGTCCGAGCCGGATCCGCTGCACCCGGTCGAGGCGGGGCTGCTCGCCCACCTGGGCGAGGACCGCGCCCAGCAGATGACTGACTACCTGCGCCGGCAGCTCGGCCTGGCCGCCGGTCCGGCCGACCACGCGCCCCGGGTCGAGCGGATCGACAGGTACGGGATGCTGGTGACCTTCGGCCGGCCGGGCGCCCGGCGCCGCGCCCGGCTCGCCTTCGGCCGCCGGTTGACCGACCAGGCCGAGCTGACCCGGCTGCTGGAGCCGGTGCTCAGCGCGGGCTAGGCGGCCCGACCTCGGCGGCTGGGCGGCCGAGGTCGCCGGTGAGATAGCGGTGCACGGTCGGGCCGACCGTGGCGATCAGGGTCTCCGGCGCGGCGGAGGCGACCGGCTCCAGCCGGATCACGTAGCGCATCAGCGCCAGCCCGACGAGTTGGCTGGCCACCAGCGATCCGCGCAGCGGCACCTCGGCCGGGTCGACGTCGAGGTGGTCGAGGACCCGGCGCAGCACCTGGGTGGTGAGAAACTCGCGCAGGAGGCGGGCGGTCCACTCGCTGCTCACCGCGGAGCGCAGCAGGGCCACCCCGGCGGCACCGGCGGGCGAGTCCCAGACCGTGACGAACATGCGTACCAGCCGTTCGCCCAGGGCGGCACGGTCACCGGCGAGCACCTTGGGCAGCACTTCTCCCGGGTTCACCGGAAAGCGCATGGCGGCCAGGAAGAGCTGTTCCTTGGTGCCGAAGTAGTGGTGCACCAGGGCCGGGTCGACCGCGGCGGAGGTGGCGATGGCCCGGATGGTGCTGGCGTCGTAGCCGCGTTCGGCGAAGACGGCCCGGGCGGCGTCGAGAATCGTGTCCCGGGTGCCGGGTTTGCCGGGTCGCCGTCCGCTGCGCCCTACCATCGCCCTCCCTCGCTCCTGTCCGCGTCGTCGCCGGCCCGGCGCGCGATCGACGCGCCGGGCCGGCCCGGCGTCGTCAGCCGCTGCGCCGGCGCAGGGTGGCCGCGGCGAGTACCAGCGCCAGCACCGCCGCGCCGGCGACGATCGCCACGTCGCGCCACATCGTCCCGGTCGGCTCGGCGTGCGCGCCGACCTCCTGTAGGGCCTCGACGGCGTACGACAGGGGCAGCACGTCACTGATCGCCTGCAACCAGCCGGCCATCTCGTCGCGGGGCACGAACAACCCGCAGAGCAGCAGTTGGGGTGCGACCACGACCGGCATGAACTGTACGGCCTGGAACTCGGTGCGGGCGAAGGCGCTGCAGAGCAGTCCGAGCGCGACGGCGAGCACCGCGTTCAGTGCGGCGATCATGATGACCAGCGCACTGCTGCCGGCCGTCTGCAGGCCGAAGACCCAGTACGCGACGGCGGAGGCGAGGCCGGCCTGCACCGCGCCGGCCAGCCCGAAGGCGATCCCGTACCCGAAGAGCAGGTCGGTCTTGGCCAGCGGGGTGGTGAGCAGCCGTTCCAGCGTGCCGGTGGTGCGCTCGCGCAGCATCGCGATGCTGGTCACCAAGAACATGATGATGAACGGAAAGAAGCCGAGCATCACCAGGGCGATCCGGTCGAATGTCGACGGCTGGCCGGGCGGCGTGGGCTGGTCGGCGTACATGTAGTAGACCAGGGTGAGCAGGACGGTGGGCACGGCCACCAGCAACGCGATGGTTCGTTTGTCGTGGCGCAGCTGCCGCAGGATGCGGGCGACGGTGGCGGCCAGAATGCGCGGGCTCATCACGCCTCCCCGGACCGGTCGGGTTGTGCGGCCCTGATCAGCCGCAGGAACGCCTCGTCGAGGTCGTCCACCCCGGCGGCGGTCCGGATTGCCGCTGGTGTGTCGTCGGCGACGAGCCGTCCCTCGCGGATGAGCAGCAACCGGTCGCACCGGGCGGCCTCGTCCATCACGTGACTCGACACCAGCAGGGTCGTCCCGGTCGCGGCCAGCGCGTGGAATCGGGCCCAGAGATCGGCCCGCAGCACCGGATCCTGGCCGACTGTGGGCTCGTCGAGCACGATCAGCTCGGGCTCGCCGACCAGGGCGCAGGCCAGCGACGCCCGGCTGCGCTGCCCGCCCGAGAGAGTGCCCACCAGTTGGCGGGCCGCTGAAGCCAGGCCGACGTCGGCCACCGCACGGTCGGCCTCGGACCGGTCGCGGCCGTGCAGCGCGGCGAAGTAGCGGGCGTTCTCCCGCACCGTCAGGTCGGCGTAGACGCTCGGCGCCTGAGTCAGA
This sequence comes from Verrucosispora sp. WMMD573, assembly GCF_027497175.1. NCBI lineage: Bacteria > Bacillati > Actinomycetota > Actinomycetes > Micromonosporales > Micromonosporaceae > Micromonospora > Verrucosispora sp. WMMD573. The sequence continues at coordinate 6,000,861 of NZ_CP114901.1, read as the reverse complement.
TAACCGACCCGGTGGCGCAGTGGCGGCGCGCCGGCCGGGGCCCCGAGCACCGTCACCGTGCCGGCGGCGATCACCTGCACTCCGACGACCGCCCGCATCAACGTGGTCTTGCCGCTGCCGCTCGGCCCGAGCAGACCGGTTACCGAGCCGCGCGGCACCGTGGCGTCGATCCCGTGCAGCACCCGCCGTCCGCCCCGGTCCACGACCAGGCCCCGGACGGCGATCGCGTCGGCCATCGCCCACCTCCTAAATTCATTGTCTGTTGAAATCAACGGTAGGTGAAATACGGCCGGTTCGGCAAGCGCGGTCACGGGGTCGCGCCGGGTCGCCCGGTGCTGGGACCCTCGAACGATGGACATCGGTACGCGGGAGCCGACCTTCACCGTCAGCGAGGCGGCCCAGCGGGTCGGCCTGACCACCCACACGTTGCGCTGGTACGAGCAGGAGGGGCTGGTGGCCCCGGTGGGCCGGGACTCCGCCGGCCGGCGTCGCTACACTGCGGAGGACGTCAACTGGCTGCTGCTGCTGACCCGGCTGCGCCGCACCGGCATGCCGGTGCGCGACATGCGTCGCTACGTCGAGTTGGCCCGACAGGGTGACGGCACGCTCGGTGCCCGCCGGGCGCTGTTCGAGGAGCATCGGATACGGGTGCTGCACCGGATGGCCGAGCTGGAGGAGGACCTGAAGGTGCTCGACTTCAAGATCGACCATTACCGGCGGGCGGAGCTGGGCGAGTTCGACTGAAGCATCGAAATCGGGCCAAACGCCCGCTGGGGTGTAATGCCGATAGCACGGTCAGCTGGTGTCAGATCGGACTTCAGGTCCGTCACCGGTCATTGCGCCCCGATCGGACCTGCGGCA